>LJKK01000123.1 GCA_001421185.1 Methanomassiliicoccales archaeon RumEn M1
AGGGTGGTGGTCCTGGTCACCGCGGGAACGAGGGACGTCACCTCGCTGCAGGCGGCCGCCGGCAAGGAAAGGGCGATGCACCGCCACCTGGCCCGGTTCAAGGGGACCGGGCTTCCGGTCCCTGGGCCTAGCGGGCCCTCGACATGCCCAGCTCCGCCCTTATGGTAGGACGGATCTGATGATCGTCGCCCCAGTGGCCCTTGAGATCGCGCCCGAGCTCATCGTCGTCATCGGCGCGGAATATGCTGTTGCAGAACGGGCACTTGATGGCGAACTCGGGGCCGGTCCGTCTGACGTCCTCCAGCTCCTCCCTCGGACGGCTCACTCCGACCACCTTGCCGGCCGCGGTCTCGCCGGCCCGCCTGGTCTCCGCCTCGTAGCCGCCAGCGGACGTGATGTCCTGGCGAGCATGCTCGTCCACCACTCTCGAGGCCGACCTGGCCGATCCCTTCGGCCATATTCGGGACTCGCGCTCCCCCTCGGCAGATTTCCCCCGAATGGTCTCTCGGGCCTTGCCGGCGGTGCCCCTGGTCACCTCCGTCCCCTTCCTCTCCATCCGTTCAGTGGTGGACTCGCCTCTTTCGAACGTTCCCTCCCTGTAGCCTTCCGCCGTTCCCACGGGCCGCTCGACGGTCACATGTCGCGTGACCTCGTAGGTGGACAGTTCCTTGGCCGGTTCGATGCCTTCGTTCATGTCTATGCATGCCAGCGAGGTCATGCGATGGACTTCCATGAGATGCCGCTTGAACGAGTCCCCCAGCCCGATGGCCTCCGAGGAGCTCACGTCCCTGTCACAGATTGGACACTCTATCTTTGCCATGGGATTACCGCGGCACGTTTGCAAGCCTCGCCGTCATAAGGTTTGCCCGCGATTATCGCGTTACCGCAGTCTTTTACCGGACATATGGCAGGAACGGTGGGTGCTATGCGCCGGGATGACGGTAAGTGACTCTGACAGGCGTCAATGGGGCCTGTCAAGCTCCTTGAGCGCCTCGTCGGCGCTGTAGCGCTCGTGCACGATGAGGGAGATGGCCCTCACCATGGCGCTCACGTCCTCTGCCTGGAACACGTTCCGGCCCATGGCCACGCCCGCCGCCCCGGCCTCGATCGACTCGCTGACCATCTCCAGCAGCTCCCGGGGGGTGGACATGCAGGGGCCCCCCGCCACCACCACGGGCACGGGGCAGCCCTTCGTCACCTCTCGGAAGGAATCGATGTCGCCCGTGTAGGATGTCTTGACGATGTCCACGCCCGCCTCGGCGGCGGCCCGGGAAGCGATCTTGATGTTCTCCTTGGCGTTCTCCGGCAGGGCCTTGGCGCCCCGAGGGTACATCATGGCCAGCAACGGCATTCCCCATTCCCGGCACTTGCTGGAGACCATCCCGAGGCTGCTCAACATCTCGCTCTCGGTGGCCGCGCCGATGTTGATGTGCACCGATACGGCATCGGCGCCCATGCGTATGGCGTCCTCCACCGGCGTGATGAGGACCTTGCTGTCTGGGTCTGGCGCCAATGAGGTGGAGGCGGAAAGATGGAGAATGAGGCCGATGTCCTTCCCCTTGCGCCGGTGACCGTACAGCGGCAGTCCTATGTGTCCCAGGACGGCGTTGGCCCCGCCCTCGGCTATGCGGTCCACCGTGTCGCTCATGTCCACCAGGCCCTTGATGGGGCCCAGGCTCATCCCGTGGTCCATGGGCACGATGACCGTCCTGCCGGTCCTACGGTCGATTATCCTCTCAAGACGAATGGCCTTGCCGGTGTAGCTCATGATGGGACCTCCTCAATGTCCGCCTGCCGCACGAGGGAAGGGATCGAGAAGCGGCCTTCGCCCCTCCCAGAACGTGCTGGGACGTATGGGCCGAACGTATGAGCCGGGAGGAGATTAATATTGCCGTGAGCGCGGGCGGCCGATGGCAGCCTTCATCTCTTGGCGTCGATGAGGTCGATGTTGGACCCCCTGGTCAGGATCTGGAACTTGGAGAGCCCGCGGGGTATGCGCAGAAGGTCCACGTTGCATATCGTCTTGACGCGGGCGCTGAAGGTGGGCCAGTCCACATCATCCGCGAACTCCAGAAGGTCGATGTTCTTCAGCACCACCATCCCCTCGACGGATTCCAGATCGTTCTTGGTGACGGTGAGCATGTCCAGATCGCCTATGGTGTACACCGGCGTTCCGGCGGCCTCCATGAACGAGCGCATGGCCTCGGTGGTTAGCTCCCCGATCGGCACGCCCCGCTTCTTGGCCTCCGCCGCGAACTGCGAATAGACCTCCCCGTCGATGCCTCTAATCGTGACGTCCGTCAATGACATTCCCCCGGCTTGCTGATGCTCCCTCATGGATGGCCACTCTAATGATAAAGACTACGCCCACCAGGGTCAGCAGGAGGGAGCAGAACAGGGGTATGGAGGGAGGATACCCCACCAGGGCCAGGGCCCATAGGCCACCGGCGAGGGCCAGGCACATCCCCGTCATAAGGCCCATGGCAGTGCCGATGGCTTCGTGGCGCCGCCCCAGGAGGGAGCGGACCTCAAGGATACGCTTGCTTGAGCGCATCATCGGGGCGCGGTCGTTCTTCAGCCATGCATGCTCGGGATCGTGGTTGGCAGGGGTAATTCTCACCGTTGTCACCATTATCACCGTATGCATATTAGGCATATTTGTACCTATCTACTTCGCCGTCGAACGGTCGACGCTCGGGCCGATGGTCGAGAACGGCGCGGGTCGCCGAGCCAGCCGAGACCGCTCGCCGCCATGAAGGGACATCTAGCAAAGATGGTGCCTGCAGGGCATTGAACGATGATATGAACGGATACGTGCGTACAATCTCACGGAAAAGGCGGTTTCTTGCCGCTCGTTCATCCAATGGAACATATACTTGACCATGTTTACCGTATCAGGGGCGTTACCATCTCGAACTATACCATTCAGAACGTTGTTGCATCCGCGAGCCTGGGCATTGAGCTTGACCTCAACACCCTCGCGCTCCACCTCAATGGGGCGGAGTACGACCCCCAGGTATTCCCGGGACTGGTTTACAGGCTCAAGGACCCAAAGACCGCCACGCTTCTGTTCCGCAGCGGAAAGCTGGTGTGCACCGGGGCCAAGACCCACGACCAGGTCAGGAAGACCATCGAGACGGTCGTGGCCAACATACGTAAGGCGGGTGTGGAGATAGCTAAGGCGCCGGTGTTCGAGGTACAGAACATCGTCGCCTCGGCAGACCTGGGCCAGCCGGTCAACCTGACCTCGGTCGTGATCTCCCTGGGCCTGGAGAGGGTGGAGTACGAGCCTGAGGTGTTCCCCGGCCTGGTGTATCGCATGACCGAGCCCAAGGTGGTGATCCTCTTGTTCGGCTCGGGCCGCCTGGTGTGCACCGGGGCCAGACAGCCGTCCGATGTGGAAGAGGCCGTTGAGAAGATCACCGAGGAGCTTCGTTCGGCCGAGCTGCTGGTCTGAGCGTCCGGACCCATGAGTCGGAGGAACGAGATGCGTGGTCGGTCTGACCGGAGGTTGTAATGTCCTATCGTGATGACCTGAAGGGATACTTCGCCCTCGGCAGGAAGGAGGCCTTGGGACTGGCGGCATGCATCCTCCTGGCCGCCGCCTCGTATGTCGTCACCAGGGGAACGCTGTTCGAGAACGGCCCTCGCGTCCTGCCGGCCGAGCTGTTCATCTCCGATCCTGTATTCTCGGCATTGGCCAAGGTGGGCCCCATCGTTCTCGCGCTGCTACTGGGGCTGCCCATCGCCCTCAGGACGCTCTTTCCGGGGGCGGCTTACTCGGGCAAGTACCTCCTCCGGATCGCCATCGCCCTCATGGGGGCGCGGGTCACCGTCGACGTGCTGTCGGGGGCGTCCCCCACTGGGATGATCATCATAGTGGCCACGATGGTGGTCGTCATCGCTATGGCACTACGCCTTGGCAGAAAACTGAAGCTGGATGACGACGCCTCCGCCCTGATCGGCACCGGCAATGCGGTATGCGGCGTCTCGGCCTGCTTGAGCGTGGCGCCGGTCGTCGAGGCCAAGCCCCATAATCTCCACGCCGTCATAGGCGTGATCAGCCTGCTCGGCCTCATAGGCGTGTTCTTCGTTCCCTGGCTTGCCTCGATCGCTGGCCTCGACGATGCTCAATCGGCCGTGCTGATCGGCGGCTCGCTTCACGAGATCGGGAACGTCGTCCCGGCCGCCGACATCTACACCGGCACCCTGGGCGGGGGCGACATCCTGGGCCTTGTTCTTGCTTACAAGATGGTTCGGGTGGGCTTGCTGGTGGTGGTCGCCTACGGCCTGGCGCGCCTGTTCTCCCAGCGGGCAGGGGCCGCGGAGGGCGTGCCGGTGAAGCCGCAGGGCTTCCTGCTGGCCTCGTGGCGATAGCCGTGGTGGTCTCCCTGCTCCTGGTCCTGGAACCCCAAACGGGCGAGCTCGTCAGGACCGCCCTGATCAATGTGTCGGCCTCCGTGCTGACGATCGCCATGGCCGGGGTGGGGCTGGCCATGGACCTCCGGCAGACCATCAGTGCGGGGAGGCGCCTCCTGCCCGTCACCGGCCTCGTGTGGCTCGCCCAGCTGCTGCTCCTCATGGTGCTAATCGTGCTCTTTGTCTAGACCAAGGGACGAAGCGGGATGGCTCGTTCATCCGCCTGCCGTAGAAAGAGAGGAAGAGGTCAGGGTCCCGCTCACCAGGGGCGTCCCGGGATATGATCGTCTGTTGCGGAGGGCGGTCATTCTCCCCGTGCGCACAGCGTACCTATTGGTCGCCCGAACAGGGCGGTAAGGAGGCACAGCAGCGCGGCTCTTCCCCAGGTGCAAATGTAGCCGGACATGTCGCCCATAGGCCTTGAGTGAACTTTGAGAGGGTCGGGACGCAGCGGTCTGATCCAATCGACCTTCGGACCATCTGACGAGCGTATGATCCATGATGAGGATGAGTAATGATATGGGTAGCTGACAGATAGTATTAAATCATGAACGAGTATTGTATAGTGCGGGACTAGCATCCCATCGCTGGGGGGGAACGTGGCGGGTTGATTCCCACACTTCCGACCTGTCACCGCCCCCGGCGTTCTAATGGCCTGTTTTAATAAAAATGAAGGGAAGGGGTTTAGAAAAGGTTGGGCACGGCGGAATCATACTGCTCCCGCATCGCCTCACTATTCACGTGCAAGTAGATTTCCGTGGTGCTGATCTTGTTATGCCCCATCATTTTCGAGAGGTGGAAAATGTCGCACCCGTTACCCACCATGGCGGTGGCGAAGCTGTGCCTCAGCATGTGAGGCGTGACCTTGCGATCTATGCCTGCCCGTTCGCCACACCTCGCTATGGTGTCGGCAGCGGCGTTGGCGCTCCACCTCCCGCCCCGCTGTGACAGGAAAAGGGGATCGGTGGGCTTTGGATTCCTGTGGTACGCCTCCAGGTACAGCTTGAGAACGGTAATCAGATCGTCCGACATAGGCACTTCCCTCTCCTTGTCGAACTTGGCGTGTTTGACGTGTAGCACCTTGCCTTCAAAATCCACGTCCCGTATGTTGAGGCCCAGGGCTTCCCTAAGTCTAAGCCCTGTGGTGCAGTACAGCGTGATTAGGGCACTTTCCCGGAGATTGCGGGTGGCCCTGACCAACTTCCTCATCTCGTCCTGCGTCAGGTAGGACGGCAGCTTGCGGGAGCCACGGGGCTTGCGGAACGAATACAGGTTGCCATGTGGGTCACGTATGCCCAGGAACTCCAAGTACAGTTCAAGGGATCGTAGGACGTGCCGCTTGTAGGACTTGGACCAATCGGACTGAATAATGTAGGTCTGAAGGCGGGGCACATCCGATTGGGCAGGCTTCACACAATCGGTGCGGAGCAGCAGGCCGTTCGCATAGTACGAAAGATTTTGGGCATAGTCGGCGTCCAACGCCTTCTCCACCGTCAGCCACGTGAGAAAATCCTGTCCCCATTCGTTTACAGTACATAGACACAAATCTTGTGTCGTTTTCCTTACCTTTTTCTTCCCTCTTGCCATATCCAGATACCTCCGGGACAAGACGGAACGGCCCTTTTTAGCGGCTTGTGATTTTATAAGCCGCCCCCTTATAATTAAGGGGTGTTTAGTGAGGAGCCAGATGGTGCAGGGGAAGGGATTTGAACCCTCGGACCACTAAGGACAAGGCCCTCAACCTTGCGCCGTTGGCCAAGCTTGGCTACCCCTGCGTTAGGCAGCACAATACGGGGGCCATTAATTAACTTTTCCTTCCCCCACGGGACTGTGGACGTTCCCCGGTGTGACCGGCGAGCTCCGCGTTGGGACGTTCACGGGCCTCCGAACCGGAAGATGTTCACGATGGCGTGGCATCGGCAGGATGTTGCTATGCCCACGGTCATGCCCTCCTTTATCTCTCCCAAGGTATCGAGCATCATCCTCACATCGCTTCCTCGGATCGCCCCCGCCCTGGAACCGAAGGTCGTCATGACGCATCGCCGGTCCACCGACCCTGCCAGGGCCTCGTCTACCAGCTGATGCATGGACGTCAGTTCCTTGCCTGTCACCGAACAGATAGAGGGTTGCGAGCAACCCTCTCGACAGACCATGCCGGACGGCATGTGGCTGGCAACCAGCACCCCTTGGACGCTGTCGAGGAGCTGTACGGACCCGTTTGGGAGGGCGTCGACCACCTTCAGGAGGGGGGCTCCGAACGGATGGAGGGGACGGTAGGTCCTGATCGACCATGCCATGGCCAGGTGGGCGGCGAGGTGGCCGGGCATGGCGGGCACCACCCGGTCCGGGGTCCATCGCTGCAGCACATCAACCAGGACCTCGATCCCGTCGCCCTTGATGAATATCGCCTGATCCTGGCCATAGTCCAGGACCTTGTCGGGGCTATCGGTCGAACATAGGCATAGTGATCTTGCCAGACAGTCCTCCCTTGGGTCCACCACCAGTACTCTAAAGCCGTCGTCCAGTAGGTCCTGGGTCGCCAGACGGCCGATCTCGCCACCACCTAGGCAAATAGCGGTCGACATGACATTCACGCTATAGGCTTCGATTTAGAAAAATCCTGGTACAATGGAGGGATGTCATCCTGCCGTTCGACCTTCCTTCCAACCTCATAGTTAAATATGACGGTGTTCTTGGACAGGCTGGTCAGGAGAGGGAGGGCGGCCGACGGTAGGGCGAAAGCCCAGCTGAGGAAGGTCCCCCCTCCATGAGAAGGTGGCCTACGCAAGTGGGCTGGTGAGAGCCAGGGCAAGGGCGCAGAAACGACACAGCCCGGACCGAGGATGATTCGATGACGATGACGTTGGTCCGGGATTTGGTGAAACGGCGACTCCCCACCGGAGCAAGCCCAAACAGTCGGGGTGACCACTCGGGACCGACGGGTAGGGTGCTTAGTTGAATGCCGCCTGAAACAGAAGGGGGCCTACTACCCTCACCTGACCCCTCGCTTTTTCCGCAATAAAAGATATCGGCGCTTATTTTTCTACAGCCAGCCAAGCGGTCCAACCTCACCCGGATGATGAGCAATCGACGAAAAGCTGACCGAAGATTTACAATTGTATTAAAAGCTAGATTCTATTATCGCTCCTTTTGCGGTATAATTCCATAATAAAGGAATATTTGGCGGGAAACAGGTTAATAGGGACTTGAGATTGCAGGATGCAAGGGTGAATTGGAGGAGAAATAGTGAAGCTGACGCAAGGAAAGTTCTATCTGTTCGAGGAAAGAGTGCCGCTGCGAACCCATCAGGTGTTGAGGAAGGAGCTGGACAAGGGACGTAAGACCTTGTACATCTCGAAGAACCCGCCAAGATTGCTGCGTACGCAGCTGGATTTCGACGAGACCCGGCTATCGACCATGTGGCTCAGCGCCCGACCGAGCCCCGAGTGCATTCCCCCGATGAACTTGAACATTTTTGAGAAGAACATCATGGACTTCCTGGAGGAGAACCACGACGGCATCGTGGTCCTCAACGGCCTCGACGTCCTGGAGATGTGGAACGGGTTCAGGCCCGTGCTTGATGTACTGGCCCGGACCCAGGAGCGGGTCAATTCCAACGGCAGCAATCTCCTGATCAGCCTGGACCCGCACAACCACTACCCGGAGAAGTTGGTCAAGCTGGAGGATATCTCCGACGAGGTCATCTCCAGCTACGCTTGAGCAGGGCAATCAATAAGGCCCGACTAGCCGTTCGCCCCTCATGGACCCTCGACTGCAGGCAATCGCGAGCGCTGTGGCCAGCGACGCCCATTCGGGAGCGTCGGAGATGCTTACCAAAGCGGCCGGGTCGATCCTCGCCCTTCCCGAGGACGTCTACGCCTTGCCGTCCTCGGAATGGACGGCGTTCGGCATCGAGCTGCACAGGGGCAAGCCGAGCATTGCCACGCTCTTCAATCTGGCCAACGTCATCATGCTCGAGGCCGAGGCGGGGCCGGAAGGCGTTAGGGGGATCCGTCGAGCGGTCGAGGACCTGATGGAGCGGGAGAGGCGCTCGGTGACGGAGATGGCCCGAACGGCCGCGGAGGCGATCGACGCCGACTGGATCATCACCACGTCCTACTCCAGCACGGTGAGCGCCATACTAGGTTCGATCGCGTCCCGCCGTTCGCTCAGGGTGACGGTCGCGGAATCGTTTCCGGGCGGCGAGGGGCGGCAGTTCGCCCATAGGCTGTGGGACATGGGCATAGAATCAGAGATCATACCGGATTCCAACGTGTTCGCCAGAGCGGCGAGGGCGGACTGCGCCCTCACCGGGGGGGACTCCCTGACGCCCCAGGGGCTAGTGAACAAGGTGGGCACCAGGGCCCTGGTGGAGGCCGCCCGCTGCCATGACCGGCCAGCGTACGGGGCGTGCGGGCAGAGCAAGTTCTCCCCGGTGGCTCTGACCGACATGGTCGTGGCGGAGAGCACCGCGTCGGACGGCCCCTCGGAAAGGTCCCAAGTGTTCGAGAGCACTCCCCTAGAGAGGTTCACACGCATCATAACGGAGGACGGTATCTTCACCCCCCGGCGGTCTCGAAGAGCTGCTGCAAGGACGCAGATTGGCATCGGGATGGTCATCCCTGGCCCCATGAGATCGAGGCCAGCGGAGGGTCGAAGAGGTTTCCATTTTTCCCATCCGCGATCGTCTCCACCCGGACGAAAGCGTCAGATTGATGACATGAATGTACATATAAATACATCAATACGCAAAAGTGTTATATACGGTCCTTGACTTCCCCATACTCATGTCGATCTCCAAGGATGATAGGATCATTCTCAGGCCGGATGACATTCCGACCAAGTGGTACAATATCGCAGCCGACCTTCCCGAGCCCCTCTCTCCGCCGCTCGACCCGGCCACCAACCAGCCGATGAGGCCGGAGGACCTGGAGGCCATCTTCCCCAAGGGAGCCATCGCTCAGGAGATGTCGGTCGACAGGTACATCGATATCCCGGAGGAGGTGAGGGACGCCTATCTGATGCTGGGGAGGCCCTCGCCCCTTCAAAGAGCGCGGAGGCTGGAGAAGTACCTCAAGACCCCTGCCAGGATCTACTTCAAGCGGGAGGACCTCTCCCCGGCGGGCTCGCACAAGCCCAACTCGGCCATACCCCAGGCGTACCTCAACATGAAGGAAGGGGTGGAGAACCTCACCACCGAGACAGGGGCCGGCCAGTGGGGAACCGCCCTGGCCCTGGCGTGCGCCCATTTCGACCTCGGCTGCAAGGTGTTCATGGTGCGCTCCTCCTACGACCAGAAGCCCTTCAGGAGACTGGTCATGGAGACCTACGGTGCGACCGTGCACCCCTCGCCCAGTGACGTCACCGAGTACGGACGCTCCGTCAAGGAAAAGACGCCGGACCACCCCGGAACGCTCGGCATCGCCATCAGCGAGGCCGTGGAGATGTGCCTTCACCAGGAGAACACCAAGTACTCGCTGGGCAGCGTCCTCAACCACGTCATGCTGCACCAGACCGTCATCGGACAGGAGGTCATGATGCAGCTGGAGCAGATCGACACCGTTCCCGACTACATGGTGGCCTGCGTCGGCGGGGGCAGCAACTTCGCCGGGTTCTGCTTCCCCCTGATGGGGCAGAAGATCCGGGGGAAGGTGGAGACCGAGTTCATCGCGACCGAGCCGACCTCCGTACCTTCGCTGACCAAAGGAGAGCTCCGATACGACTATGGCGACACCGGAGGGATGACCCCCAAGCTCAAGATGTACACCATGGGCTGTGAGTTCGTGCCCTCGGCCATACACGCGGGAGGGCTACGCTACCACGGCATGGCCCCCTCGGTCTCCAAGGTCGCCGAGCTGGGATACATGAAGACGTACGCGTACGATCAGAGCGACACGTTCGCCGCGGGGGTCGCCTTCGCCAGGGCCGAGGGCATCATCCCCGCGCCGGAGAGCTGCCACGCGATCAAGGGCGCCATGGACCTGGCCCTGGAGGCCAAGAAGAACAACGAGGAGAAGGTCATCGTGTTCAACCTGTCGGGCCATGGCCTGCTCGACATGGTCGGCTATGACCGGTACCTGCACGGCAATCTATAGGCCGTTCTACGAAACCGCTTCTAAACCTCTTCTCGATTTCTTTTCTCGCAGAACGGTGTCCAGCATTTCACACCGTGAAGGACCCAGTTTTATGCCTAACTTCATATATTCTCAAGTCATTCACCTTATAATATTTAGGTCCAAAAAGGTGAGTGCACTCTGTCCGTCGATGCGTTCTATGGGGAGCCGACAAGAAAGCTGATCTCGTTCAGCATGAACATAGGCCACCAGAGCGTCATGATGGACCGCGGCCGGACCTATCTTGTCTACGAGAAGCGCATGGAGCGCACGGGCCATTTGGCACGCCAGCTCGGTGAGATGGGGAGCCGTGTGCTGACCGCTACCAGACTGCATCCGAGCCTGGTGGCCGAAAGGACGGGATTGGACGCCGACGAGTCCATATGGCTCAGCGAGCGGGCCGGTGCCGGGAACGTTCCCCCGGACCAGCTCAACAGGCTCTTCCAGAGGATAAGCGCATTCCTGTCGGAGAACCCGGACGGCACCGTAATGCTCGAAGGGGTCGAATACATTCTTCAGTACAATGATGTCAAGAAGGTCCTGGCGACCGTTGAGAGGGTCAACGACGTCATCATGTCCTCCCAGGCGGTCCTGATCATCTCCATCGACCCGATGACCCTGGACCCAAGGACCCTGGCCTATCTCAGACGGTGGGCAGAGATAATCGAATGACCGTGGCCGGTAGCGCTTATGGGTTGGCGCATTCCTGCCCGATCATGGTGCTCATGCTAAGACCCTGGGCGGCGCCCTCGTGGTCCAGCAGCTCCTCTGATGTGAGCTGTGGGTATGCTTCCCACAGGCGCTCCATGTCCTTTGGTTCCAGGGTATGGGGGTCGATGAGCACCAGCATGGTCACGTCGGCCTGCTTCAGCAGACCATCGATCTCCTCCAGAGACCCCATGACCTTGCCGATGTCGTGGAACAGCAGCAGATACTCGAGACCGTCCAGCATCACCTTCCCTCCGGAGCGTCCCTTGAGCTCGGAGCGGAGGAGCTTTACCAGGGTGCCAAGGGCCTTGGGCGAGATGGTCCCGGCCTCCTTCTGGCTGCTGAGCCAGTAGCGTTTCGCCCTTTGCAGGCCGTACTTCTGGGCCACGTACTCGGGATGAAGGCGGCCGATGCACAGACCGCCGGAGGAGCCGCCGATCAACCGGGCGTAGGTCTGGTAGCCGGTGCGGGGATATCCTTCGATCAGCAGGGTTATGCGGGTGTCGTTCTTGACGTTACTGTTCATAATATGACCTCAGCAACTTCCTAGCCCACTTTGGATTGTGAGTATTTAATACAGTTTTGAGCATGCTCCTTTTGTTTCTGAACGCCATACCCTGGCCTAGGTGCATCGGTAGGTGTCAGTCCGAGCTGGAAAGAAAACCCTGCTGACCGTGCGTGAGAAGGTCATACTTCACATCCTCAGCTACCATAGGTTCATTTATGACGCCGATGCGCCCGCTGCCGCCACCCAGGAGGGGATCGCCGAGGCGGTGGACGTGGGACGCAACAACATATCCAAGACGGTCAACGCCCTGGCCAAGGACGGCTGGTGGAGATCCATACCAAGCACGTCAAGGGATTTCCCACCGTCAAGAAGGTGTACTTCCTCACACCCGTCGGGTTCCAGGCCGCGCTGGACCTCAAGGCGGAGATCGAGTCCATCCCCATCAAGGTGACCGACTTCGACGGCAAGGTGCACAAGGACATCGTGGGCAAGCTGGGCGTATACCTTCCCGGGCGGTACACCTTCCTGGAGATGGTCATGGGCGTGGAGCATGGGAAGTTCGACTGCGCTTCCTTCCACGAGAGCAGGATAAAGGCGGAGAGACGCTACGTCAACTACACCGACCGCAAGCCCGCGGTGCGCAACTTCTACGGCCGCTCCGAGGAGATGAAGCTGCTTTCCCAGTTCATCAATTCCAAGACCGCGAAGGTCATGGTCGTGGTAGGCATACCGGGCATGGGAAAGACCACTCTCATCGCCAAGTTCGTCCAGGACATCAGGGATGAACGCAACCTGTTCTGGTACCGGGTGCACGAGTGGGTCACCCTCAAGCTGCTGCTCGCGCCCCTGGCCGAGTTCCTCTCTCAACTTGGGCGCAAGGGCTTGGAAAGCTACCTGTCCAGGAACGACGTCCCCCAGGTAGGGGAGGTCACCGTGCTGCTGGAGACCGAGCTCAAGGACCTCTCGGCGGTCATCGTCCTGGACGACGTGCAGAAGGCCGACCCCTCGGTGGACGCGTTCCTCAGCGCCATCGTGGCGGTGCTCGAGAACCTTCCCCAGGTGTATGTGATATGCACCAGCCGGGAGATCCCCTCGTTCTACAGCCGGACCGCGGTGTTCAAGGGGTCCGTCGTCGAGCTGATGTTGGACGGCCTTGACAAGGAGAGCAGCTTCAGGCTCCTTCGCAGCCGGGACATCTCCGAGAAAGGGCTCATGGACATCTACCTGGCCACCAAGGGGCATCCCCTGTTCCTGGAACTGGTCGACAATCCCCGGAGCGCGCTGGGGAAGAACGTCAGGATGTTCATCGAGCAGGAGGTCCTGAGCAAGCTGGACTTCACCGAGAGGCGCATCCTGGAGGTCGCCTCCATCTTCCGCTATCCGGTCCTCATAGAGGCCTTCTTCACCATGGAGGAGGAGATATCCAAGCAGCTGGACGGCACGTCCAAGGAGCTGAGCTACAACGACTACCTGGTGGACTACGACACCATGGACTCGCTCCTCAGCAAGTCCCTCATGCACGAGTCGGTGGGCCGCATGGTGGGGATGCACGACCTGCTGCGCGACTTCTTCTATTCGCGGCTGACGCCCAGGCAGCGTGTGAGCTACCATAGCGCGGCGTGCCGCTACTACCTGCAGAACAGCTCGGCGCCCAGCCATGTGGAGGCATTGTACCATGCGCTGAAGGCCCAAGAGCACGACATGGCGATCCGCATCGCCGCCTCCCATGGAAGGGACATCATCGCCAAGGGGTACGGGCTCCCCTTCGCCCCCCTCTTGTCCGAGCTGCAGGCCGCGGCCCCCGGTATGGGCAAGGGCGAGAGGCTGGAGCTCCTCATGCTGGAGGGAGAGGTGCTGGATGTCCAAGGAGAATGGGACCGGGCCATTGGGCGCTATGAGGAAGCGGACCGCCTGGCCGATCCGGCCGCCGACCAGAGGGTCCTCGCCGAGATCGGCTGGCGCGTCGGCCTGATCCATCTGCGGAGATCGAACCTCGAACGGGCCGAGGACTGCTTCAATAGAAGTCTGGAGCAGGCCACCGCCATCGATGACAAGCATACCCTGGTCAACGTGCACTATGGCCTGGGCGGCATCATGCAGGACCGCGGCCGCATGCATGAGGCGCTGGCGGAATACCAGCGCTCACACGACCTGGCGCGCTCCATCGGCGACCATGCCAGCATAGGGAGGGCGCTGTACGGCATAGGGCGCATCTACACCGGAATGATGGAACATCCCCAGGCCCTGAAGGCCAAGAAGGAGGCCCTAGAGGAAGTGGAGCGCACCGGCGATGTGGACGAGATCGCGAGGGTATGCATCGGCATCGGCGTCACCCTGGGAGACATGGGCGATCATGCCGAGGCTGCGAAGTACCACGAGCGGGCGGTGGAGATGGGGCGCAAGTCCGGGAACATGTTCCTGAAGGGATACGCCACCCGCAACCTGGCCAGCACCCTCATCGAGATGGGCGACCTCAGCCAGGCCGAAGGCATGCTGGAGCCGGTGGCCGAGGTGTTCAGGAAGCTCAACAATCCCCACTTGGCGGCGGACGTCCACCTCATGAGAGGGTACATCCATAGCCGCAAGAGGAACTGGGAATGGGCCAAGGGAGAGTTCAACGCCGCCCTGGACATCGTAAGGCCCATGTCCATGCCCCTGGTGCTGGGAAGATGGCTGTTCGAGATCTCCAAGGAATACATCAGCAACGGGGACCGGGAGGGCGCGGGAGAGCTGCTCGCCGAGGCCCTGAGACTATCCTCCGGCGGCGAGGCCGAGAACCTCCGCAAGGAGGTCCAGGTGGCCCTGGAGCGCATGAGCACATGATGGCAAACGCATGAATTGATGATCTGAGAAAAAACAGAAGGGGCCTCTCCCGGAGGAGAGGAGAAGATCCATTCAGTGGGGCTCGAGACCGGGGATGATATGAGGCTCAAGACCCGGGATAATGTGGGGCTCGAGACCGGGGATGATATGAGGCTCAAGACCCGGGATAATGTGGGGCTCGAGACCGGGGATGATATATGCGATGGCTGAGAGATCGAATCCGGCGACTGCAAGTCCGAGCGCCGCAACGGTCGCGGCCGCGATTCCGACAATAGCTATCAATTTGAACTTCATATTCCTCAACACTCTCTACGATATATTTCTGCACCGTTTTCGCCTTGTTCGTATAAAAGAGGTCTTTGAGCATGCTACAGTTAAGTTTAAATATGTTAATTTGAAGAACGCCGCCCCCCGAGATACTGGCCATATCAAAAAGGGCGTTCACGACGGCTGATAAATAGGAGCTGGCCATTTCCCAGGTCATGGGCCATATGTACTTCGGCCGACCCATCGGGGCGGTGGTGCTGGACCTCGACGGCACCCTGATACACTCCACCGTCGACTTCTCCCTGATGAAGGTCCAGCTCATCGATGAGCTGAAGATCAGGGGAGTGCCGACCGACGTGATGGACCCCTCCATAACGGTGACGGAGAACGTGGACAGGGTGCACTCCTACCTCGTCTCGTCCGGCCGCTCCCAGGAGTGGGAGGTGGTGGAGGCCTTGGTCTCCGGGATGATGGAGCGGGCGGAGATGGAGCGGGTGCACCTCACCCTCCCGGTGGAAGGGGCCCGGGAAACGGCCCTGGAGCTGAGGCGGATGGGCCTGCGGGTGGGCCTTCTGACCCGCGGCTCCCGACGGTACGCCACCGCGGCCATGGCCTATGCTGGCCTGGATGGCATCATGGACGAGCTGATGTTCCGCGACGATCACGGCGAGAGGGAGGCGAAGCCCAACCCCCTCGCCCTGCGCCGCATGGCCGGTCTTCTGGAGGTCCCGGTGGAGGAGTGCCTCATGGTGGGGGACCATTCGATCGACAGTTCATGCGCCCACGGCGCGGGGGCGGCCTTCCTGGGGGTCCTGACCGGCTCGTTCAGCCAGGAGGATTGGCGCCGGATCGGATGCCGGTACACCGACAGCGTGGCAGACGTCCCCCGCTTCCTCGTGCCGCAGGGCCGTTGAGCCCTGGACGAGCGCGCTCACCTGCCCGACGGGGCTCCCGTGTACACGTTCATGCAGGCCGGGGAGCACAGGTAGATCTCCTCGGTGCCTTCCCGGACCTTGAGGGGATGGTCCCTCATCTGCCGGCCGCATTGCTGGCAGGGCATGACCACTTGCAGCCCCGGGACCACCGAGGCGCGGTCCTCCTCCTTTCCCACGCCTATGACGTTGGCGATGTCGTACTCCACTATCTCCGGTATCTCGCCCAACCGGACCGCGAAGTCGTTGATGAGATGGGTGCTCGTGAAGGTGCAGATGAGCATGAGGCGACCGCTGCTGAGGAAGAACATCTGCCGGACAACGTCGTCCTCCAACAGCCTCTGCGCCACCGCCGAGAGATCGGACGGCCTGGCCTTGATGGTCACCACGGCGCTCATCTCTCCCAGCCTTTCGGTGTCCAGATTGGCCCGGTACCCTCTAATGGCGCCCATCCTCTCCAGGTTGCTGACCTTGCTGCTGACGGTGGGAACGCTGACCTTGACCTTCTCCGCGATCTGCCGGAAGGACAGCCGCCCATTGCTCTGCAGGACCTGCAGGATGCGGATGTCGTTGCCGTCGAGGGACATGAAGGTCGGTTGCGAGCGCCGTCCCTATAATTCTTTCCAAGAATAAGAAAAAGGACCTTCCGGATTACAGACCGGAAGCGGAGAGCGCCACATGCTTCGATATCGTCAAGTCGAAATAGAGATAGTTTTGAATAATCACCGAGGTTATGAAAATCCATGGATGGCAAGCCATGCGTCGAGGAGTGCCCCCTCCCCCCTCCGCCGGGCATGAAGACCTCTACCTTCGGCATCATCGGCATGATGTGCGCCTCGTGCGTCGGTACGGTGGAGGAGGCCATCAGGGAACTGCCTGGCATCGAGGACGTGTCGGTCAATCTGACCACCGAGCGAGCCAGGGTGGTGTACGACCCGTCGAAGGTCACCCCGGAGCGGATAGCCAAGGCGGTGGAGGAAGCAGGCTACCAGGTAGCGGTGAGCGAAGTGACCATGTCGATCGGGGGCATGGCATGTGCCACCTGCGCCCAGGCCATAGAGTCGTCATTGATGGACCTTGACGGGGTGTACTCAGCATCGGTCAACCTCGCCACCGAGCGGGTGACCGTCCGTTACAATCCCGACTCGGTCACGCTGCCTGCCATCAAGGCCGCCATCATCGACGCGGGATATTCCATCCTGGAGTCCGAGACGGTCGACACCGAGATGGCCGCCCGGGAGCGGGAGAGGAAGCGGCAGCTGGCCCTTCTGGTCTTCTCCCTGGCGCTCAGCGTGCCCATCATGCTGCTCATGCTGGGCTTCGACCTCCTGGGCCTGGGGACCGCGCTGGGCCTATCGCAGCAGGTGCAGAACCTCCTGCTGTTCGTCATGGCCACGCCGGTGCAGTTCATCGCCGGCTACCAGTTCTATGTCGGCACCTACAGGGCGCTGCTCAACCGACGGGCCAACATGGACACGCTGATTGCCATCGGCTCGTCGGCGGCGTACATCTACTCGGTGGCGGTGACGTTCCTTCCCGACGTGCTCCACCTGAGCCATCACACCTACTTCGACACCTCGGCGATGATCATCTCGCTCATCCTGTTCGGCAAGTACCTGGAGGCCAAGGCCAAGGGCAGGACCTCGGAGGCCATACGCAAGCTGGTCGACCTGCAGGCCAGGACCGCCCGGGTGGTCCGCGACGGCGTCGAGGTCGAGGTGCCAGTGGAGGACGTGGCGGTGGGCGACACGTTCATCGTCCGACCGGGAGAGAAGATCGCCACCGACGGGATGGTCCTGGAGGGCGAGTCGGCGGTGGACGAGAGCATGCTCACCGGCGAGAGCGTGCCGGTCGACAAGGCGCCCGGCGCGACGGTCATCGGTGGCTCCATCAACCGGAACGGCGCCCTCAAGGTGCGCGCCGAGAAGGTGGGCAAGGACACCGCGCTCTCGCAGATCATCCGCCTAGTGGAGGATGCCCAGGCCTCCAAGGCGCCCATCCAGCGATATGCCGACAGCGTCTCGGCATGGTTCGTCCCGGCCGTCATCGCCATCGCCGTCGCCGCCTTTGCGGTGTGGTACCTCTATCTGTTCGACGCGCTGGGGGTGGACGGCGACCGCTTCATCTTCTCCCTCATCATCTTCATCTCCGTGCTGGTCATCTCGTGCCCCTGCGCGCTGGGCCTGGCCACCCCCACGGCCATCATGGTCGGTTCCGGGAAGGGGGCGGAGAACGGCATCCTGGTCAAGAACGGGGGCGCGCTGGAGACCGCCGGGAAGGTCACCACCGTGGTGTTCGACAAGACCGGGACGCTCACCCGGGGTGAGCCGGAGGTCACCGACATCGTGACCTTTGGAGCCAGCGAGGGGGAGCTGCTCCTCATGGCAGCGGCGGCCGAACGGGGGTCCGAGCATCCCCTGGGAGAGGCGATCGTCCGGCGCGCCTCCCACGAGGGAATAGCGGTCCCGGAGGCCGAGAGGTTCGGAGCGGTGACCGGCAAGGGCATCAGGTCGGCCGTTCAGGGGAGAGAAGTGCTGATCGGCAACCGGGCGCTGATGGAGTCCGACGGCATCGATATCGGCCAGGCCGAGGAGGCGCTGGAAAGCCTGGAGAAGGCGGGCAAGACCGCCATGATCGTGTCCATCGATGGCCGCGTGGCCGGGGTGATCGGCGTGGCCGACGTCCTCAAGGAGACCTCGGTGCGGGCGGTCCAGGAGCTGCGGGGCATGGGCATCGACGTCATCATGCTGACCGGCGACAACAGGCGCACCGCGGCCGTCATCGCCGCCCAGACGGGAATAGAAAACTTTATCGCGGAAGTACTACCAGAGAACAAGGTGCAAGAGGTGGCGAGGCTGCAGGGCGAGGGCCGCATCGTGGCCATGGTGGGCGACGGCATCAACGACGCGCCGGCGCTTGCCCAGGCCGACGTCGGCATAGCGATCGGCAGCGGAACGGACGTGGCCATGGAAACGGGCGACATCGTCCTCATCCGCTCCGACCTATTGGACGTGGTGGCCGCCATACAGCTGTCGAGGAGGACCATGACCAAGATCCGTCAGAACCTGTTCTGGGCGCTGGGATACAACACGGCCGGCATACCGATAGCGGCTGGCGTGCTGTTCCCGTTCTTCGGCATCCTCCTGAACCCCATCGTGGCGGCCGGCGCCATGGCGCTGAGCTCGGTATCGGTGGTCTCCAACGCCGCCCTGCTGAAACGCTACACCCCGGAGATAAAGAGGGAGGAGAACTGACGGACATGGACCCATCGTGCGACGTGGAGGTCGACCGGCGACCGGCCCGTAGGTCGGAGCGGGGGAGCGAGAGCACCGTTCCCGCTCCCAGAGCCATGCGCAGTTCGACATGCCCCCGGGAAGGACCGGAACATGAGACGGAGGTGAAGGGATGGCACAGGACCAGGTGTGCGGCTGCGAGGTCGATGAGACCGCGGCCCAGTTCAAGAGCGAGTTCGAAGGCAGGACGTACTACTTCTGCACCGCGGGATGCAAGGCCAAGTTCGATTCCGACCCCTCGCGGTGGGCCAGGGAGCCGGCGATAAGATCGGTGTGAGCGGCTAGGCCAGCTGGACGTTCTCCTGAAGTTCCCGCCGGGCATCGTCCAGATGCTTTCGGGCCAGCTCGCGCGCCATGTCGCGCGCGTCGGGGGCCAGGGGGCCCCATAGTCCGGTGACGGGCAGATGCATCTGCTCCGGAGCGGGCGTGAGCCCTCGGCTCTCCACCGCCGCCTGGATCGTCCCGGCGGCGCTTCTAGTAGTGTTCCCTATCCGCCGCAGCGCCTCTCTCCTCTTCTCAGGGTCCTTGGAGAGCGGCCCCACCGTGTCGAACGCCACGATGCGTCGTCCCCTCCACGGTCCGGACACGAAGTCCCTCAGGAACTCCGCGGTCCGCTTGGTCATCCTGCCGGCGCGGGTGGGGGACCCCACGAACATTAGGTCTCCCGAGAGGTCGAGCGGCATCGAGGCGCGCAGGTCCACCACCTCGGCCTCGTCGCCCCCCGAGCGGACCTCCTCGGCTATCGCCTCGGCCACCTCTCCCGTGCTGCCATGTACTGTATCGAAGACGATGACGACCTTCATGACGATCCTCCCGATGCCATCTGCTCCATTGATTGATAATGATGAGCACGGAAATGATAAAAAGGAAGGGGGGGAAAGGATTTGGGAAGGAGGTTTACTTCTTCTTTATGACCGTGTCGACCTTGTGTTGCTCGTACTTCTCCTCTTCCTGGCGCTCCATGGCGTACTCATGGGCCTTCTCGTCGATGTTCTTGTCGCCGGGGAGGAGCTTCTTAACCGTGGCCATGGCCCCCATGCCGAAGCCCAGCAGGCCGGCGTTGACCGGCAGGCCGAAGCGGGTCTTCATGCCCAGCAGCTTGCCGGGGTTCATGATCTCCTTGGGGTCGAGGGCGTTCTTGATGGCCACGATGACGTCGTAGCCCGCGCCGCGGACCGGCTTCAGGGTGGAGCCGAAGAACAGGCCGAAGCCGCCCAGCATGCGTCCGCCGTTGGCCTTGGCCAGGTCGCCGCACTTGTAGTTGAAGGACAGCGAGGTCATGCTCTTGGGCAGGGAGGTGGGGTCGTAGACGTAGTAGGGCATGAACATGACCGTGTTGCGGTCGGCCATGATGCCGATGATGCCTCCCTCCATCTTCATGGACTTCAGCAGGTCGTACATGTCGTTGACCATCTTGCCGTAGGCGTAGGTCGGAACGAGGACCTCCATGGGCACCGAGCCCAGCCCCAGCTCGCGCACGCGGAACTCGTAGGAGCGCTCGTCCCACTCGTGCTGCGCGACCTCGTCGGGCAGCTTCTTGCCGCCGTGCTTGGCGCAGATCGCGTCGATCTTCTTCTCCTCCAGCTCCACGATGTCCTTGTCGCCCTCCAGGACCACGATGAGGGCGGAGCCGTGGATGTGCACGTCCTTGCCGAGCTTCTTCAGGAACTCGAAGTGGTTGTTGTCGGACCACGCGATGTGAAGGGGCATCACCTTGCTGCGGGTGATGTCCATCAGGGGGTCGTTCAGCTTGTCCAGGCTCTCGAACTCGTAGGCCAGGGGGCGCAGGACCTCAGGCCGGGGGGACAGCTTGAAGGTGACCTCGCAGACCACTCCCAGGGTGCCCTCGGCGCCCGTGATCAGGCGAGTGAGGTTGTAGCCGGACATGTTGTCGGACAGGTTCTTGAAGCCCGTGTCGACGATGGAGCCGTCGGGCATGACGACCTTCATGGTGCGGATGTTGTCGCCGGCGGAGCCGTACTTGTAGTTGCCGATGCCGATGCCGCCGGTGGAGATCCACCCGGCCAGGCTGGCGCTGGGCGCGCTGGATGGGTAGGAGCCGAGCAGGAATCCCTTCTCCCACGCGGCGTCGTACACCTGCTTCCACGAGGCCCCGGCCTGGGCGGTGATGGTCATGTTCTTCTCATCGATCTCCAGGATCTTGCTCATCCCACCGACCATGTCGATGAGAATGCCGCCATAGGCGGTGACGGCGCCGGCCAGTCCCCAGGTCGATGCTCCCCTGGGAGTGACGGGCACGCCTTCCTCGGCCGCCAGCTTGACCACCTTGGAGACGTCCTCGACGGAGCGGGGGCGGACCACGATGTCAGGGATGAGCTTGAACGCCACCTGCGCCTCCTTGGGCAGGGGGGCCATGTCATGGCTGTACAGCAACCTCTCCCCCTTGCTGGTCTTGACGTTCTCGGCCCCGATGGCCGCCTCCAACTTGCTCACGATAGAACCCTGGTATTTTTCAGAAGTGTCTGCAACGGCTTCCATGAACAGCATCTCCTAGACTGGAATGTCGAACTTGACCAGGTAGTTTCGTTGAGATATTAAAAGACTCCTTCTTTTTTGGTACCACGACGCCCCCATCGGCGCATGACCAGTGTGTCAAATGTCTCAACAAATGTGAAGAAGTGAAAAGGGCGCTCAGGGTTCACGGGGCAGCTAGGAGCAAACCGCCGAAACCAATCGCAATCACCTCGCTTTGGTTCTTCGGCGGCCCCGTTCCTTGCCTGCAAGGGCCGTTAGCACGGACACCTTAACAGGTTTGGAAACGTTCAAGCCTGGTAGCCTCGTCGTTACAGACTTGACGTTCCGTTGCCGGTTAGGCTAGCGGTTGGTGCAGATACAGGTTCGATACCGCCTTTGACGGTTCGTTGCCTGTTCTGACGCTCCAGCCACATTCCGCCCCTGAGCGGTATCATCATAGATAATGGCTCTTATTTATACGTATCTGGCCTACTTCCGCCGAGGAACGTACTCATCATCTTGACGTGCATTTTCGGCCTTCAAGGAATGAGGGAACAGCGATCGCAGGCAATCCGCGGCGGCCTCGGGAAGGTGGTAGAGGTGGGAGGGGCAGCGGCAGTCGGAGCAGCCGAAGCCGCGGGTGGGCGAGGCGCCCGGGATGGAGGATATGAGAGATGCGAGCTCGCATTCCACGTCCACCGGCGAGGGCACCAGGAGCGCCTCCACGCCGTCGGCCGATGCCAGCAAACGATCGATGTGCCAGCGTATCCTCTTCTCGTCCCTCAGATGCCTGGCCACCCTCTTCTCCAGCCCGCTCATGGCCGAGCCCACGTAGACATGCGTCCCCCTGGCGAAGCGTATTGGCCCCAGTGATCCCACGACGATGTCGCGCTCCTCGTTCAATCGCACCAGTAGGAGGTAGGCGCCGGTCTCGCCGCGCATCAGCGAGACTCGACCTCGGCGCGGGTCTTGATTCGGATCAGCGTGCTTCCGCCGAGGCGCGAGTCGGTGATCTCGGCGATGTCGCCCAGGCGGCGGCCGTAGACCTCCACGTCGGCGATCTGGTCCTTCCACTCATCGTACGGTATCTTCACCCGGAGGCCATCCAGGTGCAGCACGATGGGGGCCGGGCGCAGGCTCTGCTGGACCGCCTCCAGTTCGGCGATGCGGTCCTTGATCTCGGCCGGGTGCACGAACAGGGGGTCCTCGTCGAGCTCCTGCCTCTTCTGCCGGACCACCTTCTCGACCTGGGCGCTGACCTCCTCCAGCTTGTGGATCTCCTCTTCCCGGCGCATCCTCTCCACCTTGCGGCCCACGCCGCACACCAGGCCCTCGCAGGACGGCAGCGAGCCGACCTCGGGACCGCACACGACCACCACCGGCACCTCAAGGTCCTCGAACAGCTTCACCTTGTGCTCCAGGATGCAGTCCTTGAAGTTGCCCAGGACGAAGATGGCGGCGTCGTACTCCTCGATGACGGCCTTCTCGTCGGCGCTGATCTGCGCGGTGCGGCGCCCTTTGCCTCGGGCGAGGCCCATCACCACGGTGATGGCCCCGGCGCGGCGCAGCTGCTCCGCGATGTCGCAGGTGGGGTGGGGCATGTGGTGCCTTCCCAGCGTGGGGGCGACCACGGCGATCTCGGTGCCGGCCAGCGGCACGTCGATCAGCTTGCCGCCCAGCTCCACGGTCTTGGCCTCGATGACCGGCCTCTCCTCCTCCGGGATGGCCAGGGTGACGGTGATCTGGACCTGGACCTGCGTCTTCTGGATGACGAAGCCTCCCACGTCCTCGATCAGCTCGTACAGCTCGTTGATCTTGTACACGCCGCCGTCGAACATCAGGACCTCGTACATCAGTCGTCCTCCTTCCTCTCGTGATGCATCTCCTCGTGCAGCTCCTCGGCGATGCGGACCCACTCGTCCTCCATGTCGTGCTCGGTGCCGAGGATGGTCATCACCTGGTCGTCCACCAGGTTGTGGCGGACCTTGAACCCTTCGGGGAAGATCCTCCATACGGCGTCCAGGACCTTGCTCCGGAGCTCCTCGCCGGGGTCCAGCTCCATGTCCTCCAGGACGTCGGCGTTGGCGCCGTGCACGATCAGCTCGAAGCGGGTGAGCTGCTCCACCGCGTCCCGGCCGTACTCCTGCCACAGGCGGGTCAGGAGGGCGGGGGCCCAGTTCTCGTCGGTGATGGTGATCTTCCCCCCGTCCTGGGCCGGCTCCACGATGGCCATGTCCGACACCTTGATGGACGAGCGCGCCCTGCCCAGGCGTAGCGAGATGAGGAAGTAGGGGGCGTCGGGGTCGGCCTTGATGCGGTAGTCGGTCACCATGCGGGTGACGTTCAGCTCCGCCATCACCTGCCTTAAGATGGTGTCGAAGTTGCGATATGCGAATGACTCATCGTGCTCGCTCATCACTGCCCCTCTAGGAAGCCGGAGGACAGCAGGGCGCCTCCGGCCGCGCCGATGTACTGCGAGTTCTCGGGGACGATGGGCTTGCTCCCCACCATGTCCCCGACCGCCCTCACCAGCCCGCTGATGAGCGACGTCCCGCCCACCTGGATGATCGGCTGGCGGACATCGATCTCTTGCAGCTGCTGCTCATAGACCTGCTCGGCCACCGAGTGGCAGGCCGCGGCCGCCACATCCTCGATGGTATGGCCGGCCGCCAGCGACGTAACCAGGTCCTGTATGCCGAACACCGAGCAATAGGAGTTCATGTTGACCTTGGACCAATCGCCCTTGTCGGCCAGCGCTCCCAGCTCGGTGATATCCACCCGTAGGCGCTTGGCGACCATCTCCAGGAACCTCCCCGATGCGCCGGCGCAGATGCCGCCCATGGTGAAGTTGTCCGGGATCCCGTCCCTCACGGTGATGGCCTTGTTGTCCATCCCTCCGATGTCGATGATGGTGGCCTCGCCCCGCTGGCGGTCGGCCAACCACACCGCTCCTTTGGAGTTAGTGGTCAGCTCCTCCTGGATGAGGTTGGCGTCCAGCTTCCTTCCGATCAGGAAGCGGCCGTAGCCGGTGACGCCGATGCCCTCCAGATTGTTGAACTTGATGCCGGCCTCGGCCAACGCCTGGTCCAGCACCTCCTGGGCCGAGGCCATGACCTCGCCAGTGGGCGTCCAGGCCTTGCCTATGATCTTGTTGTCCTGCAGGATCATGGCCTTGGTGGTCGAGGAGCCGGAGTCGATGCCGGCGGTGATCCCGACCTGCCGCTCCCTGGCCAGGAGCTCCTTCTTGGCGACGATGGTTACCAGGGCCTCCATCCTGGTGAGGAGCTGGGCGGCCTTCAGCCGCTCCGTGAAGGAGTACGTGACGACGGGCAGCCGCGTATGCTCCTGGAGGTACCTTCGCACCTCGTTCCTCACCAGGGCGCCCTCGGCGCACCGGAAGCAGGTGGCGATGAAGACCGCATCGGCATCGTAATGGCCATCCGCCAGGGCCTTGGCCCGGGCGATCATGAGCTTCAGCTGCGGCGATACGGGATCGAACCCGAACTCGTCCACCGCGCGGGTGATGTCGTCGTAGCTCACGTCAGGATAGACCATCTTGCCGCCCACGGTGCCGGCGGCGTTCTCTATCTCCGACTGTATGCCGCTGTACTCCGTGCCACAGGATATCTGGGCGATCTTGATGTTGCTCATTTCAAGCCCTCCAGGAAGGCCTTGATCTTGGTGACCATGATCTTCCCCTCCTCCTCGTCCTCGGGGTACTCGACCTCCAAGGTGGGGATCTTCTTCTTGCGGATGCGGTGCATCAGCAGGAGGTTGGTGCGGTGGCAGCCAACGCATCCGAAGGTGAACGGCGTGTTGTGCATGATGATGGCCGCCTCGGCCTCGTCCACCAGCGGCCCCCACACCGCCATTCGGCCCCTGACGCCGGAAGGCACCTCAATGCCGGCGTACTTCAGCCCCTTGGTGACGTCCTTGAGGGTGACGTTCAGCGGCGGGGACTCCATCTCGCGTTCGGTGACACGGTCTCGCAGCTCCGCCATGATGCTCAGCGGCTGGTGCCCGAACCTCTCCACGAGATCGTAGAGGATGAGGCTGTTGGGCGGCATGATAAAGATCTTCATCTGTTGTCCTCCTCGGCTATCTGCATCAGCTTCTCCACGGAGAGCTTCCTTCGCGGAGGCTTTTCCGGGCACTCCTCACCGCCCTCGGCGGCGCACAGGCCGGCCTCGATGAACGGGAGGTCCTTCCACTCCTTCTCCATCTGATTGAAACCGGGGCGGGAGCCATGGTGGGCCCTGCACCGCCTCTCATCGCCGATGGGGTAGGCCCTCACCTTGATGAATATCCGGTTGGGATCGAGCTTCCTCACCTCGGGGACGATCTTCCCTATCAGTTCCTTGTCCCCCTCGATGTTGGCCCCGTAGCACGTCTCCTTGATCGTTATCTCATAGCCCAGCCCATGGATGAAGCGCGCCAGCTGGTCGGGCGTGAGCTCCGAGGTCGGGGCTATCATGATCATTCTTGTTTCGATCTCTTCGCTCGTGGTCTTCCCCCCTTCTTCCTTGGCGGTTCGGCCTCCTCGCCCTCGGCCGCGGGAGCCTCGACGGGCCCTTGCGCCTCGTGAGCGACCGGTCCGGGGGCCGCCCCTGGCCTCCGGGACTCCTTGATGTAGATGATGTCCCCGTCCTTGATGTCCTTCATCATGAGCTCGAGGTCGGAGACGATCCTCCCGGCCACGTTGGTGCCGTAGGCCTCCTCCCCGGTGGGCCCGAACTCCTCGCTGTCCTCCAGCCGGATGCCGATCGAGCCGCGGTTGGGCCGGGACATGTTGGTGACCGCCAGCTGGCCGCGGAAGGAGCCTTCCTCCGAGAAGCTCTTCTCGGGCAGGAGGACCGCCGCCTCCGATGGGTTGCCGACGAAGGTGATCATGGGCATGCCCTCGAAGGTGAAGTGGACCTTCATCGTGCCTATGGGCTTGTGGTCCAGACCGGTCATCTTGCGGACGTAGTGCGACGTCACCGGGGAGCCTTCGTCATCGGCCTCCCACAGCACCACCTGGTCGCGACGGATGCCCAAGGTCTCGACCTCGCTCCCCGGCCTCATCTCCATTGTGAGCTCCGGCTCCTGCTCGGCCACGATGGCATCGTCGTCCTTCAGTCCGGTCCTCTTCTGCACCATCCCGGCGGCCGCCAGGAACTCGCCCGCCTCGGCCTGGGTCATGCCGATGGACATGATGCGGGAGGGGTTGGGGACCACCGTGACCTCGGAGCCCTGATGGGCCATGCGCACGATCCCCAGCCCGTTGGTCACCTTGCCCACGTGGCTGTGGTTGGGCGACAGCTGCCGCCTCTCCCGGTAGAAATAGATGCGGCCGGTGCCGGTGCCGGAGTTCCTTACGGTGACGTCGCCGACCTCGCGCACGGTGGCGTTCTCGGGCACCAGGGTCACGTCCATCCTCTGCGAGTTGGCCGAGTAGGTCTCGGTGCGGTCGGTGATCCTCAGGCGTCCGTCGCCGACCACCACCAGGAACTGCTCGCATCCTATGGGGGACGACCGGTCCAGGTCGACCGATACATGGGTGTCGACCGCCATGCCGTCCTCCAGCACGGTCGATAGGTCGGTGGTGAGGAAGGCGTCGGTCTCCGATAGCTCCAGGACCACGGGGCGGATGTCCAGGATGGGGTCGCCCTCGCGCAGGCGGTCGAGAAGGAACCGTCCGCGCGTGACCTTGCCGAACTTCCCTCCGTTACCGGCCACCCCGTACGCGCCGCTCTGGTCGAGGCGCGAGATCATGATGTACGTGGAATTGTTATCGAAGCCGCCCAGGGTGAAGAAGCAGTCGTACCTCGAGTATTCGTGCCGGTCCCGGGAGACCTCCAGGTCGGTGGGGAAGGAGCCGTAGGCCATCACCTTGGACGATTTCCAACGAAGGGTGGTCCCGGCCAGCTGGGGCGCCAGCTCGCGGAACCTCCTGGCATGCTCCGAGCCGTCGATGCGGATGACGAACGAGCCGCGGGGGGTGGAGACCTCGAACTCCGACGTCCCCTTCTGTATGGAGCTCGCCGGCCGCGTCAATGCTATTTGGGTGCCTTCCAAGTACGGTTCGCCCTTGATCGCGTCGCCGAGGGTGGTGCCCTCCGCCACCTCGACATCCCTACCATTCAGTCGGATCCACATCTAGTCGTCCAGTGATGGGGCGGAGGAATTAATAGCCTTTCCCCGCACTGGCGTGGCCGGCTAGGAAAAGAACATATGCCATCTGAGCGATGTATCGACCGTGGCAGCGGAACGCGAGGCGGTCTTGGCCGAGGTCGAGAGGGCAGTGCTAAAGATTCCCGGAGTGGAAGGGATGAGGTTCCTGGATCCGGAGCTGAAGGAGGAGATCACCCGCCTGGAACTGCTGGCAGAGCAGAACGGCGCCTGCGGCGGCCTGATGCCGTTCCGCAACGGCGGGGTGTGGGCGGCCCTCTCCCGGGAGGTAAGCCTCATAGTGGTCGGCAATGCCCATCTCATCGTTCACAACGAGGGGCTGCTGTACATGATGGACACCTCCGGACAGGTGATCGGGGAGTATGTCCCTCCCCATCTCAAGGAGAGGTTCGTCAAGGAGCATCCCAACGCCAACTTCCTCTCCGACGATTTCGTGCTCCATTCCGATGTCACGGTCCAGGGCGAACCCTACTTCCTCATCGACGAGGTCGACTTCCCCTACCTGGAGAACATAGAGGGCATAACCAGGCTGACCTCGGGCAGCGTGTCCACCATGTCCGACGACATGGTGCGCTCGCTCATGGGATTCGACGGGCCGCAGCGCTGGACCCACCTGGTGGGGTTCGACCTCCTGCGGTGATCAGAGGTTCCTGCGCACCTTGGAGACGATCTCGTCCAGCTTGTGCTGGGGGCTGGTGGCCCCGCGGACCACGCCGGTGACGATGTCCACGATCTCGCCCTTGGTGCCGATGTCCTCCTTCCGGGGGCGGACCATGCGGGTCTTGACGCCTATCCGGGCGAAGTCCTCGAAGTCCACCGGGGCCTGGCACACCACCACGGCCGGTATGTCGACGTTCCTCAGGATGAGGCGGGCCTTGTAGATGATATGGTTCCTGACGTTCCCCAGGTGGATCAGGGCGAGCTTGAACTGCTGGATCCTGTCGACCTCGATCTGGTCCAGCCCGAAGATGGAGCTGGTGCTCATGTCCGGGGCGTCGGCCGGGACGCCGGAGCCTGCCGTGACCACGATGACGCTGGTATCGATCCCCTCCTCCCGCAGCGCGTAGGTGATCTCGCACACCGGCTTGGTGATGTGTCGCTTGCCAGGGCCCATGGCCACCGCCACCACGTCCCTTCCGCTCTCCGAGATGGTGGCCCGCTGCGCCAGCCCTCCGCCGACCCCGAGCCCACGGGACTCGCGGCACTCGACGAAGCTCATGTGGCGGCCGATCTTGGCCTTCATTCCTCGGCACCGCCCTCGAGCATGATGCGGGCCTCGCCCTCGGTCAGATGGGCGACTATCTCGTCCGGCTTGCCGAGGGATACCACCTTGCCGTCCTTCATGAAGACGGCGCGGTCGCAGCAGTTCATGACGAAGTCCATGTCGTGCGAGACGATGATGAACGTTTCTCCCAGCTCCTTTCGGGCGCTCAGCACCGACTTTGCTACCGACAGCTTGGTGATGGGGTCCATGGTGCCGGTCGGCTCGTCGAGTATGACCAGCCGCGGTTCGCGGATGAGCACCTGGGCCAAGGCGATCCTCTGCTTCTCGCCCACCGACAGCGTGTCAGGATAGGCGTACAGCAGGCGGTCTACCTGCTGGCGGGTGAAGCCCACCGCCATCAGGGTCTGTATGGCCTTCATCTTGGCCAGCTCGGCCGGCAGGTTGATGCCGATGCAGACCGTGAGGTTCCGCAGGACGGTATCGAACGGATAGAGCGTGAACTCCTGATGCAATATGCCAATGTACTGGGTGGCCCGTCCCCTGCCTTCCGGCCCGGGTACCGACATGTCGACCCAGTCGTCCCCCACCCGGACGCTGACCTTGCCATCGGAGACGACGTTGAGGCCGGCGATCAGGCGGGACAGCGTGGTCTTGCCCGCCCCGCTCAGCCCCACCAGGCCGATGATCTCCTTCTCCTTGACATCGAAGGTGACGCCGTCGACCGCCTTCACGACGCCTCTGGCGTACGAATAGAAGTACCTCTTGGCATCCTCGATCTTGACCAGGGGCTGACCGACGTCGACCTTCTCATCGAGATTGGGCTCGAAGCCCACCATGAACTCGCTGGTGACGTCCTCGGGGTCGCCGATCTTCATCATCTCCCCCGACTCCAGCCAGATGGCACGGTCCGCCATGGTGTTGATGGCCTTGGGCCAGTGGGAGGTGACCACCATGGCCATGCCGCTCTCCTTGACCGCCCTCACCAGGGTGTCGTGCACCATGTCGGCGGTCTGGGGGTCCAACGTCCCGGTCGGTTCGTCGGCCAGGAACAGCAGGGGGTCGCGGGCCAGCTGGCGGGCCAGAACGCATCTCTGCTTCTCCCCTCCCGACAGGTCCCGGGCGATGTGCATCACACGGTGCTCCAACCGGACCTTCTTGAGCAGCTCCAGCGCGCGCTCCACCTTGAGCTTGTCTCCCATGTCGGGGCCCAGTGCCTCGAAGATGTTCTCCAGCACCGACATGTCGCCGAACAGGGCGAACGTCCTCTGGAGCATGATCGCTATGTGACGTCGAATGGCCGAGCGCATGGGGTCGTCCGCGTCGAGGGCCCAGAAGTCGACCTCCTTGATCTCCATGGCGGCCCCGCACTTGCCGCACTCCCTGCCCGGGAAGGGAAGGTCCAACCAGCCGCAGGCGTCGCAGGAGTTGAACCGATAGATGACCGAGCCGGCGTCAGGTCGGTATTCCTCCGTGCCTCGCAGCATGTTGATGAGCACCGACTTACCGGCGCCGCTCCTCCCGATGAGTCCGAGGATCTCGCCCGTGTGAATGGTAGCGCTGATATCCCTGAGAACGTAGGAACCGCCAAACTTCTTACTGACGTTGTTGACGACGATGAATGCCTCTGCGCCCTCTGCCATATAATTCTGGTTAAGTGCTATACACCGTTTAAATCCTTTGTCGAATGCGCATGAGGCCTAGGCAGGGAATTAACGATAGATGGGTCCAGTCGTCGAGGTCCGATGGGCAGGGCGGCACACTCAAGGCATGTCCAGGCCCTGCTTGCGCAGCATATCCACCACCGTCTCGTAGATCTTGAGATATTCCTTGGTGGGGGTCACCCTCCGGACGTTGTAGCACTCCTGGAACGTCCTTCCGGCCGGAGCGGTCAGGAACCTGCGCTCATAGCGTCTCAGCAGCCTCTGCAGGATGTCGTTCACCTCTCCCAGGTCCATGCCGGCGGCGGCCTGGGCGACCTCGCCCAGCATGCGGGCCTCCATGCCCGAGGTGTGGTCCTCCAGCACGCCCTTGGCCGATGCGCAGCCTGACATGAGCTCCCTTCCGCTGGCGGTGTCCAGGATGGCCTGGGTGGCGATCTCGGTCAGGCACATCTCGGTGCACGGCCCCGAGATGGGATAGTATTGGTTGGCGATCAGGAGGTCGGTGTTGTGATCGATGGCCGCCGCCACGTGCCCGGCTATCTGCAGGGTCTCGCGGGAGGTGGTGGTCCCCCACCGGATGTGGATCGGCCCGTCCAGATGATAGCTGGCATTGAGCAGGGTGAACGAGGCCAACGTGGTGGCGACGTCGCATATGGCCGTCTCCTCGATCCCCCCGATGTAGCCGCCGAAGATGGGCATCTGCTCCACCATGATGACGTTGCCGTTGTGGAGCCACCCGGCGATCATGCTGAGGGACGCGTTGTCGATCTTGAGCTCGTTGAGCTGGGACACCTCATGGCTGTCGCACGGGCGCAGCCCGCCCTTGGAGTCGCTAGCGAGACGGCCCGCCGCGGACAGCGGGGTCTCAGGTCCCTATATGGCGATGTCGGGCCTGCCCGCCCGGCTGCAAGCCTCGCGGACGGCCCGTATCTCGGCCAGGGTGGCCTTGATCTCGAAGGGAGTGTTGGTCGCCGACGGTATCCCGTCGATGGTGGCCATGACGCCGTTCACGATGGTATCCACCACCGGCTCCTGCGCATAGCTCTGGAACATGGGCACGAAGATATCCTCGGAGACGGTGGCGCCCGTCGGTCCTCCCTGAATGATCGGTTTTCTCCGGGAGTTGCCCTTGCGGGGCTCCAGCAGGACCATGTCCTTGTTGGCGCCCAGCTGGATTCGCTTGGGCGCATTGCGGATGGCCGCCATCACCTCGTCCTCGGTGACGTTGATGACCTTTCCCGAGTCCACGTTGAAAATGCCGGTCGACACCAGCATGTCCACCCCGGCCCGGAACAGCCGGTCGATCAGGTCCCGGTCGGTGGGGATGAGGTCCTCGCCGAAGACGATCTCGTGCTTCTCCTTGATCCTCAGCGCCGCGTCGGGGACCACCTTGTTGTCCCAGACGTTCTCGGTCATATTGGGCCCCTTCTCGGAGCGAAGATAAGTATCGTAGACGGTAAGCGCTTTCTCGATCGGTGCCAAGCTTAGCCTCCAGTGTTCAACGGAGGAGCCGCTCTATGGTGGCTACCACCTCTGCGCCGCACGCGCAGTGAGCATCGCCGCCAAAGCTTTCCACCCATTTCGGGGTGCAACACGCGCCCCCGAATATAGTTTTAACGTCGAACATCCTCTCCGCCTTCAGGCGCTCGACGATCCTCTTCTGGCACCCAACGTGGTGGTCATGAGGGCCGACGCGCCGATGACGATGGCGCCCTTTTCCTTGGCGGTCTGGACGAAATCTTCCGGGGGGACGTCCTTCCCCAGATCGATGACCGTATATCCTGAGCCGCGGAGGAAGGCGCATACCACGTGCTTCCCTATCTCGTGTATGTCCCCCTGCACCGTCCCCATGACAACCACGCCCTTGGTGGGGATACCATCTCCCGACAGGTAGGGCTCGAAGACCTTCATCCCCTCCTCCATGGCCTTGGAGGCGGCCAGCACCTGCGGCAGGAAGATCTTTCCCTCGTTGAACCGCTTGCTGATGCTCACCATTCCCAGGCCCAGGCCCTTTTCGATGGCCTCGAGTGGGTCGATGTTCAACCTCAGGGCCTCGTTGGCCGCCTCTCGCGCCAGCTCCTGGTTCCATGTCTCCACGGAGCCTTTAAGTAACGTTAGCACTTCGGATTTGTCGCTCAGCTCTGATCCCCCCCACTCTCCTCCTGAATCGGTTTAAACAGGGCATGTCGAGAAGCCTGCCGGTTCGGACCGCTCCTCGTCGAAATATGAGGTCGGGGAAGCCGGCGGGCTGTAACGCGATTACTGTCACCACAATAGTGAACGACGCACATTAAGTTTGGGGCGTGAGTATTGTAATCCTTGACCAATGTCGAAGGGCATCGTTCGATGAGTGGGTATCACCTCAGCGCCTTCAGGGAGATGACGTGCTTGGGACAGACCAGCTCGCATCTCTTGCACGCCGTACCCATGCACAGGTCGGAGCGGATGATGGCCCGTGGCGGTTCCCCGCCCTCGATCCTCAGGGCCTTCTCGGGGCATTCCTTCACGCACTTCTGGCATTCGATGCATCCTTCCAGCTCGGCGGTGAGCACCATGCCAGGGTCGCGCAGCACCGACATTCCCTTCTCGCCCAGGTCAGGGATGTCCCTGTTGACCCTGCGCTCCACTTCAGCCTTCACCGGCTCTGCAGGAAGGTGAGGCATGGAATAGATGTCCAGCATGTCGTTGTAGGCGCTCATCGGCATGCCGTAGGTCCATAGGGACAGTTCGATGGAGTAGAGGTTCTTGAAGTCCTCCGAGGTGGCGAACATGCAATGCTTGGCCCTAAGCTGGTGGGCGAACGCCCTCATGTCGTCCAGTGAGACCTTGCCGGTGGTCAGCTCCTTGGCCATGGCCAGCGAGGTGTTCCCGAACTGTATGATGCGGGTGGAGCCGGGCGAAACCATGCCGATCCGCTGGGCCTTCATAGCATCGACGTACAGCCCCGATGCGCCCGACATGAAGGATATGGGGACGTCCTCGATCCACAGCCCGGCCTCCCTCATCAGGGTGAGGTAGCCGGCGCGCAGCGCGCCTATGGCCTTGCCGGCCTCGGCCACGTCATTCTCGGTGATGTACACGCCATCCTGCAGATGCAGTCGGTGATCGTCGGTCCTTATGGCCGGCATCTTGACCATGTCGGCGCTGATGCCGCTGTACAGGGCGGCCACGACGCCCGTGCCGGTGACCCTTGGGCGCGACCATGGCAGTCGCCCTCCGCGGCCACCGCGCCGGTCGCCGGATCGACCGTGTCGCCCCGCCGCGGAGCGTAGTCGGTGTCCAGCACCCAGTTCTCCCATCCATTTTCCTTTATATGGATGTCCGAGATGGTCCCTGGGGCCGCCAGCATGCCCTTCTCGATCTGCTGGCCCTCCAGGGCCGGTCCGGCGGCGGCCGAGCCGGTGTACACCTGTCCATCCACGATGAGGGCCATCTCCGCATTGGTGCCGTAGTCGATGACCAGACACGGTTCGTCCTGTTCCAATGCGCCGGTCATGAGCAGCATGGCCAGGGCGTCCGCGCCGATCTCGTGGCTGACCGCTGGCGGTATGATGACCGAAGCGTCGGGCATGCCTTGGAGCCCGATCGAGGATGCGGGCACGATGGCGCCGTCCCGCTCCTGGGGCTTCACCCCCAGCGCCTCTAGCATCCGCTTTCCCGCATAGGCGAGGTCGCGGATCTCGATGTTCTGGAATAAGGACATCTGGAAGGGGTTGCCGCAGGCGCCCACGACGGTCACCTTGGACAGGTCGATATCGAGCAGGGCGAACAACCTGTTGACGGCATCCATGATCAGCATGTTGGCCGTATCGGCCCCGGTGTCCATGGCGAAGTTCACGTGATCGATCACGTTGGCCCCCGGGAGCGGGTGGCGGGTGGTGATGGCGGTCGATATGACCTTGCCCGAGTCCAGTTCCACGGCCTGGGCCCGGAACCCGCTGGTCCCGAGGTCCAGGGCGATGCCGTATCCGCTCATGATATGACCTCCATGACCGTGGCGGCCTGATGAGGCGCCATCGCCGGTTGGAGGGATAGGCTGGCGCTCCACACCGCCATGACGGCCACCCCTATCTGCAGAGGGTCGTGGACCAATACGCTCATCCTTCTCATGCCCTCCTCGTCGAAGGAGAACGGCATGCCTGGAGACACGACGATCGCGCCTTCCTTTATCCATTCCCCGGGGATCCGGGCCGGGGACGCGTTGAAGATCAACGATGCCTTCCGCACCGCGGTCTCCAGCACGTCCTCTGAAACGAAGGAGCGGTGTGACTGTAGCAGGGCCTCGGTCCGCGAGGGGTCCGCGTCCACCACGGTGACGCGGGCCCGGGAAGCCGCCAGCAGGTCCCCGGCCTTGGAACCGACCCTCCCGGCGCCGATCAGAAGGACGTCCTTCCCATCCAGCGGTCCGGCCGCCAGGCGCAGGGCGGTGAAGTAGCCCAGGGCGGTCGATCGAATGTTGTTGACGGCCCTGCCGGCCTTGACGTTGAAGGCCACGAACTCCTCGTCATCGGCCATGAACACGATGTCGGCCCCGGCCTCGATGGCGTCGAGGAAGCCGGCGACGTCGGTGCGCTTGGTCACGTACGAACGGGACCCCAGGTGCTCGGCCACTGCACATACCGATTCGGAGAAGCCGGAGATGGTGCTCTGGCCAGCGGTCACCGGGACGCAGGCGATCGTCAGGCCCTCCATGACGTGTTCGTTGGCATCAAGGCCCACGGCCTCGTACGCCAATCCTCTAAGGTCCCTGCCCAAGGACCCCCATAGCGCGTGGTCCCGGTCGCTCATGGCATATGGCACATCATGTATCATGTCCGGTGTAAGTCTGGTCATGCTCTCATCTCCTCCCCGCGGCATTCGAACCGCGATACCTTCGCAGAATCGATGATCCTATCAATGCAAGCGCTCCGCTTCTCCCAGGCCTCCGCCGGGGTGGCCCCGGAGCAGATGATGGTGGCGCGCCAGCTCGTTCGCCCAGGCACGTAGTCGGTGATCATCTCGTCCGAGCCGAAGAGCCCCTTCCTTACCTTGGGACTCCTCACCTGGGCGAACACGCCCTCCCCGCACGATCGCATGAGATCGCCGTCCACCGCGATGTGCTCATATATCGCCGCGCCTGGCCTGGGTGACGGCCTCTCGAGCCGGTCCCTCATCAGCGCGTTGACCAGCGTCTCGACGATGTTGACCCCGGTCGCGTGGTAGACCGCCGCGGGCGTCTGACTGGGCATGCGGGCATCGATCTCCAGCACCTTGGGGAAGCCGTCCTGCAATATCGCCTCCACGTCCATTATGCCCCACAGGGCCATTCGTTCGGCGATCCTTCGGCCCCATTCCTTGAACTCTTCTTCCGCCGAGGCGTCGATCCCGGTGAAGGGGCACTTCACCATACGGCAGTCGTAGTCATCGTCTATGATGACCTCGGTGGTCACCAGAGGAACGGCGTCCTCGCCGTTCCCTATGACCTCGATGGATATGCTGGGGCCCTCCACGAACTCCTGTATCACCACATCGTCGTTGAGCTCCTTGATCCGCGCCAGCCCCTCCTCGAGCTCCTGCTGGCAGCTCGCCTTCATGACGCCCGCGCTGCCGCTGAGGGAGGAGGGTTTGACCACCGCCGGGTAGCCGCAGTCGGGCCACGGCCGGGGGGTGAGGACGTTAAGCTCGTTCATCAATTTGTTGGACAGCAGCTTGGAGGAGCTCGTCCGATAGGCCTCCAGGTCGAAGAGCAGGGGGACGCCAGCCTTTCGCGACAGTTCGTCCAGGGCCGTTAGCGTCGCCAGGTCCTCGTTGGCCGGCAATATCGCGTCGCAATCGGAAAAGGTCCTGAGGGCCTCCTTCGACCGGGAGACGACGTCGAGCACCACCGTCTCATCGGCCAGAGATAGCGCGGGTGCGCTGGGGCGCCGGTCCAACACCACCGTGGTGAAGCCGGCCTTCTTGGCGAGATAGGCGCATTCTATGCCCTGCAGCTTCCCTCCGACGATAGCCAGCCTCATCTTCTCAAGCCTCGGAGATCCCTCTGTCCTTCCACTGGGTCAGCAGGGCAGCATAGTCGGAACGGGATGCCTTCTGAACGCCCAGCTCGTCGAGCACGCATTCCACGTTCTCCATGGACCTGCCGCCATCGTCTATGTCCAGTTCATGCTGGGCCACTCCCGCCAGGCCCTTCAAGGGTGGAATGATGGAAGTGATAACATTAGCCCCGGCGTCCAGGCGGGGGGCCAGGCCGGCTATGCCCTCCACGTCCAGACTGGCCGGGATGAGCTTGGTGGGATGGACCAGCCGCATGACCGCGATGGTGATCAGCTCGTCCAGGTAGGGGGACGGTCCCCGGTCGGCCATGGGAGTGTTGGGCTGGGGAACGAAGGTCATGGCTCGTATCTGGTCCACCCCCAGGTCCCTCATGACCATGATGGAGCGGGCCCGGTCGGCCATCGTCTCTCCCACCCCTACCATGATGCCTTCCTCGGCCAAGAGGCCCGACTCCCTGGCCCACCTCTTCTGGGACAGGCGGAACTCGTAGTCCTGCTCGGGCCGGAGCCGTTGGAACAGATCCCGATTGTGCGTCTCCTGATAGCACGCGAACCAGTCCGCCCCAGCATCGCGGAGGGGAGCGAAGACATCGTGCGGAAGGGCGCCGGGGGAGAGCATGAGCGGGGTGTCGACCGCATCGTCGACCATGCTGACTATGTCCAGCAGGCGCCGGTAGTGATCGTCCTTGTGAATGATGGGGTCCTCGCCCATGGTGAGATCGATCAAATGGACGCCCGAATCGGCCAAGGACGTCGAGAGGGAGAGTATCTCCTCGTCCGTCTTCCTGTACCGAAGGCTCTCGGTGTTGGAGCGCCGGTAGAAGCAGAAGGAGCAGTTGTTACGGCAATGTGTCGAGAAATACACGAAACCATAGAAGAAGACCTTGTTGCCGAAGTTGCGTTCCTTGACATCACGTGCCGCACTGAACAGCATGTCCAGTGAGCGAGGGTCCCTGACCGAGAGCAGCGTCTCGATCTCCTCCTGGGAGACCATCCTCCCATCCCGCAATCGTTGAACGATCGCCTCTGTATGTTCCATCAGTGTCAGCTCCCTATATGTCCAGCCTGACCCCTTGCAGATAGATCAGGCTCCTCCCCACCTTCTTGACGTTATCCTCGCCGTGCTTCAACATCAGCAGGCGTTCCAGGCCGAAGCCTACGCCGGCCCACGGTGCCTTGATGCCATGAGCGGGATCGAGCTTGTGGGGGCCTATCGCTCCCGAGGCGACCTCGACCCCGTTGACCTCAACGTCGGTCGTCTCGACGTAAACATCGGATGAGCACGACACCAGCTCGTAGTCCAGGCCGATGGTGTTCATGATGGTCGAGATGTGCTTCCTCAACTGTTCCCGGGCGTCACCCGCAGGGTCCAGCTCTACAAGGTTGAGCATTGTGAACTCCTCTAGATGGTTCGAGCCGTGCGATTCCTTGCGATAGCAGGTGCCGATCTCGAACAGCTTGACAGGGCCCTTGGCGTTCCTCTTCAGGTGCCGCATGACATAGTACAGGTTGGGGGCGAGCATCGGCCTAAGGCACCTCTTCTCATCCAGCCAGAACACCTGCTCATGGAGCGGATGCTCCCTACCGATGCCCATCTTCTCCAGGGCGGACCTCGTGATGATGGTGGGCGTTCGGAACTCAAGGAAACCGTCGTCCACCAGTGCTTGCGCCAGGTCCTGCTCGAGCTGCGCTAGCTTGTGCCTTACAGGATGCTCCATCATCGACCGGATGGCTCGACGACCTTCGGACTGGCGCCGTGTGACCAGCCTCGAGAAGACCTCCTCGCGCTCTTGTATATTGTTAATGGTATAGTCCTGGTCCGAATCGATCCCTAGTTCCTTCAGCCTCTGCTTCTGCGAAGGCGTCCACTCAATGGTCAGATGATTCCCTCCAACACGAGATGGGGATTAAATGGCGAAGTGCCCGGGAGTCGAACCCGGCTGCCGCGGCTGTAGAGGCCTGGTGGTCTCCGGACCAACACTCCATCTCCTGCCCGTTCCTCCATCTGTATATGGTCAGGGCTATAGAAGATCGTTCTTCCTATCGTCGTTGAGCTCCCGCTGGGCTCCTCAAGGCCATCGATCGCGACCGATGCGAGGGCCTTGCCTTCCAGACGGCAATCTCGGAGGATCGCTGTGAATGATGAAATGATCGATTGGGTCGCATGATCGTCATTCAACAGATCCACCATAGTCCCACTTTTTCCCCCTCGTTTAGGTAAATTTGTTGTTAATTATTTATAAGTATGCCTCGACTTCGGTATGGCCCTAACACCATTATAAAAAGTTTTGTTTTTTGTTTAAATCTCGTCTTTTCATTGTATAAATACATTTTGATTCCAACATATTATTTTATATATGAGATTCCCAATTAGTTAGCAAACACTTTATAACAAACGATAGGAGGAAGAATTTGAGCGACAAAGCTGCAATAATGGAAAGTCTCAAGAAAGCTGTAGAAACTTGGGACATTAAGCTTGCCGAGACGGCGGCGAAACAGGCATTGGATGCCGGAATCGCCCCCGGAGACGCCGTTGAGAACGGCCTTGGCAAGGGAATGGAAACCATCAGCAACCTGTTCGATGAGGCCAAGATCTTTTTGCCTCAGGTTCTGGCGGCCTCCGCGGCCATGGAGAAGGCTCTATCCATCTTCGAGCCCGTAATGACCAAGGGAGCCACGGCGTCCCGCGGCACTGTGGTCATCGCCACTGTTCTTGGTGACATCCACGAGATCGGCAAGAACGTGGTGGCTGCCATGCTGAAGGGCGCTGGCTACAATGTCGTAGACCTCGGAAGGGACGTACCTCCTGAGAAGTTCATTGAGGCCGCGCAGGAGAACAACGCTGACGTCGTCGGTGCTTCCGCTCTGATGACCACCACCGTGGTCGTTCAGAAGGACATCGTTGACCTTCTGAAGGAGGCGAAGCACCCCGCGAAGACCATTTTCGGCGGCGCGCCCGCGTCTGCTGAGTGGGTCGAGAGCATCGGTGGGGACCAGTACTGCCCGTCCGGTGCCGAGGCCGTGGAGATGGTCAACAATCTGGTGAAGGGGTGAGAAGAATGGCTGCTGTAAGACCACTTAACGTCTTTGACGCGTACAACAGGAACCTGAAGGGGAAGAAGGTTACCGAGGCCGAGTGGGACTACCAGATCATCCCGGGAAACGCCGCCAAGCTGAAGGAGAAGTATAACATCAAGTTCGGCAAGGAGATCGTTCCCGAGGACAAGGACCTCAAGGAGCGCCTGTTCCAGGCCGGTCTGGAGATGCTTGTCACCACTGGTATCTACAATGCCGACCTTGGCCGTGTGCTGACCATCAGCGAAGAGGAGGTCATGGAGGGCATCAAGAAGACCCCCAAGTGGCTGGTTCTCGGGGAGAACCGCGACGCCGTCCGCTTCGAGCCCAGGAAGGGGAACGCTCCCCGGAAGCCCGTCATTCAGGGTGGACCTACCGGAGCCCCGGTGTCCGAAGAGGTGTTCGTCCAGATCATGCAGTCCTATGCTCAGGAGGCCGTCGTCGACACCCTCGTGAACGGTGTCATGGCGACCATCGAGGGCAACGGCGCTGCCACCAACACCCCCTGGGAGATAAGGGCCATGATGGCCGAGCTCAGGGCGGTGAGGGAAGCAAGGATAAGGGCCGGCCGCCCATACATGGCCATATAGGGACCTGAGACCCCGCTGTCCGCGGCGGGCCGTCTCGCTAGCGACTGCCTCAGTGGCCTGAGGCCTGTCGATTCCCACGAGTGCTCTCAGCTGAACGAGCTCAAGATCGACATGGCGGCATTCAACATGCTGGCCGGATGGGTTGCCCAGGGCAACACCATCATGATCGAGCAGATGCCCATCTTCGGTGGGTACTGCGGCGGCGTCGAGGAGACCACGATCTGTGACATCGCCACCACGCTGGCCTCGTTCACGGTCTTCCATGCCAACTACCACCTTGACGGACCTATCCACATCAGGTGGGGCATAACGACGTCCAGGGAGACCCTGCAGATCGCGGCCCACGCCGCTGCTGCCATCGACGCGCACACCGACCTGCTACTGGCCAACCAGTACTACCCGATCGCAGGCCCGTGCACGGAGATGTGTCTGCTTGAGACCGCCACTCAGGCCATCAGCGACACTGCCTCTGGCCGTGAGCTCCTGTCCGGTTCCGCCGCCGCCAAGGGCGTGGTGCAGGACAAGACCACCGGCATGGAAGCCCGCATCATGGGTGAGGCTGCTGCCGCCACCGCCGGCATGAAGATCTCGGAGGTCAATGAGATCCTGGAGAAGCTGGTCAGCGGATACGAGGGCAACTACAAGAGCGCCCCCGCTGGCAAGCGCTTCCAGGAGTGCTACAACGTCAAGACCGTTCAGCCTACCGATGAGTACCTGAAGGTCTACGACGGAGCGGTGGCCAAGCTCAGGGACCTCGGTCTCAACATCAGGTGAGATCGGTCTTCCAAACCAATTCCTTTTTTAATTTTTTTAGGGGATAAAGGAGGAGAGAAGACATGAATCTCGGAAAGAAGACGGGACTGACGATAGCGTTGGTCTTCGTATGCATGGCGTTGATGCTCGTGCCATTGGGCTCGGCAGCAGCGGCCGGCGAGGAGTTGATAACTCCCGATGCGCCAGGCTCCACTGCCGACCAGAGCTTTCTGGATGACGAGTTGAACAAGTACAACAAGAACCAGGATGTCTGGTTCATGTTGATGATGGTCGCCTTCTTGATGCTGTTCATCCGGAAGTTCGAGTGGGGAGTGGCGCTAGGAACGCTGCTCGTCACCGCAGGCAGCTTCATCACCTACATGGCCATCAACGAGTTCTACTATGGCGCCAGCTGGAACCAGGACCTCATGCTCATGGGCGTGATCTGTGCCATCACGGTGGTCATTGCCATAGGTGTGTTCTTAGGAACCATCAAGATGTGGCAGTACCTCCTGGCGGGAGTCCTGTTCGCCCCCGTGTTCGTGGCCCTGGAGTACTTCCTGTTCACGGTCATGGATGCGACCGATCCCGGTGGATCGATGCTTGTTCACATGTGCGCTGCCTACTTCGGTCTGGGTGTCGCGTTGGCCGTCCGGGAGAAGCGGGCGTTCGACGAACCTATGTACACCACGACGCACAGCGTGTCGTTCGTTTGGCTGGCATCGATGCTTCTGTGGATGCTGTGGCCGTCCTTCGTGACCGCCCTGCTGCCCTCTGACCAGGTCACCTGGGGTATGATCACCTGTTACATGGCAGGTCTCGGTTCGATCATAACCACGTACCTGATCTGCCAGATCGTCCAGAAGAAGGTCAACCCGCTCATCTACACCTATGCAATGCTGGCAGGGCCAGTCGCCATCGGCTCTCCCCTGCTGTCGGTGAACCAATGGGGCGCGCTGGTCGTAGGTCTGGTGGCTGGTGCCATTTCGGCTCTGTCGTTCATCTACCTGCAGCCCAGGCTGTGCAAGTTCCTGGGCGTCCTCGACGTGATGGGCGTCCACAACCTGCACGGCGTGGCCGGGTGGATAGGTGCGCTGTCCATCGTGGTGATCACTGGGACCTTTACCAATGCCATAGCGGCCGTTGGAACCATGGTCATCACGCTTGTCGGCGGCCTCATCGCGGGCATCATCATCCGGGCGACCCGTGGCAAGATACCTGATGAGGACCTGTTCAGCGACGATGCTGACTTCATCAAGACCGAGGCGCCGCCAGAGCAGACGCTTCCCCGGGAGGTGATCATGGGGACCGAAGGGTCCCAGAAGACCGCCTGAAGGTAGGTGGAGTTCGCACCTCTTTAGTAGCCCAAAGCTATGATTCCGCCGTAAACCTTTTCCAAACCCCTTCCAAACCCTTTCCGATCTTCTTCAATCACACAATTGCCTCGTTCGACGTGTCGATATCAAGCTTTATAGGATGGATGCACCATCCAGAGTCGAATGGTCCTGAAATTTCAGTCATATTCGGGGGGCGGACCGACCCCCAAGTTCTCGCTGTTCCATGTATGGAAGACCTACGATGTGCTCAGCTCACAGGGGCCAGTAGGGCGCAAGGGGCTGTCTCAGATCCTTGATATTGGCGAAGGCAGCACCCGCACCATCCTGGACAAGATGATAAGAGAGGGCTCGGTGGAGAACACCAAGAAAGGCGCGGTCCTCACCGACCGAGGTAAGAAGCTATTCCGGGCCTCCGGCATCTTCGCCGCGCCGGTCAGCATCGAGGGCCTTACCCTTGGGCCCAAGGACTGCGCGGTCCTGGTAAAGGGCATGGCCGATCGCATCAACACCGGGTACGAGCAAAGGGACGAGGCCGTGCGATCGGGAGCCATGGGCGCCACCACCCTGGTGTTCAAGGGCGGGCACCTCATGTTCCCCGACGATCCCGAGGTCCCAGACCAGGCCCATCTCCAACCCCTGCGGGCCCTGTTCACCCTGGAGGAGAACGACGCCATCATCGTGGGCACGGCCCATAGCTACGAAGCGGCGGAGAAGGGAGCGGTGACCGCGGGGCTGGCCCTCAGCGACACCACCCGGCCCTGCTGGAGGGAGGGGGCGACCAGCCTGATCTCCGCCGACACCGGGCCGGAGGAACTCAAGTGCCTTGCCCTGGCCGTCCACGAGCTGGTGGGCCGTATGCCCGTCACCATGCGGAGCCGCAACCACTATGGGGTCAGGTGCGAGGATGGGGAGATCGTCGACGACAGGTACACTGGCCCAGTCCTGGAAGAGGCTCTGAACCGAAGCACGGTGGTCCGCCGGTCGGCGCCCTCGGGCGTCTACCGCGGGGTGCCGGTGGTGGTGGTGCCCATCATACGGAGAAAGGAGGCGGTGGCCGTCTTCGGGGTGGTGGACATAACCAAGGGCGGGATGTTCGAGCTCATCTCCAAATCCCGGAAGGAGCGTAGCCATTCCTGAGCGGCGGAGCGGCACGGCCATCGAACGCTCGAGGAAAGGATTAAGAGCTGGCTATCGGCTCTATGGTCGTGTCATCCAATGATCCGAACATGACCAGCCTGTGCGTGGATGCCGGCGTCTGCCGCTTCCACACCACCATACGGGTCTGCACCAACGATGAGGGCAGCATCCTGTTCCAGATCGACAGCGGATGCCCCCATGTCAAGAAGATCCCCGACTGCCTTCCGGCGGACATTACGCCGTTCGACGCGCTGAGGATGCCGTTCTCCGAGAATCCCATCTACGAGAGTTGCGGGAAGGTGCTGGCTCATTCGGCCTGCCCCGTGCCCTCCGCCCTGATTAAAGCGGCAGAGGTCGCGGCGGGCTTCGGCCTCAAGCGCAACGTCTGCTTCACCTTCGAGGCCTAGTCGATCTCCACGGGCCCTCCCAGGATCGCGTCCACCTTGTCGGACCAAACCGCCGTAGCGGGTCCGGCCAGGTACATGGCCACCAGAATGGACTCTCGTAGCTCATCCACCGTGGCCCCCATTTCCTTGGCGCGCTCGGCCCAGGTCTCCAGGCAGGTCTCGCATCGCATCAGGCAGGAGATGGACACGGCCATCAGCGCCTTCTCCTTGGAGGTAAGCGCCCCATCGCGGAAGATCTCGTTCTTGAGCTTGTACAGCGCGTTGATGGCGGCGGGCTGTTGCTTGGCCAGCAGAGTGAGGCTCATGCCGATTAAAGTCCCTGCTGATTATATTAAACCCTTTCCTGGCTTTCTGACAACTATCCATAGCATTAATAGCGGTCAATTCGTTCAACATGGCATATGGTAAGGATGGCGGACATTGTTTCCCGACTGGAGGAGTTGAGGGGGACGGTGCATGTCTTCCCCCTCAACGGCGAGTGCCGGGAGAAGATACTGAGCATCGAGAGCAATATCAAAGCCGCCCTGGGCATCAAGGTGATCAACAAGGGCGTGACCGAATGCCTCAGCAGGCAGCATGTCCTGTGCATCATCAAGAGGGCTTCGTTCCGCCCGCCACCGGAGCCCACAGTGATGCTGATCTCCGATGACGGAGTGGTCCTAGGAGAGGAGATATTGCCTCATCGCAAGAAGGAGTTCCTGGAGAGCGTCAAGGAGGACATCATATGGCTGTCCGACGAGTTCGTCATGTATCCCGGACGGAAGGGGGAGAGGGGCGAGAGCTTCGTCATGCCTCCGGTGTCGTTCCCCGAGGTGGAGGAGTTCGGCATGCTCGACGTGGTCTCCTGCTCTCCGTCCGCTCCGGCCGACATGATGCTCCGGAAGATGCACGGATTTGAGGACAACCCCAAGCTGGCATCCATCTTGATAGGGTTCAACGCCCCCGAGGGCGTTGAGCTCTAAACCTCTTTATACCATCTTTTGAACGCTCGACGGTTCTTCGGACGAGCGTGAGCTTTCTCGTCTCAGATCAAATCAAGGCGTGATGGGGTCCCCCATCGGAGAAACGTAAAAAGGTGAAGGGAAGGGGTTTGGTTCGCTGTGAGGGTTCATCCCCCGCCTGAAGGAGTTATCTGGGAGGCTTGCGCCTGGATGTCCTCGATCTGCTCGCGCATGCGATCGATCTCGGCCAGCTGGTCCTTCAGACCGCGATCGCCAGCGGATTCCTTGCGGTACTCCTCCGGCCGGGCGGGATCGAGGGTGGACATGTCGTAGTAGAGGTTGGTGGTGTCCAGGAGTGCCCAGGTCCTTCCATCCTCTTCCATGATGTCCTCGATCTTTCCCACCGAGCCGGTGTTGCGGTACTTGGCAAGGTCTCCGACTTTCATGACGATCACTTGGCGGGGATGATGACGGTCCTCTCACCCGCAGGCATGAACTCCCTGAGGGCGCCCCGGCCGAACTCCTTCGTGATGTTCGCGAAGTCGAAGGGCAGGCTCTTGTCGGCGAATGCGACCTTGATCAGCGGGTTGCAGACGAAGGCATCGCCGCGAGCCGCGTGAGGCGCCATCGCAATACCGGCGTAGCCGCTCAGGTGACCGACGTTCATGGCGTAGTTGGGGTAGTTGGGTCCCCTCAGCTCGAAGGCCAGACCCTCGTCGCTCCTGTAGGAGAACGAGTTCGCGGAACCGCACTGGTCCTGCAGGTCGAAGCCGTAGAAGCCGAGACGTCCGTGCCTCTCCTTGTGCTGGAGCATGGACAGGTACCAGCCGTTCACACCGAAGTCGGCGTTGCCGGTGGCCATCGCGCAAGCGATACCAGTGGCGGCAGCGGCGACGGTGGCACGCTGGGAACCTCCGAAGTGGGCCTCCATCGCGGCGGGGTACCTCTCGTACATCTCCAGAGCGTAGGAGTTGACCTCAGTGCCGAGCTTCTCCATCAGGTCCATGGAGGGCTTGCTGTTGCACAGGCCGCCGTACTTGGTCTTGATCAGGTCAAGGGCCCAGTAGGTGTAGTCCTCCAGGATGTCGTCGGTGTAGGCCGCAGTAGCGTACTGGGTGAAGCCGACACCGCCGGACATGTAGGATCCGAGGTAGATCTGGTCGTAGATGACCGCACCGAGAGCGACGGTCTCCAGCGCAGCCCTGGCGGGGTCGTCAGGGTAGACGCGGGTGGACTGGACCATGTCGGCCAGGAACCCGAAGGGAATTCCACCGGGCTCGTTGGGGCCACGGGCCTGCGGGCCGGCATCATGGTACCCATGTTCACGACCGAGGCGTGCTTGGCAGCGTAGGCGAAGTCCGCGATGGCGGCCTCACCGGCAGCGAGCCTGTAGGCGCTGATGAAGGACATCGAGATCTGCATGGCAGACCAGCGGGAGATGGTACCTCCGTCGCAGACGCGGCCGACCAGGGTCGGGGCGCGCACGGCCTGGTAGAGGGACTTGCCGATGGCGTCCTTCAGCTGCTTGGCCTGCTCCTTGGGGAACTCCTTGTTGATGTCGATCACGAAGCGCTTGTCAAGCTGGCTGATGAGCTCGTCGTCTCCGCTGAAGACCTTGACGTAGCAGTCCTCGGACAGCGCGGGGCTGACCTCGGCCATGTGCTCCTGAACGACCGCACCGCCAGGCATGGCGTGGTTCACGGTCTCCAGGTACAGGTTGATGGTCTCAGGGGTGACCTCCTTGCCCAGCCTCTTCTCGATAACGCTGTGGGCGGTGTCGAGACCGACGATGACGGTCCTGCGGATATCATCCCACGCCTGCTGCATGGCGGCGTTGTTCATGAAGTGCAGGTCGTCAGCCTCGGCGTAGATGTCCGTGTGGGACAGCTGGTAAGGCATGAGGACACGCTGGCCGAGAGGAACGCCAATGTCCTGGTTCATCATTGGGATGCCACGCTTCTTGGCGATCTTGTTGGCCTGCTCTACCCACTCCTTCTTCCTCTTGGACTGCTTCCAGCCACCAAAGGTGTAGTAGTGGGTGTTGACCTCGGTCGGGTCCTCCTTGAACTTCTTCTTCATCGCGTCAATGAAGAGCTTATCCTTTGACTTTGCCATTTGTTTACTCCCCCTTCAGAGCGTAGGCCTGGTAACCGCAAAGGGTCCTCAGCCTGTGGATCCTCAGGTTGATGGCCATGACCTCGGGGTCGTCCCTCATGTCCACGCCATCGGCCCTGAAGATGGTGGTCATCTTCTTCAGGTCAGCTTCGGGCAGGGGCTTGCCAACGGAGATGGGCTTGTCCAACGGAAGGGCCACCTGGTCCTTCACGTACTCTACCTCTCCCTTCTTGGCGTTCCAGCGGTACCTCTGCCAGGCATCGAACATCAGGCCGTTCTCGTCCAGCCTGCAGGCGTGTCCGTGAACGGTGGCGCCACGGATACCGGTCTTGGCGGGGTCGAACGTCTCGTTGTCGATGAACTCCTTGGAGACCTTCTCCAGATCGCGCTCCCTCATTTCGATGATCTGCCTTCCGGAGAGGGTACCAGTATCGAAGCCGCGGATGCGGGTCATGTACATCCAGGCCCTCAGGTACGGAACCATGGGGGCGAAGTACACCGAGTCGGTGAACTGGATGTATCTGATCCTGTCGCCGGCCTTGGCGCCCTCGATCGGAACGACCAGCTTTCTGATGAGGTCTTCAGGCTCGTTCCCCTCAGCGAGTGGGGGGTGAATGCTCTTGTAATCTTCTCCAGGAGCCCTGTGGCCCAGGATCCTGATGACGTCGTCCATGGCCACGTCGCGAAGCTTCTTCAGCTTCTCGGAGGGGTCCATGTAGCGGCGCCTGTTCTTGGCCACCTGGCTCTCACCGGGATAGAACTGTCTCTTGTATGCCATGTTAACACCTTTTACCCTTTTTGTAATCGGTAACAGTGGGCCTGTACTTCGAGTACCTCCCCACCTCCAGGTTGAACCCGAATGTCAGGATCTCCTGGCAGATCTTCTCGATCTCGTCGAGCGCTCCCTGCAGGTTGTCAATATCGTCGATCTCGACGAATATCCTACCGACCTGGAGCGTGAGCTCGACCTCCTTTCCCTTGACCGTTATCACCTTGCGCTGAGGGTGTTCCACAGGCAATCCGGCGTGAGGGCCGGACGTGACCTTGGCTGGAAGACCCTCGCCGGAGACGTTGATCTGACGGACATGAGGGACCTCGTAGACCCTGTTGAGGAGCTTCTCGGTCGTGTCCGCGGAAAGGAGCCGGTGGGGGAAGATCAGTACCTCAGGAAGAGGTATGGATTCTGCACTAGTACTCGTCATCAAGCCACCATGACCTCTTACTTCAGCTTCTTGGCCTCCTTTCCGACTGCCTTCAGCGGAGCCTTGAACTCAGGGATGTCACCGTAGACGTCCTTGATCAGGGTCGAAGTGGCCTCAGGAGAGAAGTACTGGGTTCCGGCATCTAGGCTGCAAGCAGCGGCGATACAGGGGATGACGAAGCCCTTGCTGTGCCTGGTAACCACGTGGTTGCCGTGGAACAGACCGGGGCCGCCGCCACCGTAGATCGAGTGCGAGAAGAAGGACATACCGACGGAAACACCCATCGCACGCCCAAAGTCCACACTGGGAAGTCCAGTCTCGTGCTCGAGCAGGTCGTTGTAGTACAGGATGGTCGCGGGGACGGCCTGAGAGGCCCTGGCCGCACCGATGTTCACCATGACGGCAGCGAGCATACCGGTGGCCGCGTAAGCGTTCCACAGCGGGAAGTCGTTGGTGGTGTAAACCTTGTACCCAGACGGCAGCTTCTCCTTCACCTTGATGACCTTGTCCTCGATGGCGCGCTCGACCAGGCTGGCAACGACGTCTCCGACGGTGCCGGTCTTGCCGTTGGCCTTCACGAGGTCCACGGTCAGGTTGTTAGCGTTCAGGCCCTGGTAGGCCAGGCCCAAGAGGTGGTACCTCTCGAAGGGTCCGATGGCGTCACCGAGCTCGAACATGGCGGTCTGCTCGAAGATCGAGGAGATCGCCGCTGCGTTCAGAGAGTTCTTGCTGGCAAGGGCAACCACGTGGTTGGCCATGATGTTCCTAAGAGCGTAACCGGCACCCTCGTTGTTCTGAGGAACCTCGAGGATGGACTTCACATTGGCGCCCAGGAAGTTCATGGTCTGGGGGTACCTGCCCCAGGTGGCGGTCTTCACCATGTTCGCGTGGAACATGTCGACACCGAACTCATCGATGATGGCCTGGGTGACCGCCGCGGCGGTCGCGGTGAAGCCGGTGGTGTACTCGATACCAGCGTCAACCCTGGCGGTCGGCACATGGACGACCAGCCTCTTGCCGTCAAGGATGGGGCGCACTTCAGTGTCGTCATCCTTGTCCACCTTGAGGATGTCCTTGACCCTCTTGGCGATCTTGTCGGCGTTAGCCACGATATCGGCGTTGATCTCCTTTCCCTTGATGTAACCTCCGCCCACACGTCCGGTCTTGAGACCCTTCTCAATTCCGGCCAGGTCTACGGCGATGGTTCTCTTCGCAAGAGAAGCGATCCTCCGGATGGCAGGGTTGTACAGAGGGTTGATCGCGTCGAGAGGCACGTCCTTCTCGATGAGCTTGCCCTTGTCGTCATACAAGTCTATCTTGTCCTTGTATTTCGCCAAATTTTCTACCTCCTTTTTTTCATCTTCCGTCTAATCGCCCGAGGTCCCCCCTCGCGCGATTAAATTGTTTCGAGATTATCATCAGGTCGGTTAGTCCTCTCTGATGAAAATCGAATCCCCTTGCGTGGCCTTGTAAGTAGAGAGATGCATATAAGACTAGTGATGGATGGATGAACCATCCATCGTAAACAATCGTGATTTCTAGAACATGGCCAGTCGTTATTAAAAAAACTTAACAGCGGTTAATTTTTCTCAATTTTGTACGACCGATTTAACGGTCCTAATTACAGAAATCGCGTCATTTCGTTTAAAATCTACGCTCTTGGATTTTAAAAAATTTCGAAATCTCGCATCTCGTCGGACGCTAGTATTTCGTTCGATATGGCTAGCAGCTTTTCGAACGATCTTCTGGGATAGAAGGTGGATTTTAGGCGGTCGATAATAATCCTTGCGTCTGATTCCTTAATGACTCTAGCTCGGGCCGCGTTCTCGATATTAAGACGGAGGTTTATCAACGGCTCCGAGAGCGCGGTCAGGGTGAAGGGATCGAACATGAGGACGACCTCGTCATCCCCCTCTATGCGGCCGGAGGAGTACTCCTCGTATATGCGCCCCACCCCGATCATGCCAAGCCCGTCGAGCTCGGCGGCGCGCAGCGCCCCCATGGAACCGCCGCCGATGACCTTGGTCCCGCGGCGCATGAGCTGCAGGATCTCCCGATGGCCCACCGCGGCATCGCTGAGCAGCACGCCGTCCACGATGCCCACCACGCCGACGTCCTCGGGGAGCTCCAGCAGGTCGCCGCGCTTCACCGGCGGGCGGTAATCGGCGTCCAGTATGCGCCGCGCCTCGTCATGCGGGAGGCTCGGCCCGAGATAGATGACCGGCCTCAGCGAAAGCCTCCCATCAGCCGCGCGCCGACCCGGTCCTCGTCGATGGCGAAGACCTCCATGCCCGGAACGATCACCCGCACCACGGGTATGCCCAGCTCCTTGCGGGTGAGGTCGACCACCACCGTGCGGTTCATGCCCCGGGCGTTGATCTTGGCCCGGACGATCTGCAGGTCGTCGAAGATATCGTCCGTTTCCAGATGGGGCAGGTCATCGAGCGAGCGCGAGCTCCCGGAAGGAGTGAGCCACATCTTGTTCAGGCGCTTCATCCGCTCGTAGCCGAGCTTGCGGTTGTTCAATACCGCCACCGTGTCCTCCCTGGCGCCGTGGATCTGGGTCAGCCGGCTCTGGGCCAGCTCCAGCAGCGCCTTGGTGGCCGCCACCTCCGGGCTCAGGTGCGTTCCCAGGCCCAGGTTGAGGAGCGCGGGGTCCTGCATCACCGTATCGTCGGCCGCCGCGGCGATCGTCGGTATGCCAATGTCGGTGGTGAGGTCCTTGAGATGCACCTCGATGCCCTTGCTGGTGAACTTCTCGACCATCTCCTTGACCGGACCGGACGACGGCACCTCGATGTCGCCGGTGATCTTGCGCCTTCCCTCGGCGAAGGACCAGTCGTTGCGCTCCACGACCTCGCACAGCCCGTGCAGGATCGCCTCCTCGAGATTGTTGCCGCAGGGAGGCCGTTGGTCGACGTCCGGAACAGGGGAAGGTCCATCTTGGTACGGTAGGGATGGAACACCGCGGTGGCCGGCACCCATGTCTCCTCGTGTCCGTTCAGCTCCCAGCCCTTCACCCACGCGACCGATTGGCGCATGACGTGATAGGCAGTATGCTGGGGCAGGATGAGGTCCATGGGGTGAACGGCCGTGTGGGAGGACATGAACTCCTCCACGCCCTGCCGGACGATGGTGTCCCCGCGGACCTCGGCGCAGTACCGCTCCACCGCCTCCATGATGGCCGAGACCTTCGCCTCCTCCTTGGTCAGCCCTTTCCCGTTGTAGACGGTGATGGCGCCGCTCTCGGCGGTGGGTCGGATGGCCGAGAAGACCGGGATGCCCACGCGATCGAGGTCGGTGATGTCCGCCACCCTGGTCACGCCCGCCACGCCCATAAGGGGCTCGATCCGGGCCAGGGTCTCGGCCGGTTCGACCGAGCGATGCCCGTCAGAGGTGAACTTCTTGGGAGTGGGTCCGAGCTTCATGCCCTCGCATACCCTACTTCACTATTAAATCTCACGAAGCGGACAAATAGATGGGAGGTGTTGACCAGCACGGTCTCCGATAATGAGCATACATGACATCATGGGAATCAACGCCAGGTTCATAGAGCCGTCCTTCGAAGCGCTGGTGGACCAATCGTTCACCGGCATCGTTCTCACCCTTCCCGCCGAAGAAGCGCGCCTGGTGGTCGACGAGAACGACTGGCCGTTGGCACTGGCGGTTCGTGATGGTCAGCAGTGGAGCGCCGCTTCGTTCCTCCTCCGCCCCCCGGTGGTGGAAGTGATCGAGCGATACGAGGAGCTGGACGGGGAGGTCGTGCGGACGACCCAGGACGAGCTCATGCTGGCCATGCGCGAGTACTACTCGCTGCTCCTGCTCGAACGGACCCCCATGGCCATCGAGGACCTGTCCCCGGACCGCACCGCCAAGGTCGAGGACCTCATCGCCTCGGTATGGAAGGACCGCCGAGGGGAGGAATGCATGGACTGTGGATGCGGCTCGGGCATGGGCTCCCTGGCCCTGCGGAACCGTGGCCTCGTGCCGTTGGCGTTCGACAATGACGCCGGCCTCATCGCCCGAGGGCTGTACGCTGGCCGCCTCGCTCCCGAGCGGACGATGTGCATCGACGCCTCCCTGCTCTCCCACTACGCCCGGCCGGCTCCCCTGGGGCTTGCCCTCATGGCCGGGTCCATCATAGATCATACCGCCCTCATGTGGAAGGGCATACTGGAAGAGCTGTTCGCCATGACCGAGGAGACGCTCGTCACGGTGGAGACGGAGAAGGAGGCGGAAGCGGTCAAGATGTGGGCCCTGGGGAACGGAAAGGAAGTGGAGCTGTTCGAGAACGAGCGCGATCCGTTCTATGACCGGTGGGCCATCCTGGTCAAGGACCGATGAGCGCCGCTACCCGACCCGGTTCTGGTAGATGTCCAGTTCGGCATTGGGGTTGATGACCACGGAGTCGATGATGATGTCGACCTCCACATTGTTGATGTTCGGTATCTTCAGCATGCGCGCCTGAATGAGATCATAGAGGGCGTCCACGCTGGTGGTGTAGATGTTGCACACCAGGCTGTGGTCGCCGAACGTTCTCATCACTGATTCGATCTCGGGGAACCTCCTCAGCTCCTCGATGACGCTGTTGACCGCCGTTCCCGTGACCTGCAGGCCGACCAGGGCCTTCATCAGGCCCAGCCGGGCCGGGCTGGTGTCCATCGTGTATCTGGAGACGTAACCTTCCTCCTCCATCCGGACCAGCCGCCGGGAGACCGTGGCCTTGGAGATGTTGAGCTCTTCGGCTATCTTTCCCAGGCTGATCCGGGAGTTGCCTCGTAGGCACTTAAGTATGGAGATGTCGGTCAGGTCCATACGTCACCTTTGCAACATTGTTCCGATATTGAGCGATTTAACGGCCAATATTGGGACAATGTTTCGATAAATGCCATTTTGCATATTAATCGTTGTCGAAATGGGCCTTGTCGCCGAGACGGACCGTGGGCCGGCCGCGGAGGGGACGAAAAAAGGAAGGAGGTAGGAAGGTGTTTTCGCTCAGGCGCGCTGTGAGACCCTGAGGTCGCCGAACCGGTACACCTTCTGGGGGCACACCGACTCGCAGTTCTTGCACGCCGTTCCCAGGCAGTGCTCGGTGGCGATCTTGATGGTGTATCCGTGAGGTCCGCCCTCCAGCACCTTCAGCGCCCTCTCCGGGCACTCCCTCTCGCATACCTGGCAGCCGATGCACCCCTCGAAACCGCCGGTGAGGTACACGCCGACGTTGTCGAGGATGCTGAGCCCGCGCTCCCCGATGACCGGAATGTCGGAGAGAACGAGACGCTTGGTCTCCTTGGGGCGGACGATGGGGGGCAGGGGGCTGAGGCCCGCGCCCTTGAGCACCTCGTTGTACATCTCCTCGGGCATGCCCTCGTCCCAGAACGCGATCTCGTTGACGTACATGTCCTCGAAGACCTTGCTGGTGGCGAACATGATGTGCTTGGACGCGATGGAGTCGGCCACCTTCTGCATCTCGTCGAGGGCCGAGTCGTCCCTGACCAGGTCGTACGCCATCATCAGGGAGGTGTTGCCGACCTGGACGGTGGTGTCGACGATCCGGGGCACCATCCCCACGGTCTGGGCCTTGATGGGGTCGACATAGGTGCCGGACGCTCCTGCCAGGTACATCGTCTTGACGTCGGCGTCGCTGATGCCCACCTCCTCGATCAGGGTGCGGTGGCCAGCACGGATGGCCCCCATGGCCTTCCCGGCCTCGCCCAGGTCGGCCTCCGAGAAGGTGATGCCGTCCTGGAAGTGCAGCATGCGATCGGGCGTCCTGATGCCCGGCAGCGAGATCAGGCCCGATTCGAGACCCACCGCCACCGCGGCCACCACGCCGGTGCCGGTTATGCCCCGGGCGGTGATGTCGGCCATCCTCTTGGACGCCCCGTTGGCGGCGTCGGTCAGACTGCCAACCACGGGGTGGAGCTTGGCATCCAGCACGATGTTCTTCCAGCGGCCGTCCTCCCCTATCTCCAGGTCGGATATGGCGAACGGCGCCGCCAGCATCCCGTGGTCGATGGCCTGTCCCTCCATGGCGGGGCCGGCGGCGGCCGAGCCGCTGTACAGCTCGCCGTCGTGGAACAGCCCCATCTCCGCGTTGGTCCCATAGTCGGTCACCATGCAGGTCTCCTTCTTGTCCAGGAGGCCGGACTTCATGATCATGGCCAGGGCGTCCGCGCCGATCTCGTGGCGAATGGCCGGGGGTATGACCACCTCGACCTCCGACCGGACCGAGGTTAGGCCCAGGTCGCCGGCCGTGGTGACATGCCCGCGGCGCTCGGGGATCTTGACCCCCAGGCGCTTCAGCAGGGATTGCCCAGCGTACGCAAGGTCGCGGATCTCTATGTTCTCGAACATCGAGACCTGAGCGGGGTTGCCGCATACCGCGATGCGTTCGATCTCCTTGAGCGGGGCGCCGTGGAGCTCGATGAGGCGGCTCACGGTGTTCATGAGGATGCTGTGACCGACCTCCGACCCGTTCTCCATCCAGAAATGTAAGTGGTCCATGATGTTGGCCCCCGGCAGGGGGTGCCTCATGGTGATGGCCGTCGAGATGATCTTGCCGTTCTTGGACAGGTCTACGAGGTGTGTCCTGTAGCCGCTCGTCCCTACATCGAGTGCAATGCCATAGCCCATTGGTTTCGCCGGCCAGAAATTGGAGCGTAGCTATAAAAAATATGACACGAACAGGCCAGATGATGGCCGCGGCTCCCACGACGGCGGCCCGCAGTTATCTAGAACTACAATCTTCGCCATATGGGGAGGCATGACCCCTCGGGAAAGGTTCCTCTCGGCCCTGGGCCTCGGCGATGTCGACCAGATACCCGTCTTCTACCAGCATCTGGGCGGGGCCAGTTGGGTGCTGAGCGCCTCGGGCACGACCATGCGGGAGGGGTTCCGGGACGAGAAGGCCTTTGCCCGCATCTGCCGCTCCGCGTATGACACGTTCCGCTTCGACAACGTGATGGCTGGATGGGGGGACCTGTTGGTCGAGGCGCATGCCCACGGCACCGAATGGAAGTTCCCCGAGCGGGACTTCTATCCCCGCGTGGCAAGGTTCGCCGTCACCGAGCCCTCCGACGTGGAGAGGCTGCGCGCGGTCGATCCCCTGGAGGACGAACATTGGTCGGTGCAGCTGCGCGCCACCGCGTTGCTGCGCCAGCATCCTGGGAACGAGGCGGCGGTGGTGGGAGGGATCATATCCCCGTTCTTCCTGACCGCCCAGCTTCGGGGCTTCGAGAACCTGCTCATGGACGCGTTCAATGACGAGGGCCTGGTGACCAGCATGCTGGAGGTGTCGCTGGAGTCGACCAGGATGTACGCCGATCGGGCGGCGGAGGCGGGGGCGGACGCGGTGTTCATCGACGACAGCACCGCCACCGGGCAGCTCATGTCGCCGGAGATGGCCGAACGGTACGATATCGCCAGCCTTCGCCCGCTGCTATCGAGGATAGGCGAGAACGGGCTGGGCACCATTGTGCACAACGACGCCATGATGCCCTACCTCGAGCTGCAGGCATCGGCATCCCCCCGCTGCCTCCACTTCTGTGTCGACTACGTCGATCTCCCTGCGACCATGGACCTTCTGGGAGGACGGATGTGCATCATGCCCGGCATCGACCATCAGCAGCTGCTGTTCCGTCGGACCCCGGACGAGGTGGAGAAGGCCGTCCGTTCGGTCATCGATCGGTACGGGGACCGACCGGGGATCATCATGGCCCCGGGGTGCGAGATGCCGTTCAAGACCCCCATGGAGAACATCGTGCGATTGCGCGAGGCGTGCCATCGCAACAGATGAGAGAAAAAAGGGAAGTGATTTAAGGGGTTTTCAGGAGAACCGCTAGGTTCATCCCTTGACGGTCTTGACCATCGCCTCGATGTTCGCCTTGGGAACACGGGCCGCGAGACCGCAGCCGGGGGCGACGACGTTGAAGCCGGCCGCCTTGATCTCAAGGGCGTGCTGGACGCACTCCTCAGGAGTTCCCTGCAGCAGGGGGCGAACGACGCCCATGTTGCCGACCAGGGCAGCGCGGCCAGCAACGAGCTCGACGGCCTTGGCGGGGTTGACCTTCTCCTCGATGGACAGCGCGTCAGCGCCGGTGTCGATCATGTGGTCCAGAAGGATGGTGGTGTCACCGCAGATGTGCAGGATCTTGATGGCGCCCTCGGCACCCTCCCACGCGATCTTGGTGTAGGGCTTGGCGAACTCGTCGAACATCTCGCCGGACAGCATGTCAGTGGAGGCGGAGGGGTCGCTCATGGCGATGACATCGGCGCCAGCGGCCACCAGGGCCTTCAGGTACTGCTTCTCCAGCTCGGCGGCCACCTTGATGAACTTGTGGACGGCCTCAGGGTCGGTGATCATCATCAGGAGCAGGTTCTCGGTGCCGACCAGGTGACCAGCGATGGTCAGGGGGCCGGTGGTGCCCACGACGATGGGCAACTTGTCGCCGTACTTCTGCTTCAGCAGCTTGGTGGCCTCGATGACGGTCTTTACCCTGCCCTTCTCCAGGAAGCCCTCGGGGAAGACCGGGGTGTCCTCAGCGGCGTACAGGTGCTTCTTCACCATGGGGGTGCGGTCCACCTTGCCCAGGTCAACGGTGCAGCCGAAGGCCTCGGCCTCGACGGTCAGACAGAAGGGGATCCTGGCGTTCTCGAATCCGAACACCTCATAGCCGGCAGCTCCCAGCAGGGCCATCTGGTTGGCGTCGCTGTGGGCCTCGGGCCAGAAAGCTCCGACGGCCTCCATCTGATCGACAGTTACGGACTGGGTGACGCATCCAACTGCGGGCCTGTCCAGCTTCTCGCCCTTAAGTGCTGCGATAAACCTCTCTTTCGGGGTCGTAGAAATTCCTCCATTCAAATGATTTAGTTGGCAATTGGAATAACTATATAATTAGTTTTCGTCAAGTAGTATGAACAATCGTTGGTTCTGAGAACACTCTGGCTCGATGGTCCGTTCGGCCTAGAAAGAAGAAAAATTGTGTTTTCGACACCTTAGTTAGGGTCATGCGATGGCCTTTGCATCACTACTTTGACCAGTAATATGGTCGTGAAGGTCGTCGGTATGAGCCATCATCGGTCAAGAGGAAGCTCCCCACCGTTCTCGAAACCTTCCCACGGGTCCCCCGTCCTCTTCCATATACTGCTCATGGTGAAGCTTCTGGGCCCCAGCTCCGGATCGTCCAGCTCCTCCCAGCGGAGCGGGGTGGCCACCGGGGCGCCGTCCCTGGCCCGGACGGCATACGGCGCCACCGCCGTCTGGGCATAGGAGTTGCGGAACACGTCCACCAGCAGGCGGCCTTCCCTCTCCTCCACCAGACGTTCGGTCGTCAGCCGAGGGTCGGTCTCCACCATCTCCTCCGCGACCTGCTGGACGTACGACCGGACGGCCTCGAAGTCGGCCGAGCGGTCGAGCGGCGCGACGATATGAAGGCCCCGGGAGCCAGTGGTCATCACGAAGCTCTTCAGGCCGTCCTCGGAGAGAAGCTGGCGGGCCAGTATGGCCGTCTCCTTGACCAGTTGGAAATCGTTGCCTCCCGGATCGAGATCGATGACCAGCCGGTCGGGATGGTGCGGACGGTCCACCCGGCTCAACCAGACATGGGGCGTTATGCATCCCATATTGGCCAGGTAGATCAGGTCGGCGGTCTTCTCGCACACCACATGCTCGACGGTCCCGTCCCGCTTGGGGAGCTTCTCCGTCCGCAACCAGGAGGGCGCGCCTCGAGGGGCGTTCTTCTGGAAGAAGCCCTTGAGGTCGATCCCTCGGGGATACCGCATCATAGTGACCGGCCTGTCCCTGATTAAAGGGAGCATGAGGGGAGCGATGCGCCTATAATAGTCGACCAGGTCCGCCTTGGTGTATCCGTCGCGGGGGAACAGCAGCCGGTCAGGGTTCGAGACGTCCACCTCTATGATGCCTCTTCCCTCACCGCTGTCGCGGGGTCGCCCCTCGAGGACCGTGCGCCGGGCCATGAGCCTACTATGGGCGGCCGTACGTTCTAAACCTTATCAGCCTGTGTCAAAAATATGAAGGTTAGAGGGGCATAGCCCCTCTGTGGTTTAATCGGGTTTACTTCAGAAGGTTCTGGACGACCTGGACGGCCTCGACAGCGTCGTAAGCCCATCCGTCGGTTCCGATCTGGGCGGCGAACTCCTTGGAGGTCGCGCCGCCGCCGATGATGGTCTTCATCTTGCCCTTCAGGTTCTCCTCCGCGAGCATGCGCTCGATCTCCTTCATGCTCGCCAGGGTGGGGGTCATGAGGGTGGAGGCAGCGACGATCTGGGCGTCCTCGGCCTTGGCCTTCTCAACAATGTTCTTCACCGGCACATCGCGGCCCAGGTCGAAGATGGTGAGTCCAGCTCCGGTCAGCATGGCCTTGACGATGTTCTTTCCGATGTCGTGCACGTCACCCTCGACGACAGCGAGGACGACCTTGCCAGGAACGGCGTTGGCGTCGACCTCGAGCTTGGGCAAGGCGACATCCAGAGCCTGGTACATGGTCTGAGCGGCCAGAAGGACCTGGGGCAGGAAGTACTGCTTGCTCTCGTACTTCTCACCAACTACGGCCATGGCCTTGCTGAGGCTGTCGAAGATGATGGTCTTAGCGTCGATGCCAGCAGCGAGCGCCTCCTCGGCGAGAGGCTTGGCCTCCTTGATCTTTCCCTTGACAACAACATCTGCTAGCTTCTCAAGTATTTCATTGCTCATGCTCTGATTCCCTCCGTAGTTATGTACTCGGTTTAAAGAGTTTTAAGGAGTTCGAAATTGCATCAGGTTGCACAATTATAAATTCTTTTATGGATGGATGATACATCCACGACTTCCGGCTGGACGTTTTCTACCATCTGACTATGATCTCTGGGACCAACGATTGTTACATTGTTGCATGGTAAGAAAGGGATGCTATCAGGTTCAGTAATATCGAATATAGTGGAAATGTATCGATATTCGTACTATTTATATAGGCTCATAGACGCAGACCTTCGAGGGCGGAAAGGCATCCCAGGGGGAGCAGGCCGATGTCGGTGCAAGCGTAGATGTCCGCGGCCCGGGGGTTCGAGCGACGCAGCATCGGCGACAGGTAGTCGTTGGCCGCGGCCGTGAGATCGGTCCCGCTGGCGAGCGGACTGAAGGCCGGGAGGACGATGATGCCCTCCTCCTTCAGATGCATGAAGCAGGGTAACTTGAGATAGGCGCCCACCCGGTCGACCAGCTTGATGGACGGGTGCTCGTGCCCTATGACCAAGGGACGATGGTCGCAGTCGGCATGGCCATGAACGATGGTGACGCCGTCCTGCGAGTAATGGTCCACCACCGGCGTCTCGATCCTTGAGACGATGTTCTCCAGATAGTTGTCATGGTTGCCCTTGACCAGGACCACCTCGGTGCGCTCCATGAGGCCGTCCATGACCCGGCGGACGTCCTTGAACTCCTGTCCCAGGTTCCGGCTGAACTCGTGCTTGATGTCGCCCGCCACCACCAACCGGGCGGGATCGTACAGGTCCACGATCTCGTTGAGGCCTTCCTCCACCGCGGCCGTCTGTATGCGAGGAATGTGTATGCCGTCGTACTCCAGGGCGCTCTCGTAGCCGATATGCAGATCGGCCACCACCACGGTGGCCGATTCGGGCAGCCACAGGCATCGATGCGATGTGATCCTGACCCCGGGCATCAGTTCGATCTCTTCCATGGGTTCCTTCCGGCCGCTCCCGGCGACCTCGGTCCAGAAGAAATTGGTGCGCTATTAGAATCTATTTGAAGAACGGACGCGGCCGAGGCTAGGACTTTCGGGGCGCCATCCGAAAATAACTTGATGGACCGCCCCGTATGGGGGGACATGATCCGCCGGACATTCCTCATCCTGCCGTCCATCGGCTGCAAGACCGAGGTTCGCCTCTGGCGGAAGGGCATCGAGGACTGGAACGACTTCATCGCCACCGACCGAATCGACGGGCTGTCGCTCGCGAGGAAGGAGAAGCTCAACGGGCACCTGGAGAGGGCCGACCGCTTCCTCGAGCGGGGCGTCACCGAGTACTTCTGCCAGGTGCTTCCGTCGGTGGAGCATTGGCGCATGTTCGACCGCTTCGAGGACGACTGCGCCTACCTGGACATCGAGACCGACGGACAGTATGTCAATGCCAACGTCACGGTGGTAGGCATCCATCGGAACGGGGAGACGACCACCCTGGTGCGGGGCGAGGACCTCGACGCGGCCAGCCTCTCCAAGGCCCTGGAGGGCGTCAAGATGCTCGTCACCTTCAACGGCTCCTCCTTCGACCTTCCAATATTACATTATCATTATCCCATGGCGGTGCCGCGGGTGCCTCATTACGACCTCCGGCACGCTTGCCGGAGGGTGGGCCTCACCGGCGGCCTGAAGAGGATCGAGAGGGAGATGGGCATCGCCCGTCCGCGGGAGGTCGAGTACGTCACCGGGGAGGAGGCCGTATACCTCTGGAGGGCCTGGAAGAGGAGCGGCAGCAAGAACGCGCTGAAGTTGCTCAAGAAGTACAACCAGGAGGACACCGAGAACATGGTCCCCATCGCCCGGAGGGTGTACGACCAGCTGGAGGCTCGCACCCTGGACGCGGAGGGCGAATGAGCTCCCGGAACGTACCGGGGTTCGAGGCGGCCGCCGCCGGGGCCGCCTCCACGCTGAAACGGGCCAAGAGCGTGACGGTGGT
>LJKK01000172.1 GCA_001421185.1 Methanomassiliicoccales archaeon RumEn M1
AAGCCAGAAGGGCGAGTATATTGTATGGTTTTCCCTCACGATACATAATAATTTACCCGGCATCGCCGATGTGACGCCACTGATGGCACTCTCCGAGGCCCAGCTGAAAAAACTCCCTTGATAAAAATCAGTTTGGCAGTTATGGAAGTGATGTGGCGCCTTATCGATGAGGGTCTATAGCCGCCCCCCCTGGCATTCTTGACTAAGATGTTGGGATTCACACGGGTTCGCTCCAGTAGTTTGTCTGTGGCGTCACTTAGCCCGTGGATGATATAGAGTATCGAGATCGACCGACTGGCTGGGCGACGTGGAATCTCCGCTCACCTATGTGCTCAATTTGATGAGTCCTAATAGCTGGCTAGGCTGATGACCTGGACCTTAAGGACGCCTTACTCACGGATATACTCCATTAACTGCCCGAGCGACCCTCGTTAGGGCCCCCTTCACAAGTTGGTGCTCGAGTCCTCGATACAGATGATGCCCACACACTCGTAGCTCCTCGGGATGTTTTTAAATCTATATGCCGCTATGACGTCTGGCCTGGTGCCTTTAGGCATCAGGTTCGTTTCGTCACTCATGGCATTTATAAATGCGGTATTCGAATGAGGGCATGAATAGCCTAAATCTCTTCACTGAGCGTTATTTTCGCTAATTTACCAGATGCTGTCCACCTTTCTATGTGTCAGGTCGGTCACCTCAGGAGAGCAACATGGCGAGCCACCGGCCGGCAAGAGCGCCTACCACACATATGCCGCCATTTAGGAATATATTGAACAGAGCGGCCCCGAACCGTTCGGATATCAGCAGCCCAACGGTGTCCAGGCTGAATGATGACATGGTGGTGAAGCCTCCGAAGATGCCGACGAACAAGAATATCTTGATCAAAGGGGGCAGCTCCGCGCCGAGACTGGAGAAGAAGATCATCGAGATCAGGAGGCTTCCAATGAAGTTCACCGCGAAAGTGCCCCACGGGAAATCATGGGCGCCGATGTAATCCTGGACGAGATATCGTGTGATGCTGCCGATCGCGCCGCCTAGTCCGACGATAACAATGATCTTGAGCTCCTCGGAAACCACGAACCGTGAAGGTGTTCCTTGATATAATCTTCACACACCAACACAAAATCATCGCACATTATAATATAATGATAGTAACTTTACACACAATAACAATAAATGTTGATGCAAATGTGTTCGGTATTGGACTTGATAGTCTGTTGTAAGACGATGGATTATAAGTGCTCACCCGGAACAGAAAGGCGATCTGCGGCATGAGGGCCGCTTTTTCGGACCCTGGTCACTTGATGGTAAAATCAAAACGGTAGAATCGACAAAATATTGTTGCAAACCGGAACTTTTACGATTTAGTAATGAATGATAGGGAGGAGTGATAACTTGATCACTTTCTCATTCATCGCCCGCATGCCCGATGATCCGGGAGCCCTTCATCGGGCCGCCGCCATCATAAAGAGCCATGGCGGCAACATCCGCCGCGTTGACTATGATCGACGGATCGATCCACACACAGTGTTCTTCGAGGGCGAGGCTCCCGAGGGAGCGCCGGAAGCGATCCGCATAGATCTCCAACGCGTTGGCTACTTGCAGGAGAACCTTATCACTCTACGTTTCCTCAAGTTCCACGTATACCTTCCTGACGAACCGGGCCAGCTGTTCAATTTCCTCGGACATACGACCGGCGTCGGCGTCAACATAGCGTTCCTGGACTATGATCGCAAAGGTAAGTACCCCGGCCGCCTGACCGTCTCGCTGACGCTGGAGAACGACCAGGTGGCCGACCGACTGCTGGAGGACCTCAAGCAGCACTATCGTCTCGAGATCCTGGAATACGATTCCACCGGCAAGAGGCTGGACGATACCGTCTTCTACATACGTTTTGCCCAAGAGCTGAGGGAGATCATCGGTGAGGCCGAGGACGAGTTCCTGATGCGCCTGCTGCAGGACAGCAACCACATCGCGCAGGAGCTGACATCCAGGGATATGGATCCCAGGGTGGTGTTCGACAGCATCCTGCAGACCGGGCGGACCCTCAGGCAGACCACAGAGGGCAACTTCTATGCCGACGTGCAGAAGGTCTCATTCAATGACGGGGCGGAGCTCTACTGCTTCCAAATGCCCTGCGGCGGGTCGGTCTATGTACTGCAGAACGAGCGCGAGAGGGTGATGTTCGACACCGGTTTCGGCATCTACCACTGGGAGATCATGGATATGCTCACCCACTATGGCGTCGACTGCGCCAGGCTGTCTCGCATCTATATCACCCATGCCGACGCCGACCATTGCGGGGGCGCGGCAATGTTCGATGCCCCCTCGGTCCTGCATCCTGGAAGCATCGAGATCATCAGGAACTCCAACCGCGCCTACAACTCCATCATGCAGTCGTCCATCCTGGGCGAGGTCTATACCAAACTGATCAATCTCTTCTCCCACTTCCAGCCGCCGACGAGGGTCGAGGTTCTGCCGACCAAGCCGCTCCGGATGCGCGGGGAGCTTCCGGTCATCGCGGAGTTCGAGGCCGCCGGGAGGCACTTTGAGGTACTGGAATCACTGGGAGGGCATCTGCACGGGCAGGTCTTCTTCCTCGCGCCCGATGACGGGCTGCTGTTCACTGGCGATACCATGATCAACTTCGCCTCGTTCACTCCCGAGAGGGAGGAGTTCTCCTCGCTGGCCGACACCCTCATGACCTCCGTCAACGTCGACAGCGAGCTTGCCCGGAGGGAGAGGAAGGCATTGATGGACCTGGCAGCAGAGATCGACGCATCTCTGGCGTCAAAGGGCCGCCGACTGCTGCTCTGTTGCGGCCACGGCGCCATCTCTACATTGGAGGGCAAGAAGCTGGTCGCCTACGGCGAGATCGAGAGGTACCACAGCGACCCGATGCACTATCCAATGAAATGATCATACAGTCCGCGGCATAGCGGCGTTCGCCGCTGGTATAAGCACCACGAACCTTGCACCCTGCGCATGGTCGCCGGGAACGCGATCGTCGGCCCAGATGCGGCCGCCGAACATCTCCAGCACGGTCCTCGCCAGATATAGTCCGAGACCATGGCCGGAAGCGACAGTGCTGCCCCTCTGCATCCTGTTGAACAACGTCCTCTTCACATCATCCGGTATGCCTGGTCCGGTGTCGGTGATGTCCACTCGCACGAACTCCTTTCCTTCTTCCGCGTACCGGCCTACGATGATGTCGATGTCCACCGGTCCACTGGAATGCTTGATCGCGTTCCCGACGAGATTGTCGAAGACGTCCTTGAGAAGAGCGTTCGCCGACACCAGCGCCCTTTCGCCCGGCTGAAAGGAGATGCGCACCTGGCTCGACGGATCGTTTCGATAGGTCGAGGTCACCTCCTCGATCATTCGGCCCACATCGAGGACAGTCCGTTGCACAGCCTGCTCCTCCGCCTTCTGGAGCGTGCGGACGTTCTCGACCAACCGGGCGATGTCGTCCAACAACGCTCTGCTGGACCTAGCTAAGCGGAGGGCCTTCTCGTCCAGCCCGCCTTTCTTCAACAGCAGCTCCAGATATCCCTTGGCGCCGGCGTTCAAGTTGTTGACATCGTGGGAGAGCAGGTCGAGGTACAGCTCCATATGGCCCCTGGCCTCGTTGGCCCGCCGTTCCGCCTCCATCTGTGCGGTGATGTCCGAGAACGCGATCACCGCGCCATTGATCTCTCCCCCATCGATTATTGGGCTGGCCGATCCCATCACCGTCCTGATGCTGCCGTCCTTCGCCCTGATGTCGGTCAACGCTCCATATATGCGCTCTCCGCGAAGCGCCTTGACGACCGGCCACTCGTCCTCCTTGATCTTCTCCCCCGTATCGGACCATCTGCCCTCCAGCCTGGATGCATCGGCGGATATGTTACCGGAAGAAGGGTCGACGAACGATCTCAGGGTGTCGTTCGCCATGATGATGTCGCCTTTCCGGTCGATCACCATGATCGCTATGGGCATGGTCTCCAGGACGGTCTGAAGTCGATACCTTTCCATGTCTGCGTGCCTCACCAGTTCCTCGATCTGCCGTCGATCCTCTACTTGAGCGGTCACATCGCTGGCGATGACCATGAGCTCTCCGCCTGTGCTCCCGCTGAAGGGTGTGACGTGGACGTTCCAGTATATCGTGTCGCCGCTGGACAGGTGAATAGGCACCTCCTTCTCGGTGTACACCTCGCCGGAGCGATAGGCTTCGTCGATGACCTTCCGGATTCTTTCCGATACCTCCTTCGGCATGGCATCCATGATCCTCTGGAAGTCCACTTCCCCCTTGGTCAACCTCCTGAAGGGCTCGTTGACCAATGACAGCTTGAGGTCAGGATAGGTGAGGAGGGCGATGGCTGCGGGGGAGTGCTCCACCACCTGCTGCATGATGGTGTCGGTGTCGAGGGTCGAACCGATGGTCTCCTGCAAAACGTTGAGGGCTTCGCTCAATCGACGGCCCTCCAGCTGCTCGGTGATGTCGTTCAGGGATACCGCCACCGCACGAACATCCCCTTCCTTACCATGAAGGGGGACCATCTCGTAGGCAAGGGTGCGTCCGTCGGGCGAGGGGCGCACCAGGCCGCGCGTGACCGCTCGTTCCCGCAACGTCCGGGCGAACGCCTCTCGAGCCTTCCTCTCTTCCGGAGGAGAGAGGATGGTGGACCACCAAGCTCCCTCCCGTGCCTCTATGGGCGGGAGGGGCAGCGCACCCTCGGCCGCCGGGTTGACCATGGTCAGTTTGCCATTGCGGTCCAATATGATTACCGGGTGTGCGGTCTGCGCGTAATATTCCTTGACCAGACAGGTATCTAGATCAACGTATTCGCAACCTTTAGATGTCCTTGTCCGTTCGAGCTTGGGACCATCCAACGCTCTCCCCCATTTCCGTTTGCATTCTCCGATATAATATATTATCTAGAGACCGTATATTATGGCCATTCCAGCACCCTATCGCCGGGTCAGTCACGTAACGCTCCGACCACCGGGAACCGTTCTAGGACCTCCTCACCGTGAGGCGCGAAGTCCATGTCCCCGGTGAGGTCATCGCCGGCAGCGTGGGCGAACTGGTGCTCTCCCTCGGGCCACATGGCACTGGTCGAGACGTCGTACACTTTCCCTTTATAGGCAACGTACGTGGGACGGCCGTCTCGGCCGTTGTATGTTGCAAGCTCGCTTCGGCTGAACGTCCTGTCCGGAGAGGGGGTTCGCGTGTCCATGACATACCGAGGGGAGCGCCTTCCAGCTAAGCCTTGTGGTGCCGTTACCCTGCCTCCATGAGCGCGCTCAAGGGCCATCAGGACCTGCCTGGAGTCCATGCCCATGATGTTGGTGGCTCAAGCGTCCTCGTTGGTCAACAGATCGTCGTCCGACGGGATCATTTCCAGCTGACGGAGCAGACCAGGCAGGTCGACCATGTCCCAGTGCTCCACGATCTTGCCGTCCTTGAGCCGATAGGCGTCGAGCTGCCATATCTCGAACCTCTTCCCCGTCGGACGTCTCCCCCGGAACATCCCCTGATGAGTGCCCGTCACCTTCGAGCGCACCCATACCATGTCCCTCTCGGCGACCGCATCCTGGACCTCGTATCTCAGGTCGGGAAAGGCCGAGTACCAAGAGGCCATGGCCAGCTGGAAGGCGGGCCAACCATCTTCAAGATCGAGCATGCTATGTTGCCTCACGTCGTAGGCGAGCAGTTCGTCGGCGTGATCGAGGTCCCCGGTGTTGAGGAACTCATCGTAGAATCGCAGTACCAGCAATCTGTTCTCTTCCGGGTGTTCCGTGATGGTCGTTGCCATGATGATGACGTCGGAGCGGCCGATAGATAAACATCGTGCACTGCGATCAGACCTAATTCGAGCAAACGCTATAATACTGACCGTGCTATCCTCTAGCACTCCAGGTGAACAAATGACATGCTGGGACCCCCGAACCGAGGAGATATCCAAGGCTGATCTGCAGGCCCTTCAGTACAGGCACCTAAAGACCTTGGTGTACAAGCTATACTCCTTCTCTCGATTCTACCATGATCGCATGAAGGCCGCGAACGTCCACCCTGACGACATCCGCTCGCTCGACGACATCGTCAAGTTGCCCTTCATGTACAAGAAGGACCTCCGGGACAACTACCCAGACAAGATGTTCATGGGCGGCCAGGACGAACTGGTCCGTTATCACGTGTCGTCCGGAACCACCGGCAAACCGACCGTGGTCGGCTATACCCAGCACGACCTCGATAACTGGGCGGTCTCGGTCGCCAGGGCGCTCACGTCCATAGGCCTGGGCCGCAAGGACATCATCCAGATCAGCTACGGCTACGGCCTCTTCACCGGTGGCCTCGGACTGCATTACGGGGCCGAGCGCATCGGCGCCACCGTCGTTCCTGCCTCGGTCGGCAACACCGAGCGGCAGATCGAGCTCATCCATGACCTGAAGGTGTCTGCCATCTGTTGCACTCCCTCCTACATGCTCCATCTAGCCGAGACGGCCGAGAGGATGGGAGTGGACATCAACCGGGACACCAGGCTCCGAACCGCGGTGCTGGGGGCCGAGCCCTGGTCGGAGAAGATGCGGAACCGCATCCAGGAGCTCACGGGCGTGAAGGCCTACGACATCTACGGCACGTCCGAGCTTTCAGGGCCGCTGTTCACCGAGTGCACCGAGCAGAATGGCATCCACGTATGGGGCGACCTCGCTTACGTGGAGGTGCTCGACCCTGAGACGGGAGAGCAGCTCGGTCCCGGGGAGACGGGGGAACTGGTCGTCACCATGCTTCAGAAGGAGGCGCTCCCGATGGTCCGCTATCGCATCGGCGACCTGACGTCCTATGATGATTCCACCTGTCCATGCGGGCGCTCCCATGTCCGCATCTCGCGCATCGCCGGTCGGGTCGACGACATGCTTATCATCCGCGGAATCAATGTCTTCCCGTCCCAGGTGGAGCATGCCCTGTTGACCATACCGGAGCTGGGTGAGCACTTCCAGATCGAGGTGGACCGCAAGGGCGCGCTGGACACCATGCTGGTGCGGGTGGAGCTGAAGCCCACGGCCTTCTCGGACAAGATCGACGACATGATATCCCTGAAGCAACGGGTGGCCCACACGCTCCATGGCATACTGAACATTTCCGCCGATGTAGAGTTGGTGGGGCCGGGGACGTTGACGCGGTTTGAGGGCAAGGCCAAGAGGGTGTTGGACAGGAGGAGCATCTGATGAGCTATACTATCAAGCAGATATCGATCTTTGCCGAGAACAAGCCCGGCCGGCTGGCCGCCATCGCCGACGCGCTCGAGGAGGAGAAGGTCAACATCTATGCGTTCTCGATCGCCGAGGCCAGCGGGTTCGGTATCATCCGGGCACTGGTCAGCGATCCCGAGAAGGCGTACAAGAAGCTCACCGACCTCGGTTATGCAGTGTCGTTCACCAACGTCATCGGGGTCAAGATGCGCGACGAGCCCGGCGGCCTGAAGGATATCGCGCGCATCATGGGGAGCGCCGGGATCAACATCGAATACGCGTATGCCTACTCCGGCAAGAAGGAGGCCGTCCTGGTGGTCCGGGTCGATCAGGTCGAGGATGCCATCAAGGCGCTCCAGGCCCATGGCGGCCGCCTGCTGGAAGAGAAGGAACTGGCCTGATGGTCTCGCCTCCTCGCCTTCGTCGCAGGGATGCTGCGGCCATAATCACGCCGTCCTGGGGCGGGCCCAGCGAGTACCCGGCGGTGTACGAGCACGGCCTGGACGTCCTTCGCGAGGAGTTCGGCCTCCGTCCGGTGGAGATGACGTGCACCAGAGCGAAGCAGGCCCAGCTTCACCGCCATCCCGATGCCAGGGCGAAGGATGTCAACAGCGCGTTCGAGCATGATGACACCAGGGCGGTCCTGACCTCCATCGGAGGCGACGATTCGGTACGCATCCTGCCGTTCATCGATCTTGACGCCATCCTCGATCGTCCCAAGGTCCTCATGGGCTTCTCCGATGCCACCACGCTTCTCACGTACCTGTGCTGGAACGGCATGACCACCTTCTACGGGCCGTCGGTCATGGCCGGGATATCGCAGATGCGCAACTATCCCGCTCAGATCAAGCAGGTGAAGGAGCTATTGTTCGAGGGGAAGGCGAACTACCGATACCGACCGTCGACGGCGTACAGCGAAGGCTATCCCGACTGGTCCCGCGAGGATCTGGTCGGCCATGTCGGGCGCAAGAGGCGCAGCGGCGGCTGGAAGACGCTCCAGGGCGAGGACAAGGTCGTCGGACGTCTGTTCGGGGGATGCATCGAGGTGTTGGAGATGATGAAGGGGACGGCCTACTGGCCGCCCCGCTCGTTCTGGGACGGAAAGATGCTCTTCCTCGAGACGTCGGAGGACATGCCGACGCCCGACAACGTCAAGTGCATGCTGCGCAACTATGGCATGCAGGGCGTACTGGACGATATCTCGGCCCTTCTCGTCGGCCGCCCCCGAGGCTACGATCGCGTGGCCAAGCGCCGCCTGGCCAGGGTCCTGAGGCAGGTGGCGGAGGAGTTCGGACGCACCGACCTGCTCATAATCACCGACATGGACTTCGGCCACACCGATCCTCAGATGATCCTTCCGCTGGGCGTGAAGGCCGAGCTCGACCCGGCCGGACCAGGGCTTCGATTGCTGGAGAGGGCCGTAGGGCAATAACGCGATCGGCGCCGATATTTTCGACCGTCTTCCATCCTTCGACGTCGGCCGCAGCCTCCGCGTCGGCCCCCTCCGTGCAAAAAAGCATTATAGCCGTTGCTGGGAAGGAAGTCAGACGGAGGACCAGGGTTTGCAAAGGATATTGGAGCAGGTCGAACACATGCCCCGGCGGAAGGGGCTGGAAGTGACGGTGGAATCTGGAGGGCTGGATGTGGACCAGACCTGCGAGGGAATGAAGTACTCGCCCCGCATCGCCATCGGCAATCTGCGAGCGCCTTTCCTGGCCGTGCTGATGGAGGATGCCGACCACCCTACCGGCAACTTCCCTCACTGGGTCCTATGGAACGTCGAGCGCACAGAGCTCATACCCAGGAACATTCCCAAGAGGGAGGAGTTCTCGCAGCCCATCCGAGGCGTCCAGGGGCGCAATGGCTTCGGCCGCATAGGCTACGACGCCCCCTGCCCCCCACAGGGCGACAAGAGATGCTATCGCTTCAGGGTGTTCGGCGTGAGCGAGGAGCTGGACCTGAGGCCCGGCGGGACCTCCCGCGACCTCGAGGACGCATTGGAGGGGCGCATACTTCAGTACGGCGAGGCCATCGTCACCTACGAGAGACCGACCATGAAGAACGTCCCCGCCACGGCCCCATGAGGTGATCATATGGCCAACGAGACAAGGCATATGGAGCTGATCGTGAGCTTGGATTTCGACTACTATCCCGACAGGCATACCTGCAAGGGCCGGGACATCTCCCCCAAGGTGCGCATCGAGGGGCTGCAGCGCAGGTTTATGGCGTTGATGTTGGAAGACCACGATGCTCCCGAAAGGCCATTTGTCCACTGGGTGATATGGAACGTGCCGGCGCGGGCGGTCATACCGGAAGGCGTCAGCAAGACGGAGCGGCCGTCCGAGCTGGACGGAGCGGTCCAGGGTAGCACGACCGGCGGGAACATCGGCTACGAAGGGCCATGCCCTCCTCGGGGCCGGACCCACAGGTACGATCTGAAGGTCTATGGCTACGACGAGCCTCTTGACCTGGGTCCTGGAGCCACCCGGGAGGAGCTGCTGGCCTTGTTGGAGGGGCAAAGTACGCAATATGGCGTGGCGGCTGCTGACTACGGCCGGTGACGCTCAACATTATTACCTCTGCCCTCCATCTACCTGAACATGTTGCCTGCTGGGCCGCTAATGATCGAGCACCGGCTGATCGAACAGGCCATCTCCTTGATCAAGAAGGAGAGCGAACTGATCCTCAGCACGGGCAGGGTGGACCTCTCGCTGCTCACAGACATGGTGGACTTCATGAGGACCTATGCCGACCGCTGCCACCATGGGAAGGAGGAGGACATCCTGTTCCGCGTGCTCGAGAGTAAGGACATGACGGAGGAGCACCGCGCCATGATGGCCCGGCTGGTCGACGATCACCGCCGCTCGAGGGCGCTAACATCCTCTCTCAACGACCTTCTGGTCCCCTTTCGTAGGGGAGAGAGGGGCGCGGTCGAAGAGGTGGTGGAGATCCTGCAGGCGCTCTCCACGGTGTATCCGGACCATATAGAGCGAGAGGACAAGCACTTCTTCCCGGTGGCCATGAAGTATCTGTCAACAGAGGAAAGGGACAACATGCTGAAGGAGTTCCAGGAGTTCGACGGCAAGCTCGTTCATGAGCATTATAAGGCAGAGGTGGAAAGGATGAAGGCGCACCTAGGGGTGCAGCCATGAAGAAGTGGCGCTGCCTCGTCTGCGGCTACGAGTACGATCCGGCCGTCGGCGATGACCTCTCGGGCATCCCGCCCGGCACTGCCTTCGAGGACCTTCCCGATGATTGGGTGTGCCCCATGTGCGGCGCCCCCAAGTCGGACTTCGAGCCGGTGGAGTGAACCACCGGAAATGGTTTAGGCGCGCCGCGCCTCACTTACCCTCTTTTCTTCCTCGTTGTCCAGGCCGCCGGTCACCATGGCGCAGAACCTGACGTACACACGGCTGATGGTGTCCCATGCCAGCACCAGTATTATCAGGCCGGCGAACAGCGACACCAAGAGGCCCAGGGGACCGACCATGACGAGATTGGGCATCAGGGGGATGACCAGCACCAGGACGACCATGATCATGGCGACATACGCCAGGTTGACGAAGATCTTGTAGACGACCTTGGGATTGGTCACCGTGGTGCGGGGCGACTCGACGGTAAGGATCGTCAGGTGGCGGGCGATCTTCTTCACGTTCCCGAACATGTTGTAGATGATCGGCGCCATGATGATGATCAGCAGGATCAGCAACAGCTCGTCGCCGAGCAGGTTGAGATCCGAGGCAACGTTCTCGAAGGTGTTGGTGTATCCCTCGGCGTAGTTGAACACCAGCATGACGGTGATGAGGACGATGATGTCGACGAAGATAAGGGAGATGGCGTTCTTGATGCCGGCCCGTTCGGGGGAAGGTTCCGCCAGGCCATTGGAGGCCGACGCGTGCACTTCGTCGATGGTGCGCAGTGAGCACACCAGCCTGTTGGGCAGGACCCGTACGATGGAATCGAACATTCCCGGCTGGAACTTGGTCACCACCGGAGCGACGAACATGGTGATCAGTGCGGCCCGATGACCGCGGCGTAGAAGCCATCCGTCACGACGCCGGCGTCCAGAGCGGCCTTGGCGATGATGAACGCGAACTCACCCATGGCCAGCAGGCTGGTGGCCACCAGCAGGCTGTCCCTGGCGGTCATGTTCACTAGATAGGACCCGAGCGAGATGGTGACCACCTTGGCGGCGATGAAGACCACGGCCATGATGATCGCCAGGCCTAGATTGTCGACGATCAGGCCAGGGCTGACCTGCATGCCGATGCTGATGAAGAACACCGCCATGAACAGCTCCTTGACCGGCTCCACCTTCTGCATCAGCTTGTGGCCGAACTTGGATATGGCGATCATCATCCCCATGAGGAACGCGCCGATGGCCACGTCCAGTCCGATCGAGGCCGAGACGGCGGCCATGGCGAAGCATAGGCCCACGGCCACGATGAGGACGATCTCCGGCGAATACCTCTTCCCGATCCAGTTGATGAGCCGAGGCACCAAGGTCATGCCGAACACCACCGACATGCCGATGAACAGGATCAGCCCGACGATCATGGTGGCCGTCGAACCGAGCGCCGGGGTGTCGCCCGCCAGCAAGGGCGCGGCCATGGTAAGTATGAGCACCTGGCCCACGTCCTCGAAGATAGTGATCGTGACGATCAGCTTGGCCATGTCGGCGTCGATGTGCTTGGCGGTCTTGAGAACGCCAACGACCACCGCGGTGCTCGTACCGGATATGATGGCCCCGAGGAAGATAGACTGTACGAAGTCCATGCCCAGCAGGATGCCTAGGATGTAACCCACGGCCACCATGACGGGCATCTGTATCAGGACGATGATGAGGATCTTGGAACCGGTGGCCCGGAGCTTGGTGATGTCCGTCTCCAGTCCGATATAGAACAGCAATAGGACTATACCCAGGCTGGACAGGAGGGATACCGTGCTCCCTTCCACCCATACCTCGGGGAACATGGACGGCCCGATGATGATACCTGCCGTGATGTACCCCAGGATGGGAGGCATCCTGATCTTGGCGAATACGACCGCGAAGACTCCTGCGATGAGCAGGAGGATGGCCATATCGATGACTATTCGGAACTCATCCATATGCTGGCCCTGCCCCAGTGCTATAAACTGATATCATCCTCAATCCTCGAAGGGTCATGGCACCCGCTTTCCCGGTCCCATGCACCGGGGAGCGAGAAAAACAAGGCAGGATGGCCGGCCCCTGTGGACCCAATGGCTAAGTCGCCCCTCCTTCGTGGGGGCATCTTGCCCAACATCTGCCCCTCGGACACGTCTGGTAAGAAATACCATGACTATATTGATAGCGAAACGCACTATCTTATTTAAATCATTTTATCGCCGAGACCTAATGCCAGCCACCGCATCGCTCCGCCTTCTAGAACGTTCCCAGCGGGGCGAGGGGATGCCGACGTGTTAGGTGGAGAGTTTAAAAGGCGTGGACGGCATTGGAGGACCCATATGTCGAAACCATCCAACATGAGGGAGCTCATCGAAAGTAAGAAGTTCCTGTTCTTCGGAGGCAAGGGAGGTGTCGGAAAGACCACCATGGCCTCCACCACCGCCACCTGGTTGGCCGACCACGGGTACAAGACGCTCATCGTGGCCACCGATCCCACCATCAGCCTGTCGGCCATCTATGAGCAGGACATCTCCGAGACGGAGGTGGTGCCCATCGGTTCGACCGGTAACCTGTACGGCCTGAACATCAACCCCAAGAAGGCCATGGGTGTGTTCCAGACGCGCATGAACGAGATGATGGAGGGCTTCTCCACCATGTTCGGGAGCGAACTGCTCAGCACGCCCTGCACCGAGGAGATAGCGGCCTTCGACCAGTTCGTGAGCTACATGGCCGACACCGAGCACGACAAGGTCGTCTTCGACACCGCGCCCACCGGCCATACCCTGAGGGAGCTGAGCATGCCGTTCGACTGGTCCGGATACATCGCGAACCAGATCGAGAGCCGCAAGGAGATGTCCCAGGTGCTGGGCTTCATCTACGACGAGGCCATGATCGCCGACCTTCGCAAGGAGAAGGACCGGTACGATGCGGCCGTGAGGGCCCTTTCGGACGGCGACACGTCGGCCTTCAATCTGGTACTGCTGCCGGAGAAGCTCCCGGTCGACGAGACCGCGAGGGCGGCCGAGGACCTGGCGACCTTCGGCATCCACGTTCGTTCGATCATCATCAACGAGGTCATTCCCCGCGACGTTCTGAAGGGCAACTGGTTCCTGGAGCGCCGGAGGGCCACGCAGGACAAGTACCTGAAGCTCATCGACGAGCAGTTCAAGGACCTCATAAGGGCGGAGGTGCCGCTGTTCGAGACCGACATCTACGGCATCGAGAACCTCCGCAAGGTCGGAAAAGTACTGTACGGATGATCGCCGAGGTGCCGACATGAAAAAGATGAGGCTCGCCATACTGTCGTTCGCCTGTTGCAATCCTGCCCTGGCGGTCCACGACCAACGGTACGTGGAACGGATCAAGGAGGCGGCCGAGGCCGCCGGGGTGGAGTATGAGCTCGAGATCATACATGCGACCGAGGCCCGCATGACCAATCAGCACACCTACATGGGCGAGATCATGCCGCTCTTCAACAAGTACGGACAGGCCGTCTCGCCGGCGTTGTTCATCAACCGGTCGCTGCAGCTGTGGGGCGGCGTGCCCACGCTGGAGAAGCTGACCGAGGTCTTCCAGAAGGCCAGCGTGGCCATCGAGCAAGGTCGGCTGTAGGCCGACCGCGCCCTATCCCCTCCGGATGATGAGGCATAGCTGATGCTATAGCAGCGGACGAGGCGAGGGGGGCCGTCGCAATGACAGGCATCGTTCTTCTTTGAAAAGCTACGAGCTGGCTCCGGAGCCTTGCTATGAAGAGAAGGATTGCCGCCATTGGCGCGGTGTTGGCACTGGCCGCCGTGATGGCCCTGGGAGGGGTCATGATGGTGGCCGACGGACAGGCTCAGGAACGGACGCAGGAGTGGAACAAGGGAGTGGTGGTCCCCATGACCGGGGCCATGGAGAGGCCCGAACCGGTGGAGACCAACGCGAACGGGCTTGCCATCTTCTGGTTGAACGAGGACATGAGCGAGATGTGCTACATGGCCTACGTGGCCAACCTGACCGATGTCAACCAGGGGCACATCCATGCCGTGGAGGGAGAGAACCAGACCGGCCCGCCGGTGGTATGGCTCTTCCCCGAGGGTAGCACCCAGCCCATGGTGAAATCTGGCGAGACCGATGGATTGCTGGTCATGGGAACCTTCACCGAGGAGGACTTCGTCGGTCCCCTGGAGGGGATGACGATGGCCGACCTGGTTGACATGCTGGAGGACCAGACGGTCTACGTGAACTTCCACACCGAGGCCCACCCGATGGGTGAGATCAGGGGTGAGTTCAACGTGTTGAACCAGAGCTGCGACTCCATGGAGAGGACCATGAGGGAGGCCATGGGCGGCTCCTCGGAAGCGCCGGCCCCGCCCATGCCCTCGCTCCCATATTGAGCCGTCCGTCGATGAGACAAACCTCTTCTCCTTTTCTTAGCCCAGTAAGATGAGCGGCCATGCGGTGGGAATATGTATGGCAGGCGAGAATCTGGTCGCTGGAACGATATGGACACCATATTGGGGGAAGGAATGGCGGAGCGAACGGAGCTCTGCGAGCCGAGCGGGCTGACAGTACTGCAGCGGTTCAAGTGGAACGCCCTGGGAACGCTGGCCCTGGCCCTCGGCGTCATCGGGATGGTCCTTCCGATCTTGCCCACCGCGCCTTTCGTGCTGGCAGCGGCGGCCTGCTATCTACGAGGCTCAAGGAGGATGTACTGTTGGCTGACCACCAACCGCCTCTTCGGCCCCATCGTGGCTGACTACATGGTCGGCAAGGGGGTCTCGTGGCGCGTGAAGCTGGTGTCCATCACATTCCTATGGTGCTCCCTGGCCTTCTCTTTCCTGGTCTTCGATCTGCCGCCGTTGACCCTTCCGGTCCTCGCCCTGGTGGGCACGGCGGTGTCGACCCACGTGATCCGTCTGCCGTTCAAGCTGCCTCAGTGACCTCGGGAGCCGATGCAGGTGCGCCCCTAGCCGCCAGGATGAGATAGGATATAGATGATACGGCCAGGACGGCGGCCGCCACCGTCCACGCCATTCCTATGGAGTACGCTCCGGCCAGGAAGCCGATGGCCAGGGAACCGATCATGGCGCCGATCTGCAGCGCCAGCGACTTGAACGACAGCATGGTCGATCGTACCGGACCGGGGAGCTCGGCGTTGTACATGGTGGCGTCCGGTGGATCGGCCACCCCCTCGGTCATGAGGATGAGGAAGTAGAACAACGCGAACCCCAGGATGGTGTCCTGGAAGGCCAGCAGGAGGAGGAAACCTCCGGCCAGGAGGCGGAACGTGAACACCACGAGCGGGTACCGGTCGCGGAAGAGGCCGCAGACGCGGGAGGAGAGCATGTATCCGGCCGAGGCGGAGAAGAAGTATCCGGCTGCGAGAATGCCCAACACCCAGGATAGCTCCGCGGTCCCCAGGATGGATTGGACGCGAGGCTGCCACAGCAGCTCCAGGCCGCTCAGTGAGATGCCGAACATGAGGGTGGCCACCAGCAGCATGAGCACGGTACGGTTCCTAAACCCGTGGTGGAAGGAGGTGGCGATGACCTGTTGCAGGCGGCCCATGCCGGAACCGAGCGCGTCGGCGCGCTGCCCTGGGCCCTCTCGAACCATCGACACGGTCATGATGAACTGTACGGCCACCATGGCCTCCATCAGTACGATGTTCATCGAATAGGTGGTGAGAGGAATGATGGAGCCCCACACCCCGCTCAAGCTGGGGACGGCGCCTCCCACCAGGGACCCGACCCCCAGTCCCAGGGGTATGAAGATGCCCGCGCGGGCCAAGGCATGCTGGATGTTGCCATTCGGCTCCACCCGGCGGAACTCGTCGATGAACCACGCATCTATGGAGCCGGACGAGAAGGCCCTGGCGGCGCCCAGGGTGACGGTGGCCGCCATCACCGTGATGAGGTCGAAGGAGAACAGCAGTGCCAGACCGCCCACGGCCTGGATGGCCAGCGACAGGAGGTAGATGTTCTTGCGGCCCAAGGTGTCGGCCAGGCTGCCAGAGGGCAGCTCCATGAGGATGGTGGTCGCCGAGTATGCGGCCATGGCAACACCTGCCTCGGCGATGCCCAGCCCTTTGTCCATGAGCAGGAGGACGAGTATTGGGAACGTGAGGCCTATGATGAATGAGTGGACCGTTTGATTGATCGCGTAGGTGGACAGGACCTTCTTGCCGTCACCGTATACCGCCGCCATGTGGGGCGGGGCATGATGTGTGGACATATTATCCTTCCACTCTACGACGCCAGCCCGTTCCCGGAGTACCTTACGTTACTACGCTTCCATCCATGCCCTCGACAAATGGTAACATGAACGATCGCGTTCGTTCGTACCATGGTATCGATATCAATACGGATACAGAAACATGACCACGAAAATGCGCAAAATTCAACCGACGACGGGGATACGGCGCCCGAATGTTCGTTAAAATTGATTTCTTTTACCAATAATTAAAAAGGAGATGCACTCATCACCGGGCCGAGGAATGTATATGGAGTCCAAGGAAGGAGTGTTTTCCAAACTGCGCAAGTTATTCGGCGGAAGCGACAAGCAGACTGCCCCCGTCTCGGAGCCAGCTGCTCCGGCCAAGGCTTCGACCGAGGCGCCCGCCGCTGCTCAGCCGGCCTCCGTGGAACCGGCTATGCCCCCGATGTCTCCCGCAGAGATGGTCCAGGAGCAGGCCCGGCACCTTTGCTCGGATGCCTGGCTAGCCAACAGGATCACCGTCAAGGCGGAGGTCCGCGACGGCAAGACCTACCTCGTCGGTTCACCGGCCGAGGCTGCGCCGTATATAAGGGCGGCCTACCAGGCCAAGAAGGACAAGCTTCCGGCGGACGTCCTGCTGGCCTGAGACAACCTGCTGAACGTCCGATAGGTCACCTTCCCTAGGCCGCCCCCGGCGGGGCGGCCGAACCTTTCCATCGTCCCGATAAGCGCGCGATCGTCGCCTACGATTGCGAAAGTAATATCTGTCCCATACGAACCATCGAGGACGACCGCTTATGGCATCGAAGAATGGTATCAAATTGGACAGGAGCAAGAGGGATGAGATGACCAGGTCCATAAGGGACTACTTCCTCAAGGAGAGAGGCGAGGAGATGGGCCATCTGGCGTCGGACATGGTCCTGGACTTCATCCTGGAGGAGCTGGCGCCGGAGTTCTATAACATGGGCGTAATGGACTCCTATCGGCTCATGAGCGAAAAGGTGGCCGATGTCCAGCTCCTATTGAAGTGATCGCTCTCGATCATGACCGGTGCACGTTGGACCGAGGAGGTCGATCGGGCGGCCCCATCGTCGATCGCCTCCGAGGTTGAGAATCACAGAACCGCCTTGAATGATGAGAAGATGAGGCCGATGCAATGGGCACCAGCGAGGACAATGATGGTGGGCCCGATGAGATTTGGACTCATGACCTCCCGGTTATCAGCCGGCGCTCCAGCCAGGCTAAGCTACGGGCCCTTGTACTCCTCCGAATACCGCTTACCATTTTAAAGGTTTCCATGTTCCACTGGAAATTTTCTGCAACTGGATTGATAAAACGGCCCCTTGATATGTGATGACCCTGTGGTCAGAGGCGGTGCCCACGGTGCCGCGGTCGACCATCCAACGATCGGGCCTTGCGGTGGTTCAAAAATATCGAAAGGAAAAGGCAGTAAGGTGTTTGGCAGATCGTAAGGGACCTGCCGTTAAAGCATTGTTCAGGTCCTAAAGGAAACGGAGTACTCCACTTCGCTGGCCCCGAAATATTTCTTGCAGTACTCGGCCACCGCCTGAGGGGGGTACTCCTTGCAGCTGAAGACGTCGATGAACGCCCTGTTGGTATCCTCGGCGAAGTGACCGGAGATCAGAGAGGTCTCGATCAGCTGTGCCAGGGAGTATCCCTGCACGCGGGGGTCAGCACCAAAGCGCACCACGATGGGCTCGCCAAACCTCTTCATATCGATATAATCGCACAGATCAACGGAGAACTTGCGAATGTAATCGCCGTCAGCTATCTTCTCCGGATCGCAACCCCGGAGGTCGATCGACGTAAGGAGACCCCATTCTCCGCCCTGCTTGAACCGCTCGATCGTCTCCTCATCGCTCAAAAGCTTTCCCGATTTTGGACCCATGCTGTACATTGCCTGTTACCACCTTCTGGGCGTCCTTGCCCAAGGTTCAAGGCGATGCAACTCGTTCTAGTTTAAAAAATTGTGCCCGATAAGCGTCCTAGGGAGGCGATTTTGGGCAGCCTCGAGGCGGATTGAGGCCATTAACGATGAATATTTTTCATAATGTGGAGGAAATATTTGATTCTCGTAATATGGAGGTCGTTCCAAGGGCGTTCAACGCTCATGAACCTTGCCCCAGCATCAAAACGATCATGCAGGACTCAAAACACCCCTTGCGGAATATCGACGCCAGACCTTGAGGGCATCGCCTTGCCTCTAGGTCCTGTCCGGCCCCGCCAGCAGTTCGATCGTCCTGCTCCTTGTACGGGTGTAGGCACCTTCTCTCTTCCCCAGCCAATGCACGGCCATGGCCAATGCGGTCCCGAGGAGCGCCCCTGCCATCACATCCGACGGCCAATGGACCCCGAGGTAGATCCGGCTCAGGCCGACCAGGGACGCCATCCCGAAGGCGATCGGCCTCCATCGAGGACGAGCTGCCAAGGATAGCAGGGTCGCGATCGTGAAGGCCCTTGCGGTATGTCCGCTGGGCATCGCCGGCCCGCTTGCACCGGCGAAGGGGCACGAGAGCATGTTCACGTCCGTCAGCAGATCGAACGGCCGGTCGCGCATGAGCATCAGCTTCAGAACAAAGGTGCACAGGCCGGTGAACAGGATGAGCACCGCAGCATCGAACGCCAGCTCTCGCCGCTCCCAATGCCACAATAACGGGACGACAAGGATGGCGATGTACACGAGTCCGATGAACGATGCCCCCACCATGAGCAGGTCCATGGCGGGGCCGCAGCCCGCCCTGTTCAGGGCGTCGAACATCCAACGGTCAAGGCTCATGGTGCGCCGTGGGAACAACCTCCATGGGTTATGGGCCTTGCGGCCTAACTGCCGAAGGCTCGTAGAACATCGTAAGGCGCCCGGGCACCATGACATGGGACAGGTTAATTACTACCATGCCTTTCCTTTGCTGGAAATGACCCAGGGGCTGAAGAACCGCGGAAGGACCAGGGAGGACATGGACGAGCGCCGGCGTGCAGTGGAGGAGCTCACGGGAGCAAGGCTCCCCATCATCGCCGAATGCCCCTTCGATCCCCAGCTGGCCGAGAAGAACGTCGAGAACATGATCGGCACCATGCCCGTACCGCTGGGCTTCGTCGGCCCATTGCGGGTGCGCGGCGACATGGCCGACGGAGAGTTCATAGTGCCGCTGGCCACCACCGAGGGCGCATTGATCGCGTCCGTCAACCGCGGCGCCTCGGTCATCACCGCGGCCGGAGGGGCCACCGCCATGGTCGTCAAGGACGAGATGACCCGCGGGCCGGTGTTCAGGGCGAGGGACGTCCGCCATGCCGCTGAGACGGCCCAATGGGTCCAGGACAACTTTGACGAGGTGAAAGCGGCCGCGGAGGCCACCACCCGACGCGGCAAGCTCCTCAGCGCCGCACCCTACATCGTCGGACGCTCCCTCTTCCTCCGGTTAGCCTATTCCACCGGGGACGCCATGGGCATGAACATGGCGACCATCGCCTCCGAGGCCGCCGCCCGGCTGATCGAGAAGCGCACCGGGACGACCCTCATCTCCGTCTCGGGCAACGTATGCGTGGACAAGAAGCCGTCCGCCCTGAACGCCATCAGCGGCCGGGGGAAGACCGTCTTAGCGGACGTCACCGTGCCACGGGAGCTGCTGGAGCAGAAGATGCACACCTCGCCCGAGGCCGTGGCCGAGACCTGCTATCGCAAGTGCAACATCGGCTCTGCCCTATCGGCGTCTCTGGGGTCCAACGCCCATGTGGCCAATATGCTGGCCGCAATATACATCGCCACCGGGCAGGACCCGGCCCAGGTGGTCGAGGGGTCCATGGGAACGACCACCGCCGAGGTGGTCGATGGCGACCTCTACGTCTCCGTTCGATTGCCATGCATCGAGGTGGGGACGGTGGGAGGAGGTACCAGGCTGCCCGCCCAGGCCGAGGCGCTCTCCATGATGGGGTGCCTGGGCGACGGAAAGGCCGTCAAGCTGGCCGAGATCATCGGCGCCACGGTCCTGGCGGGCGAGCTGTCGACGCTGTGCGCCCAGGCCGCCGGGCAGCTGGGAGCGGCCCACAGCCGCCTGGGGCGGTGAACATCACCTTCGGTCGAGGGGACGAGCGAGACGTTCATCATCCATGGCGTTCGTGAGGAACGCATGAGCGGCAGGACGGCGTCGTGGTGGCACCGGGAAGGGGGCAACGTGCAATGTGAGCTATGCCCTCACCATTGTTCCCTGCCGGACGGCTCGACGGGCCTGTGCGGCGTCCGAAGGAACGAGGGCGGCGTGCTCATCGCCTCGTCCTACGGCAGGGCGTGCGTCCGCAGCCTCGACCCGATCGAGAAGAAGCCTCTGTTCCATTACCGGCCTGGGACGCTGGTGCACTCCTTCGGCACCTTCGGCTGCAACCTCGACTGCGATAACTGCCAGAACCATGAGCTGGTCCGGGCCCGCGCCGGCGGGACCGACGTGACCCCGCGGGGCGTGGTGAACGAGGCCGTGGAGCGAGGCGCGCACGGCATCGCGTTCACGTTCAACGAGCCGATCACATGGTTCGAGTTCGTGATCGACACCTTCGAGGAGGCCAAGCCCCGCGGCCTGTTCACCGTTCTGAACACCAACGGTTACGTCCGGAGGGAGCCCGCGGAGGAGCTTTTCCGTTACGTCGACGCCATGAACGTGGACGTCAAGGCCTTCGAGGACCGGACGTACCGTTCGACCTGCGGCGGGAGCCTGCGACCGGTGCTCGATTCGTGCGTCCTGGCCAAGGAGATGGGGGTCCATGTCGAGCTGACCTACCTCCTCGTTCCAGGACTGAACGACTCTCCGGACGAGACCGAACGGTTCAGCCGGTGGGCCGTGGATGCCATGGGCCCGGACGTCCCGATCTTCTTCTTCCGGTTCAGGCCGTTCCATCGTCTCGCCCATCTGCCGGAGCAGAGCATGGAGCGCATGCGGCAGGCCGCCTCCCTGGCCGCCCAGGCCGGTGCCCGTTACGTCTACTTCGGGGGCGTGGCCGACGCCCGTCGGGACACGTTCTGCCCCCGATGCTCGTCCATGGTGATCGAGCGCAAGGGGACTGAATCGACCGGCAAGGTGTGCTTCAAGGGCGGCGAGGTCAGCCGCTTCTGCCCTTCGGTCTCTGAGGTCCGCGTGTACCTTCGGGATGGGCGATGCCCCGGGTGCGGAGAGCGCGTACCGGTGGCGCAATGAACACGCCTGAACGGTTGATCGATCGAAAGGCCAGCATGGCCGCGCCATCTCGTAACTTAAAATAGTAACTGCCCCATCGCATCGCGATGCCAGTCGTCACGTTCGATTATGATGACCTCGTCGGACTGATCGGTCGCGAGGTTCCCATGGAGACGCTGCTGGAACGTGTCCCCCAGCTCGGGGCGGACATCCATTCCTGCGATCCCGCCACGGGCGAGCTGAGCATCGAGTTCTTTCCCGACCGGTCCGACCTGTACAGCGTGGAGGGCGCGGCCCGCGCCTTGAGGTCCTTCCTGGGCTTCGAGAAGGGGCTGACCCGTTACGAGGTAGAGGCAAGCGACGTGGTGCTGAACATCGACCCGTCCGTCAAGGACGTCCGGCCGTACATGGTGGCCGGCGTGGTGGAGGACATCGTCATGTCCGACGACCTCATCCGATCGATGATGGAGCTGCAGGAGAAGCTCCACCTCACCATGGGAAGGAAGCGCGCCAAGGTGTCGATCGGCCTCCATGACATGGCGCGCATCAAGGCTCCCTTCACCTTCAAGGCGGTGGACCCCCGCTCGGTGTCGTTCGTCCCCCTCGCCAAGGACGAGGAGATGGACCTCCAGGAGATACTGGAGAAGCACGAGAAGGGGAGGGATTACGCCTACATCCTGCAGGGGAAGGACAGATATCCGCTGCTGGTCGATAGCGAGGGAAACGTACTATCGTTCCCGCCCATCATCAACGGCACCTTGACGACCGTCACCGAGGAGACCACCCGGGTGTTCATCGACGTCACCGGGACCGACCTGGACGCCATAACCGGCGCTCTGAACATCGTGGCCACGGCCATGGCGGAGCGCGGGGGAAAGGTCCGATCGGTCACCGTCACCGGTCTGCACGACCTCGTGACGCCCGACCTGGCCCCCAGGAAGTGGAGCATCAGCATCGACGAGGCCAACAAGCTTCTTGGGACGTCCCTCGACGGTCCGAAGATTGCGGTCGCCCTGGAGAAGATGGGATACGAGGCTAAGGTCGAGGGCCGACAGATCCACGTCCTGGCGCCCGCCACCCGCCTGGACCTGATCCATCCGGTGGACGTGATGGAAGACATCGCCAAGGGCATCGGGTATGAGAGCTTCGGCACCACCCTGCCGACCGAGGTAACGTTCGGTGAGCTGGGGGCGCGCCAGAAGGCGTCCGACGCCGCCCGGCAGCTCATGGTCGGCTATGGATACCTGGAGGTGACCACGCTCATGCTGTCCTCGCCCGAGGAACAGTTCGAGAAGATGCACCTCGAGCCGGTCGAGACGGTCGACATCCTCAACCCCATAAGCGAGGACCATACCTGCCTCCGCGTATCGCTGGTCCCGAGCATCCTGGCGGTGATGCGGCGCAACAAGCACCGCGACCTGCCGCAGCGGTTGTTCGAGGTAGGGGACGTCATGGTGGGCTGCAAGCGCGCCAAGCACATCGCGGCGGCCGCCATCACCTCGCGCGCCTCGTTCACCGAGGTCAAGTCGCTGGTGGAAGGCATCATGCGCGACCTGTCGGTGCGGTACGAGATAGCGCCGTCCTCCCTGGGCTGCTTCATCGACGGCCGCGGGGCGGAGGTCCTGGTCGACGGCCGCAACATAGGCTCCTTCGGCGAGCTGCATCCGGCGGTCATAACGGCCTTCGAGCTTGGACATCCCATAACCGTGTTCGAGATGGACCTCGATGCGCTCACCGAAGGCAAACTGGAGCGTATCGCCTGACGAAAGCGACGAAATCGTTAAAAGGATAGATGGTCGTGGCCGCCACAGGCCGAGGTAGCAAAGCCCGGATCACCGCGCCAGCCTTGAGAGCTGGTGTCCGCAAGGACTCGGGAGTTCGAATCTCCCCCTCGGCGCCTCCATCCTTCGATCCTTCTCATTGCTGTTCAGCATGCTTCTTGCTGGCGAAGTATATCACCGCGGAGAACGCCAGCACGACCAGGCCCATGATGGTGGCGATGCTCTTGAATGCCCTGGCCCCATCGCCCATAAAACCTTCCGGGGCGGGGATGACCGCGCCCACCAGGATCATGAGGATGCCCATCATGGTCATGCCCAGGGCGCCTATGATCCTTTGCTGGCCGACCACCAGGGAAGTGGAGCGGTACATCTCGCCTCCCAGGACACCTTGGGAAGCGTCCACCGGCCGTCCGCATCGGTCGCAGAACTTCGCCCCACGCCTCAGTCTCTCGCCGCAGCCGCTGCAGAACGGTCCCGCCATGCGACCGTTATCGCCTCTCCAGCTCATCATCCTTTGCACGGGACGATGACCTTGACCGCGGCCGGCAGGACCTCGAGCTCCAAGGGAGTGTATCCTATGAACTCCCCGTCGGCCTTGATCATGGTGCGCGGCTCCGTCTCGATGAGGACCGAACTGCGGGCCTTGTAGGAGTCGAGAAGGTCCCCATCGTACCTCCCTCCCAGCAGATGCAGCCCGGCCAGGATGAAGCTCGTTCTGCTCTGGCCGCGCATGAACACCACGTCCACCGCCCCGTCGTCGACCCTGATGTCAGGCCCGAGGCGCAGGGGATGGATGCCCAGGATGCCGGCGTTGGCCACGAGTATCTGCGATGACCAGCCGTGGCCTCATGACCATCGATCCGGGCATTCACCCTCATTGGCTGGAAGTCGCGGAACATCCGGAGGCCCATGAGCGCGTACACCGATCGCCTGAACAGCCGCTTCTCCATGGCCGTCACCTTGCTAAGGGCCTCGGAGCTAGCGCCCAGCACCACCTGGTGTATGAACCTTCTGCCGTTCACGTCCATGACGTCGATGCGCCGGACGTCGTGCTTCCCCATGATGAGGTCCAGGGAATCGACTATGGCGAGCGGAAGCCCCAGCTCGCGGGCGAACATGTTGGCGGTGCCAGCCGGCACGATGCCGAACCTGGCCTCCTCCCCGGCCAGCATGCCTGCCACCCCGCCCACCGTGCCGTCCCCGCCCACGGCGATGATGTCGGTGGCCCCTTGATACAGCGCCTGCTCCACCGCCTCCGCGATGTCCTCGCCCCGGCGGAGCACCTTCATCTCCCCTATGCCGCCGCGGACGATCTCCTCGACCTTGAGCATGGCATAGCGGCCAGTGCCCACCCCTGCCCGAGGATTGACTATGAAGTACGGGAACCGGCCGAGCATTCGCTTGATACTAGTGGGCCATGGCCTATTTGTCATTCCCGGAAGGATAAAATCTGAAAAGGTGTTCCAGTGTCGTGAAGCTCCGTCGACTGTTGGCCAATAACACGTTCATGCTCGCTGCGGCGTTCGTGGTGGCGGTCCTGTTCGGCGGATTCCCCGAGGTCCTGGGGGTAAAGAACTCCAACATCTCCCTACTGTCGCTGGGCATCATGATGTCGCTCTCCCTCATCAGCCTGCAGTTCCGCGGGCTGGATGTGAGGGCGCATCGTGGGGCGATGTTTCGGGCGTTCGTTCTCTCGTTCGTCGTCAGCTCGGGCGTGACGATCGCGCTGGCGCACCTGTTCCAGGGCGACCTGAGGGACGGGTGGATCATGGTGGCGGCCGTTCCGTCGGCCGTTTCGGTCATTCCCTTCACCTACATGCTCCGCGGACGATTGGAAGCGACGCTGGTGTCGTCGGCCGCGTTGTATATGGTCGCCCTCCTTCTAACGCCGCTGATCACTCTCCTCTTCCTCGGGCAGGCCGTGAGCCCGACCACGGTGCTGTGGTACGTGGCCGTGCTGATCCTCCTCCCCACGGTCATCTCGAGGTTCCTCCGCCCGCTGAACATGAAGGATGAGACGAGGCATATCATCATCAACATCGCATTCGCGGCCCTGGTCATAACGGTGGTGGGTACGAACCGGGGCGTTTCCTGGGCGAACCGCTCGTGCTCATCTCCCTGCTGATCGTGGCCTTGGCCCGGACCTTCGGGGTCGGCATCGCATATGACGTGGTGGCGCGCCGGTGCGGGGTGGCCCGAGAGCAAAGGGTGCCGGAGCTGTTGTTCGCCACCTACAAGAACACCGGCATGGCAGCGGCCATGTCCATGGTGCTGCTGGGACCGGCGGCCGCGGTGCCGGCCGCGGTACTGATGAGCGCGGAGATCCCATGGCTCATCTACATCACGAGGTCCATGGCCCCTCCGGCACGATAAGATGATATTTTCTCGGACCAATACGACAGGCGATGACGATCGAGGAGCTGAGCGCCGAGCAGGCACGGAGGACATGCCCGGAGATCGCTTTTGACTGCAAGACCACCGCCGAGCTCACGCCGCTGGAGCAGATCATCGGCCAGGACCGGGCGGTGCGGGCGCTTCAGTTCGGTCTCAACATAGACAAGAAGGGCTTCAACGTCTTCGTGTCCGGATTGCCGGGCACGGGCCGCAAGACCGCCATCATCGATTTCGTGAGAGAGCTGGCCGCCAAGCGGCCCACTCCATCGGACTGGTGCTACGTAAACAACTTCAAGGACTCCTCCCGGCCCAACGCCATACGGATGCCTCCCGGCAAGGGGATGGACCTGAAGAAGGCCATGGAGGAGTTCGTCGGCCATGTGCCGGTGGCGCTGAGGGAGGCGTTCGAGAGCGAGGACTACTCCAAGCGCCGGGATGCCGTGCTGCAGGCCGTCAACCGCGAGCGGAACGACATCATCACCAGCATCAACCGCATAGCCAAGGACGCCAGCTTCGCCATCCAGCAGACGGCGGCCGGCTTCGCCCTGGTCCCGCTGGTGGAGGGGAAGCCGCTCACCGACCAGGAGTTCCTGGAGCTGCCGGAGGCGCTGCAGCAGCAGATCAACAAGGCCCGGGAGGCCGTGAACGAAAGGATAGGCGACGCCTTCCGGCCGCTGCGCGACATCGCCAAGCGGGCCGACAAGGAGATCGCCGACCTGAACAAGGAGGTGGCCCGCTTCGCCATCTCGCCCTACCTGGACGAGATGAGGGAGCAGTTCGAGGGCATCGACGAGGTGGACACCTACATCGATGAGGTGGAGAACGACATCCTCGAGTCGCTGCCCCTCTTCCTGGCCCCGCCGAAGGACATCCCGATCGATCCCACCAGGAACTATCACGTGAACCTCGTGGTCGACAACTCCCAGACCAAGGGGGCGCCGGCGGAGATCGAGCTGAACCCGACGTACATCCGCCTGTTCGGCTACGCCGAGAGGGAGTCGCGCATGGGGGCGCTCATCACCGACTACACCATGATCCGCGCCGGGACGGCGCACAAGGCCAACGGCGGCTTCCTGGTCATACCGGCGGAGCAGATGTTCCGCGACCCTCTGGCATGGGAAGGGCTCAAGCAGATGATATCCTCGGGCAAGCTGGAGATGGAGGACCCGGCGGCGAGGATGGGGTACATGGTGACCAAGACCCTGCGGCCGGAGCCCATACCGTTCGACGGGAAGGTCATCATCCTGGGCTCCCCGCAGGTGTACCAGATCCTGCATGGCCTGGACCCTGATTTCAGGGAGCTGTTCAAGGTGAAGGCGGAGTTCGATACCACCATGGAGCGGACCGAGGAGAACCTGGGGCTGTTCGCCTCGTTCGTGTGCGGCCTCTGCCGCCGCGAGGGCCTGTTCGACCTCGACCCCAGCGCCCTGTCCGCGCTGGTCGAGCACTCCTCACGCATCGCGGGGGACCAGAACAAGCTGACCACCCAGTTCGCCCAGGTGGCCGATGTCATCCGGGAGGCCAATCACTACGCGGCCATGGACGGCTCGAACGTGCTGGACGGCGTCCATATCAGGCGGGCCATCGAGGAGAAGGTCTACCGCTCCAACATGATACAGGAGAAGATGGTGGAGATGATCGGCGACGGCACCGTCCTCATCGATGTCGCCGGACGCAAGAAGGGGCAGGTCAACGGCCTCGCCGTGCTGTCCACCGGGGACTACGCCTTCGGCCGTCCGTCCCGCATAACGGCCACGGTCGGTGTGGGACGGGAAGGCATCATCGACATCGAGCGCCAGGCCCAGCTGTCCGGCACGTCGCACACCAAGGGGGTGCTGATCATCAGCGGCCTGCTGAACGCCCGCTACGCGGTCGACGTGCCGCTCAGCCTGTCGGCCAGGCTGGTGTTCGAGCAATCATACTCGGGCGTGGACGGCGACTCGGCGTCCAGCACCGAGCTGTACGCCCTGCTGTCGGCGCTGTCGGAGGTCCCGATCAAGCAGTACATCGCCGTCACCGGTTCGGTCAACCAATGGGGCGAGGTGCAGGCCATCGGAGGGGTGAACGAGAAGATCGAGGGCTACTTCGAGGTGTGCAAGATCATCGGCATCACGGGAGAGCAGGGCGTCATGATTCCCCAGAGCAACGTCCGCAACCTCATGCTGAAGGAGGAGGTGGTGGAGGCCATCCGCGAGGGCTGGTTCCACATCTGGCCGGTGGCCACGATCGATGAGGGCATCGAGGTCCTGACCGGCGTGGAGGCCGGCACCCGCAATTCCGACGGGCATTATCCAGAGGGGACGATCAACCACCTGGTGCAGGAACGGCTGCTGCGCATGGCCGAGGCCATCAAGGAATACCATCCGTAGGCGGAGTATCCCGTAGAAAGGGTCTCAGGCTAGCGGTACAGCTCCTGGCGGATGCGGGGCACCATGGCCGCCATCACCGCCTGCTCGGACAGCGTGGTGCGGTCCAGCAGCCCGTTGGTCAACAGGCCGATGGCGCCCTCCCGACGGCCCAGGCCCTCCTCGCCATACAGCTCCTCGAACGCCCGGCCCACGCTCTTGCCCTCGCGGACGCGCCGGGCCACCTCGGGCGGGTACCTGAAGCCGGAGCCGTGGCCCAGCGTCGCCTGCCCGCCCTTGTCCACCACGGCGCAGTACTGCACGTCGTACATCCCGTCGGCCAGCTCGAACACGCCCGCCTCCAGGCCTACGCCGAAGTCCGCATCGCCCAAGGCCATCCTCGCCCTCTCGATCGCCCCCTGCCTCGTCTGCTCGCCGAAGGGCTGTTCGCCGATGGACGTCGCCACTGGCATGGAGCCGACCTCGAGGGAGGGAAAGATCTTCGAGAGCACGTTGCGCACCGCCTCCACCTTGACCGGGTTGTCCGAGCCCACCATGACGCGGATGGGGCGGAGAATGTGCCCCTCGCGGTCCATGTCGCCCGATAGGATACGCGTCGCACTGATGGGCATGCCGTCCTCGGCCAGGATGTGCGGCACCGTCACCAGCAGCAGAGGCGAGAGGCCCTTGGAGGCCCTTCTTCGATTGATCTCCTCGGCGCGGGGGCGCGTTTCCGGCGACACCACTAGGGCGGCGACGTCGGTGCGGTCGTTGGTGCCGCCCGCCTCGTCGTCGATGACCGTTAACGTCCAGTTCCCTCCCCGAGCCTTGAGGTACGCTTCCAGCTCCGCCCTTCGCTGCTCGAGCGGCAGAAGGCGTTCCCGGCCCGCCGAGGCGAAGCGGTCCGAGGTGATGCCGATGATGACCGCATCACCTATCTCGAGGCCTTGTCCAGCAGGGCCCGGTGGCCCCGATGGAGCACGTTGAAGGTCCCTCCCACCCCGACCTTCATAGGTTCACGGCCACCAGGGCGGCGATCAGCACCAGGACGCTGACGACATACAGGAAGATCAGCTGTCTCTTCCGCTTCTTCAGATCGGCAGTTGAGGTGGTCCCGCATTCCTCGGAGCAATACCGCCCCTCGCCCACGAACGCCCGCTTACAATTGGCGCAGTGGCGGTGCTGAGGGATCTTCTCGGTCATGGCGACTCCATCGGCAGTCGAGGTTAAAAGGGTTGCCCGGGGCGTCCAGCGTCAACCGGAACGGCGGTCGAGCTCGGCGTTCATGATGACGATGCAGTGGTCCGCGTGGTACGAGTGCGGACCGAGCTTTATGACCGAGGGGGCGTGGGAAAGGACCGTCGCCTCCTCTTCAGGGGTGAGATCGTGATGGTCCGACAGGACGAACGTCACATCCTCGGCGAAGTTCTTCTCGCGGACATCCTCGCCGTCCTCCTTGAGGTACACCAGCTCGCTCTTGGAGGCCAGATCGGCGACGACCTCGGCGAAGGAGCGCCTAGAGATGTACACTCCGGGGGAACTCCTGACCTCGCCCTCGTCCGCCTTGAGCAGGGCGTTCCGGACCAGCGCGCCGGTGGAGCGCTCGTCGGGGTTGAGGTACCTGATCTCGGCGCCGCTGAACCTCACTGTCAGGGGCGGCCGGGGCTCGCCCTGCAGCACCAGGTAGATCTCGGCGTCCTTGCGGATGCCGTGCGAGAGGAAGAACGTGGAGTTGACGCATCTCAGCAGGATGTCCAGGCGCCCGGCCGAACCGGCCAGGTCGTCCAGCTTGAAGTCGCCCGACGTGACGGCCTTGTGGCCGATCACCACGAACCGCCTCACTGGTTCACCTGATCCTTGAAGGCGGCCATGTCCTCGGAGGACATCTGCTTCAACAGCTGCTTGCGCAGCTTGCGGTTGCCCATGAATCCCTTGACGGCCTTCTTGGACATGTTGAACTGCCGCAGAAGCTCGCGGACGTCCTTGCCCTCGACGCCTGCGCCCCGCGCGATGCGGTTCACCCGCGACGACTTGATGAGCTTGGGGTCCTCCATCTCCTCGTCGGTCATAGAGTCCATGATGATCTTGAACTTGCGCAGCTTCTCCTGGGAGCCCTCAATGTCCATCTTGTCCTGCATGCTCCCGATCCCGGGGATCATGCTCATGATCTTCTGCAGCGGCCCCATGGAGGTGAGCATCTCCATCTGGGAGTACATCTCGTGGAGGGTGAAGCGTCCGGACATCATCTTCTTGACCGTCTCCTCGGCCTGCTCCTCGGAGATGTTCTCCTTGGCCGCTTCCAGCAGGGTCTGCAGGTCGCCCATGCCCAGCAGCCGGGAGATGAACCTCGTTGGATCGAAAGGCTCCAGATCGACCAGGTGCTCGCCGGTGCCTATGAACACGATCGAGGCGTTCGTCTGGGCCACCGCGCTGAGCGCCCCGCCGCCCTTGGCGGTGCCGTCCATCTTGGTGATGATGACCGACGTAACGCCCACCGCGTCGTGGAACGCCTTGGCCTGGGGGCCGGCCTGTTGACCCACCGAGGCGTCAAGGACGAGGACCCTCTCATCCGGCCGGGCCACGTCGGCGATGCGCTTCAGCTCGTCGATGAGGTCCGATTCCAGGGAGTGCCGTCCGGAGGTGTCGATGATGATGACCTCCATGGACTGGAACTCCTTCATTCCGTTGGCGACGATCTTGGCGGCGTCCTTCTCGCCCGGCTCGCCGTAGATGGATATGTTGACCTTCTCGGCGATCTGCTTCAGCTGGTCGTAGGCGGCCGGCCTGTAGACGTCGGCGGCGATGACGCCGACCTTCAGACCTTTCTTGTTGAAGTAGCGGCCCAGCTTTCCCGTGGTGGTCGTCTTTCCTTGACCGTAGAGGCCGACCATCATAATGGTCTGCTTGCCTATCGGCAATGGCCTTGGCTGTCCCAGGATGCCGATCAGCTCGCCGTAGATGATCTTGATGACATGCTCCTTGGGGCTCGTTCCGGCCGGAGGCTTCTCGGTGAGGGCCCTCCGCTCGACGTTCTTGGTCAGCTCCAGCACCAGCTTGACGTTCACGTCGGCTTGCAGCAGGGCGCGCTGGATGTCCCGGGTGATCTCCTTCACCAGCGCTTCGTCGATGTGGCTCGCCCCTGCGATCTTCTTCAATACGCCGCGGAGCGACTGGCCGAGACCTTCCAGAACCATGGTTGCACCTGGGTATCGGAGAGCGGCGGAGCGTTTTAAAGATTGCCCCCATATGGCCCCGCGACCAGGGGCGAGCTGCAATCCTTCGGACGTGCCCTCTCATCTCATCGTCAGTGATGACCGAACGAGGCACGGCCGTCGACATGCGTGAACGGTCCGGGCCCTAGACCATTATCTTCGATGTCCGGGCCTGGGACATGACGGTGAACATGTCCCTCAGCCTTGCGACCCCTTCCGCCCCTTCGTCGCCCAGGTCTATCCGCAGCACGCGCCTTCCGCGGTCCCTCAGGACGATAGCGTCGCCCATGGCCTCCGCCCTGGTCAGCTCTCCGAAGGAATACTCCGTCCCGGGAACAGGCATATCGTATCCATTGCTATCGACCAGCTGTAGGAACAGTCCGGTGTTCGGTCCCCCCTTATGCAGCTGCCCGGTGGAGTGCAGGAACCGCGGTCCATATCCCATGGTGGTGGCCAGGCCGGTGGAGGTCAGGAGGTCGGCCTGAAGGCGCCTCAGCCCGTCATGGACCTCGGGACCGTATCCGAGGTAGGCCTGTATGGAGATGTAGTCGCCTGGTCTGGCCAAGGCCAGCCACTCCTCGGCCGCCGCCCTCAGTTCGTCCGGCTCGTCCAGGTAGAACGTCATCCCTTGGTCTCGTCCTCTCTGAGATCTTCTGGCCGACACGAAGTCCCAGGCCAGCTCCTTGGTGGCCTGCACGTCCGGCTGATCGAACGGGTCGATCCCCATCACGATGGCGGCCGTAGCGGTCGCCAGCTCCCATTCGAACATGGCGCGTCCCAACTCGATCTTGCTCTCCAGGACCATGTGCATCGCGGGATGCCCCATCTCGGCCAGCTCCCTCAGGCGTTCCGAGATCGAACTCTCTTCGCCATCCAGCGTCACCCCGATGAACATCCTGTCCGGCGCATAGGCGTCCGGCTCCAACCACGGCTCGCCCGCTATGGGCACGATCCCCTTCCCATCCTTGCCGGTGCTCTCGGCCAAAAGCTGCTCGGCCCAGGCGGGAAAGCTCCGCAGCGAGGCCGATGTAAGTATGGTCGCTTTGTCCTTTCCTGCGGACGTGAGCTCGCCCAGAGCGGCCCCCATGACGAGGCCCTCATGCCCGCGAACGCTGCCAACATCGTCGTTCTCCCATGCATCGAACGCGTTCTCGAGCAACGAGCGCACGTCGACGCCGAGCAGCGCCGCCGGGACCAGGCCGAAGGCCGACAGAGCGGAGTACCGGCCTCCGACATCGGGGTCCGCCTCGAAGGTACGACGGAAACATCTCTTGGCAGCGAGCTGGGCCAGCGGGGTGCCCGGGTCGGTGATGGCCGCAAAATGCTTCCCTATGTCCGTGACCGAGGAGCGCATCTCTTCCCAGAAGTACCGGTACATCGACAGCGTTTCGATGGTCCCCCCGGACTTGCTGGAGACGATGAACTGAGTGGTGCTCGGCTCGATGCGCTCGATCACGCTCCTCACCGCGTCGGGATGAGTGCTGTCCAGTACCGTCAGGTTGGGATGCCCGTCGGCCACCCCGAAAGTCCGACGGAACACGCAGGGGGCCATGCTGGAACCTCCCATCCCCAGGAGGACGACCTCCGTGATGCCATAGGAACATATCTGCTGGGCAAAGTCAAGGAAGTCATCCATCTGGGACCGCATGCTCCTTCCCAGGGTGAGCCATCCAAGCATGTCGGTCACCTTTTCCCTTCTTGTATGCCAAAGGGAGAGGTCCTTTTGCTTCAGTCTCGTCAAGAGGTCGGTACCGTCCCACCGCTCCAATCTGGCATCGACCCTGTCCTGATAAAGGCCTAGCTCAAGTTCCATGGTCCTCCTCCGGCTTCAGCCCAGGGCCAATCCTCGGTTCGGCCGATATTTAAATAATGTGGCTCAGCAGCATCGACACATCTGGCCACTGCGCATCCAAGAGCAAAGATCATGTCGCCCCGCCATGAGCCCTCCGGCCCCATCCCATCTGGACGCGATTGATAAATAGTGGTTGCTGGAGGAAGGGTCTTTGGTTCATATGGTGAAGGCCGTCAGCGGAAATGTTGGCCCCGCCTCCGAGGAGGACCGGAAGGATGAATCGGCGGCGGACGCTTTCACCAGGCTGTCCAGTAGTGAAAAGGGACTATCCGATCAGGAGGCCAAGGAGCGGCTCGATCGCTACGGCAGGAACGAGCTGGCCGAGAGAAGGAGAAGTCCGGCGGTGGAGTTCCTACGCCACTTCTGGGGCCCTATCCCGTTGATGATCATGGTCGCCATGGTCCTTTCGGCAGCGGTCGGTCATTGGGAGGAGTTCATCATCATCGTGGCCCTTCTGCTCATCAACGCTCTGGTCGGTTTCTACCAGGAAAGGAAGGCCGGCAATGCCATCGAGATGCTTAAGAAGAGATTGGCGCCCGAGGCGCGCGTGCTCCGCGATGGCACATGGAAGAAGACGACGGCCGCCGAGCTCGTGCCGGGTGACGTCGTCCGGGTACGCCTTGGCGATATAGTCCCGGCAGACGTCAGGCTGTTCAAGGGGGAGTACCTTGAGGTCGACCAGTCCGCCCTGACCGGAGAGTCGCTGCCGGTCGAGAAGAAGGAGAACGACATCGGTTATTCCAGCTCTCTGGTCAGAAAGGGCGAGATGGACGCCCTGGTGGTCGCCACTGGCCACGACACCTACTTTGGGAGGACCACTAAGCTGGTCGGCGAGGCCCGGAGCGTGGGGCATTTCCAACGGAACGTCATGAGGATAGGGAACTACCTCATCGTGATCGCCGCCATTCTGGTCGCGCTGGTCTTCATCGCCGCCATACTCCGCCAGGAGAGCCTTCTTGAAACACTGCAGTTCGCGCTGGTACTGACGATCGCCTCGATACCGGTCGCTCTTCCGGCCGTCCTGTCGGTCACCATGGCCATAGGGGCGATCGCCTTGGCCAAGAAGGAAGCGATCGTCAGCAAGCTGGTGGCCATTGAGGAGATGGCCGGGGTCGACGTCCTATGCAGCGACAAGACCGGGACCATCACACAGAACAAGCTGACGGTGGACAAGGTCATCGGGTATGGCGGCGTGGACGAAGGTCAAGTGCTGTTGAGCGCTGCCCTGGCCTCACGGGCAGAGGACAATGATCCCATCGATGACGCCATTTTGCAAAGGAGCGGCTCGATCGGATCGGTCAAGAGCGAGCGTGAACGATATGTTGTCAACGATTTCGTTCCCTTCGACCCGGTGATAAAACGCACCGAGGCCCGAGTGTCGCAGGACGGCAAGGAGTTCCGTGTGGCCAAAGGAGCTCCCCAGGTGATACTGGGTCTGGTCGAGGAAAAGGACCGGATCGGCGACAAGGTGCGTTCGGACGTTAACGATCTGGCATCCCGCGGGTCCAGGACGCTGGGGGTGGCTCGACAGGAGGGCGGGGCGTGGAAGATGCTGGGGCTGATCGGCCTGCACGATCCACCCAGGGAAGATTCGGCCGAAACGATAAAAATGGTAAGCGGATGGGACTGGACATCAAGATGGTGACCGGCGACCATACCGCCATCGCCCAGGAGATCGCCAAAGAGGTAGGGCTGAGCACGAACATCATCTCGTCCGAGAGCTTCGCCGACCTGCCGGACGAGCGCGCTTCCGATGTCGTGGAGAAGGCCGACGGCTTCGCGGAGGTGTTCCCGGAGCACAAGTTCCGCATAGTCAAGCTGCTCCAGGGAAAGGGCCACATAGTGGCCATGACCGGCGACGGCGTCAATGACGCCCCGGCGCTGAAGCAGGCGGATGCAGGCATTGCGGTGGAGGGAGCGACGGACGCTGCCAAATCGGCGGCGGACATCGTCCTGACGGTGCCTGGCCTGGACGTCGTTATCGATGTCGTGGTGGAGAGCAGGAAGATCTTCCAGAGGATGATCAACTACTCGATCTACCGCATCTCGGAGACCATCCGGGTGCTGGCCTTCATCACATTATCGATCCTCATCTTTCAGCTATATCCGATAACGGCCTTGATGATCATTCTGCTGGCGCTCCTGAACGACCTCCCAGTGCTGACGATCGCCTATGACAATGTCCATTATTCCAAGGAGCCGGAGAAATGGGACATGCGCTCCCTCCTGCTGGTGGCGACGTTCATGGGGGCGATCGGCGTGGTCATATCGTTCATCGTCCTGTACCTGGCGCTGGAGGTGTTCCATCTGGAGCCCCCGGCGCTGCAGTCGCTGATATACCTCAAGCTGTCCGTTGGCGGGCACTTCGTGCTGCTGGCCGCCCGTACCAAGGGCCCATTCTGGTCCGTAAGACCGGCACCGCAGCTGCTGTGGGCGATCGTGCTCACCCAGCTGACCGCGACCGTCCTTGTGACCTTCGGGATCCTGTTGCCGCAGCTCCCCTTGGTGTATGTCGGCTTCATCTGGGTGGAGAGCTTCATCGCGCTCTTCGTGACCGACTTCCTCAAGGTCAGGCTGTACAACGTGCTGATCCGTAGGGGCATCGTCTCGCGAGGCCTGTCATCGGGGTCGGAGCCCTAAGACAGCCTGTCCATGCTGGTTTCGGGCCACGAACGGTCAGCATCCCGACACGGCCCCGGCTCGGTCGAATGTCAGATTGTTCTCTAACAAGGGAAAATTAGATTATGCTGATGCCCAGGATAGTAACCGGGCGAAGGGTACATGAGCACATCGGTTACAGTCGTGAGGGACACCGTGCCCGTAAGGTCCCGATTGGACCTGGAAGGCATCGACGCGTTCATTTTGGACATGGATGGGGTGGTGACCAACACCGCCCGAGTGCATGCGGCGGCGTGGAAACGCGCATTCGACGAGCTGCTCCAGGAGCGCTCACGTTCGGGCGAGAGCTATGCGCCGTTCGATGAGTCTTCCGATTACTTGCGTTTCGTGGATGGGAAACCACGATACGAGGGCGCCGCCTCCTTCTTGGCATCACGTGGTATATCGTTGCCTTATGGAGAGCCGGACGACCCTCCGGACCGACAGACGGTCCACGGCATAGGGAACAGGAAGAACGAGTACTTCGTCGAATACCTTGTTCGGTACGGAGCGGAGCCTTATCCGACGACGGTCAGCTTCGTCAAGGACATGCGCTCACGAGGCTACCGCATGGCGTTGTTCACGGCGAGCAAGAACGCGGACAAGGTCCTGGAAAGCTCTGGTCTGAGGGACCTGTTCGAGGTGGTGGTGGACGGCAACGACGCCCGTGAGCTGGGCCTCAAGGGCAAACCGTCCCCGGACATAATCCTGGAGGCGGCGCGACGGCTGGGGGTCTCGGCCGATCGAGCGGTCGTGATAGAGGATGCCCTGGCCGGCGTGGAGGCGGGCAGTGCCGGAGGATTCGCCACGGTCATCGGGGTCGACCGCGGAGATCAAGCCAACGAGCTCAGGGCTCACGGTGCTGACATAGTGGTCCGGGACCTGTCCGAACTGGTTGTCGAAGGCGAGCGAAGGGCCGAGGCATGGTTGCCCTCGGCCATGGCCAACTCGGACAGGATATTCCGCTCGCTGACGGCCGGCAGACCCGCAATATTCCTCGATTACGATGGAACCCTGACGCCGATCGTTGCCGAGCCGACGATGGCCACGCTGTCCGATAGGATGCGCCACATACTCAGCGAGCTGGGGAAGCACTGCACGGTATCCATCGTGAGCGGAAGGGACCTTGATAATGTCAGAAAGATGGTCGGATTGGAGCAGTTGACATACGTCGGGAGCCATGGCTTCGAGGTCCTAGGGCCGGAGGGGTCCTATCGTCAGGGAGGAAAGGGCGAGCCGTTCCTCCCTTCCCTCGCCAAGGCCGAAGAGGGCTTGCTAGCGGTGGCCGAACAGGTCCCCGGGGCGTGGGTCGAGAGAAAGAAGTTCGCCGTCACCATGCATTATCGGAGGGTCGAGGAGAAGGACGTCCCTCGGCTGGAAAGGCTGTTCGATAAGGTGGCGTCGGAGCATCCAGACCTTAGGAAGGCTGGAGGAAAGAAGGTCTTCGAGCTACTGCCTAACATCGACTGGAACAAGGGCAGGATGGTGGAGTCGCTTCTCGAGATGATGGGGTCCAATGGTGAGAGGACGGTGCCATTGTTCATCGGCGATGATGTGACGGACGAAGATGCCTTCCGCGTGCTGGCCGATACCGGCGTGACGGTCGTGGTCAGCGACCATCCCCGGGAGTCGGCGGCCAGTTATTCACTGAAGGACGTCAACGAGGTGGCCCTGTTCCTGGAGCGGCTGACCAGCCTGTTCGAGAGGAGATCGGCCAGGGACGACTGGGTGCTGACGTACGAGGGATACGATCCGGGCGACGAGCTGTTGCGCGAGGCATTATGCACGATCAGCAACGGCTACTTCGCCAGCAGAGCATCGGCGCCGGAGATGAGGGAAGGCAAGTATCATTATCCCGGGAACTACGTGGCTGGGATCTACAACCGGCTGGAGAGCGACATCGCTGGCCGTACCATCGTTAACGAGAGCATCGTCAACGTTCCCAACTGGCTTTTCCTGACGTTCCGCTTCGACGGAGGGGATTGGTTCGATATCGACGAGGCCGATCTCGATGATTACAGGCAGGAACTGGACATACGAAATGCCATCCTGACCAGGAGCTTTAGGTTCACGGACCAACGTGGACGGAGGACCTGCATACGCCAGAAACGCTTCGCCAGCATGGAGCATATGCACTTCGGCGCGTTCGTCACGACGATCACGCCGGAGAACTGGTCAGGGGACATAGAGATCATGTCGGCCATCGACGGCAGGGTGGAGAACTCCCTGGTCAAGCGATACCGGCAACTGAACAACCATCACCTGATCAACGTGAAGAGCGGCGTGTCCGGCGAGGACATTATATGGATACAGTCGGAGACCAGCCAGTCACGGGTTCGCATCGCCGAGGCGGCTCGAACACGGGTCATGGCCAACGGCGAAGTGTTGGATGTCGATCGCAGGAACATCCTGGGAAGCGATCATGTCGGCCAGGTCCTCAAGGTACCGGTGAAGGAAGGCCTACCGATCCGCCTCGAGAAGATCTGCACCATCTACACTTCGAAGGACCGGGCGATATCGGAACCGCTGCTGGAGGCGGTGAAGAACGTGGAGCGCGTGCCCGACACCAACTATCTGCTGAAGGAGCACAAGGACATCTGGGACGCCCTGTGGGAGCGATGCCAGATCCACGTGGAAACGGACCAGAGGATGATGGCCAAGGTGCTCAATCTGCACATCTACCACCTGCTGCAGACGGTCTCCATGAACACCATCGACCTGGACACCGGAGTGCCGCCCCGAGGCCTCCACGGGGAGGCGTACCGCGGCCTGATCATGTGGGACGACATCTTCATCTTCCCGTTCCTGAACCTGCGCATCCCTGACGTCACTCGTTCCTTGCTGCTGTACCGTTTCCGCCGCCTGCCCGAGGCGCGCTGGGCGGCATATCAGGCCGGCTACCAAGGGGCGATGTATCCCTGGCAGAGCGGCAGCAACGGAAGGGAGGAAGCGCAGAAGCTACACCTCAACCCCGTCTCGGGCGAGTGGATCCCTGACCATTCGGACCTCGAGCGGCACATCGGCCTGGACATCGCCTACAACGTGTGGAACTATTACCAGGTCTCGGGGGACAAGGACTTCATGGCCATCTATGGCGCCGAGATGCTAGTGCACATCGCCCGCTTCTGGGCCAGCAAGGTCAAGTACAACCCCTCGATGGAACGGTACGAGATCCTGGGGGTCATGGGTCCGGATGAGTTCCACGAACGCTATCCGGGCGCGGAGGCGCCGGGCATCAACAATAATGCCTACACGAACGTCATGGCGGCCTGGGCCCTGGCGCGGACGCTCGACACCGTGAACATGCTGCCCCTGGCCCATCGTAGGGACATATGGGCCGACCTGCAGCTGAGCGACGAGGAGCTGTCCCGATGGGACGAGATAAGCCGCCGGATGTACATCCCGTTCCATGGTGATGGGATCATCAGTCAGTTCGACGGCTTCGACGAACTGAAGGAGCTGGACTGGAAGGCGTACATGGAGAAGTACGGTGACATCCACAGACTGGACCGCATACTGAAGGCGGAGGGGGACAGCCCTGACAATTACAAGGTATCGAAACAGGCCGATGCCCTGATGCTCTTCTATCTCTTCTCGGCCGACGAGCTGAGAGAGGTCTTTGATCGCGCCGGCTACCAGCTGGACGATGACACGATCAGGAAGACGGTGGACTATTACATGAGGCGGACCTCGCATGGATCGACGCTCAGCCGCGTGGTCCATGCATGGGTGATGTCCCGCATCAACCGGGAAGCGTCATGGGACCTGTTCCGGGAAGCACTGAGGAGCGACATCTCCGACACGCAGGGCGGCACCACTCATGAGGGCATACATCTGGGCGCGATGGCCGGAACGGTGGACATCGTGCAGAGGTGCTACTCCGGCCTTGAAACGAGAGGCGACATCATCCGCTTTGATCCCCGGCTGCCGGCCGAGCTGAAGCGGCTGCGCTTCGACATCGACTATCGCCACCACTGGATCAACGTCGACATCGACCATCATCGGCTACGGCTGATCAGCCAGCCCCAGGAGATCGAACCGATACGGGTCGGCTACCTGGACGACATCAAGGTGTTCGAGCCAGGCACCACACTGGAGTTCGACCTTAAACAATAGGGTCCGTCCCGCGACAACCATTATTAACGTCGCCCTCAAACGAAAACCCTCGGCCCTGGCCAGGCCTGGGGCTCGGAGGGATGGCAGCAATGAATATACTGTTCACCGAGGTAATGGGAGCAAAGGACAAGATCCGGGATGCATTCCCGGATGACGAACTGGCTATGTTCGACGACCCCCTCGACGGGGATGAGCTGATACGTGAGGCCAAGGATACGTCGGTCCTCTCGGTCTTCATTCGGACCCGGGTCGACATGAACGTCATCGACTCGCTTCCTGGCCTCAGGATGATCAATACTCGGAGCGTCGGCTTCGATCATATCGACGTCGAGCATGCTCTTGAGAAGGGGATCGTGGTGACGCACGTGGCCGAGTATGGGCCCCATGTCGTGGCGGAACACACGTTCTGCTTGATGCTTGCTTGCGCCAGGAACCTGGTGGAGGCCGATCGCTCGGTCAAGGAGGACAAGCGGTTCGATTTTCATCCGTTCCGTGGCGTGGAACTGCGCGACAAGGTGCTTGGCGTCCTAGGGACCGGCAGGATCGGTTCGGAGGTCATAGGCATCGCCCGTGGGTTCGGGATGAGCGTGGTGGCCTCGACATGTATCCCAACGAGGCACTGGCACAGGAATATGCCTTCTCGTACCGTCCGCTCGAGGAAGTGCTAGGGTCGAGCGATTTTGTCACGATCCATCTACCGCTCACCGATGATACCAGGGGCCTCATCGGCAGGGACGCGCTGCAGAAGATGAAGCCGGGCAGCATACTGATCAACGCCGCTCGAGGCCCCATCGTGGATGAGGATGCGTTGAGGGAATCGCTTGACAGTGGCCATCTGAGAGCCGCCGGCGTTGACGTCATCGCCGACGAGTCAGATCCCGGCAGCAGCCCGCTGATCGATTCCGAACGCGCGATCATCACACCGCACATAGGGTTCTTCACAGCGGAAGCGGTAGACCGGATGCTCGAGCATTCCATCGACATCATCCGGTCGTTCCGCACTGGAACCATCAAGGGCAGGGTTCCGGCAGAATATGCCGTTGCGACCAAGCCCCGGCCAATGTAAGCATCGACGACCTTTCGAAAAGGCCCGGTCAAGTGCCCGTCCAGGGAGGTAATGGCGAGACCGGCTAGGTGGCAAACTCTTTTAATGACGACCTTCCAAGGAGCGCACACAGGAGATGATGGGATGACCAGGATGGCAATCAATGGAATGGGACGCATCGGAAGGATGATCGCCCGGCGATTTGTGACGAACCCTCCCGAAGGCATCGAGCTGGTCGCGGCCAACGACCTCTACCCGGCCGACACCATCGCATATCTGACCAAGTACGATTCCGTGCATGGGAGAGCGCCGTTCGAGGTGGAGCACGGGGACGATTTCATCCGCCTTGGAGAGACCAGGATACAGATGTTCAAGGAGAGCGAACCGGCCAACATCCCATGGGGGAAGCTTGGCGTGGACGTCGTATTGGAATGCACCGGCGCGTTCCGCGACCGGGACAAGGCGGCCGGACACATCAAGGCCGGCGCCTCCAAGGTCATCATAAGCGCTCCGTCCGACAGTGCCGACCTCACGCTGGTGCTGGGCGTGAACGAGGATATGTATGACGGGTCGAAGCATGAGGTCATCTCGATCGCATCGTGCACCACCAACTCGCTGGCGCCGGTCGCCAAGGTGTTGAACGATTCCTTCGGGATCGACCATCTAATGGCCACGACCATACATGCCTATACGGCGAGCCAAAAACTGGTCGATTCGCCGGCTCGGAAGATCCGCAGGGGCAGAGCAGCGGCCATGTCGCTCGTTCCGACATCCACCGGTGCATCCAAGGCCACGCTGAAGGCGATCCCGGAGCTGGAAGGCAAGATGCACGCGCTGGCCGTGAGGGCTCCGATACCGGATGGCGCCCTGACGGACATCACGGCCGATCTGAACCAGGACGTTACGGAGGAACAGGTCAACTCTGCCTTCCGGGAGGCCGCCGAGGGGAGGATGAAAGGCATCCTCAGTGTCAGCGATGACCCCCTGGTATCGGTCGATATCGTAGGCGATCCCCACTCCTCCATCATCGACGCGGAGTCGACCACGGTGCTGAACGACCGGACCGTCAAGGTGCTCGCATGGTATGACAACGAGTACGGTTTCGCATGCCGTATGGTCGATACGGTGGCCTTCCTCGCTCGGAAGGGGCTTCCCGAGAAGGAGACCAGGATGAAGGCTCAAGCGAGAGCGTGAATCTAGGACGGTGCCCCTAATGCAGCAGAGCACGGCCGGGGTAGGGACCGAGAAACATCCTAGATACATACGCTGGTTCGAGGACATAAGCATCGGCGACGTGCCCGTGGTGGGAGGTAAGAACGCCTCCCTAGGCGAGATGTACCGGGAGCTCAGCGGCGAGGGCGTAAAGGTCCCGAACGGGTTCACGGTGACGGCGAAAGGCTATTGGCACATGATATCAGCCACCGGGATCCGGGAGGAGATGGGGAAGGCCTTGGACGGGGTGGACAAGAGGGACGTTGCCGACCTCGCTTCCCGCGGGAAGAAGGTCCGCGACCTGATCCATAACGCTGGCATCCCTGACGACCTGTGGGCCGAGATCGCCCACGCGTACGATAGGCTGTGCGACCAATACGGCGAGAACACCGATGTTGCCGTTCGCTCTTCGGCCACGGCCGAGGACCTTCCCACCGCCTCGTTCGCCGGACAGCAGGAGACGTTCCTCAATGTTCGCGGATATGATGCGCTCAGAGAGGCCTGCGTCGGCTGTTTTGCATCCCTGTTCACCGACCGCGCCATCGCCTACCGGATCGATAAGGGGTTCGGTCAGCTTGATATCGGGCTGTCGATAGGGATCATGAAGATGGTCCGTTCCGACCTGGCTTCCAGCGGGGTCATCTTCACCCTCGACACCGAGACCGGGTTCCGTGACGTGGTCTTCATCACCGCTGCCTACGGCCTCGGCGAGAACATCGTCCAGGGCGCGGTGAACCCGGACGAGTACTACGTGTTCAAGCCCACCTTCCGCCAGGGGTCGAGAGCGATAATCAGGAAGAAGAGGGGGGACAAGGAGAAGAAGCTCATATATGGCGGAGGTGGAGACAAGCGGACCGAGAACGTCGTGGTACCTGACAACGACCGCCTGAGGTTCTGCCTGACCGATGATGAGATCCTGTCTCTCGCATCTTCAGCGCTCAAGATCGAGGAGCACTATTCCAGGAGATCCGGTCACCCAGAGCCGATGGACATCGAATGGGCCAAGGACGGGGAGACAGGAGAGTTGTTCATCGTCCAATCGAGACCGGAGACGGTGCAGTCCCAGAGGGCCATGGATGTCCTGGAGAACTACGTCCTCGAGTCTCGAAGCAAGGTGCTGAGCAAGGGACGGAGCGTTGGCGACAAGATAGCGTCGGGAAAGGTACGGGTCATTGCCGATAAGAGCAAGCTGTCAACGTTCCGCCCTGGGGAGGTCCTGGTGTCTACCAGTACGACCCCGGATTGGGAACCGGTCATGAAGATCGCTTCCGCCATCGTCACCGACCAGGGCGGCAGGACCTCGCATGCGGCCATCGTAAGCCGCGAGCTGGGGATCCCAGCCGTGGTAGGAACGGTCGATGCCACCAGATCGATAAAAGATGGTGAGATGGTAACAGTAAGCTGCGCCGAGGGCGATGACGGCTTCGTCTACGAGGGAGAGCTTCCGTTCCACGTCGAGCGCATCGATCTCAGCGGTATGAAGAGGCCTCGAACAGAGATGATGATGAACCTCGGCAACCCGGATGAAGCATTCTCCTATTCGTTCATCCCGAACGACGGGGTAGGCCTGGCCAGGCTGGAGTTCATCATGGGCAGCTACATCCGGGTGCACCCGATGGCGTTGCTGCATCCGGAGAGCGTAAAGGATGGTCAGGAATCAATGGAGATCGAGCGGCTGACGGCCGCTTATCCGGATGGCGAGACGTACTTCACCGAATCGCTGGCGCACGGCATCGCCACCATCGCCGCGGCGTTCTACCCTAAGGACGTGGTGGTGCGCATGAGCGACCTGAAGAGCAATGAGTACGCGGCCCTGCTGGGCGGCCGCTTCTTCGAGCCTGACGAGCATAACCCGATGTTGGGCTTCCGCGGTGCTTCCCGTTATTACTCCGACCAGTATCGTGAAGGTTTCGGCCTGGAATGCCGGGCGATCCGCATGGTCCGGGATGAGATGGGGTTGACGAACGTCGTGCCCATGATACCGTTCTGCCGGACGGTGGAGGAAGCGAAGAAGGTCGTGGATGAGATGAGAGCCAACGGCCTGGAGAGGGGAGAGAACGGTCTCCGGCTGTTCATCATGTGCGAGATCCCCAACAATTTCCTGCTCATCGACGAGTTCAGTCAATACTTCGACGGCTTCTCCATCGGCTCGAATGACCTCACCCAGCTGGTGCTGGGGATCGACCGCGACTCCGACATCCTGGCCAAGGAGTTCGACGAGAGGGACGAGGGCGTGTTGAAGGCCATGTCTCTGTCCGTTCAGGGAGCTCGAAGGAACGGTCGTCATAGCGGGATCTGCGGGCAGGCGCCCAGTGATTATCCTGAAGTGGCCGAGTTCTTGGTGAGGGAAGGCATCGATTCGATATCGGTCAATCCCGACTCGCTAATGAGCGTCACCCTGAAAGTGGTGCAGACCGAGGAGCAGATGGAGCGCAGCTCCGTCACCGTCAAGGAACGGGGTAAGTGATGATCTACACCTTGGCGCTCAATCCGGCCATCGACCGCACCATGTGGGTGGAGCGGATGGACTTCCGCGCCACCACGAGGGTGAGGAGGGAGTGCCGGTACCCGGGGGGCAAGGGCATCGACGTCTCGCGGGTACTGACCAGCCTGGGCGTTCCCAACGTGGCCCTGGGCTTCGTTGGAGGCTTCGTAGGCGAGGAGCTGGAGTTCCGGCTGGGGTACGAAGGCATCCAGACCGACATGGTCAGGGTGGCCGGCGAGACGCGCACCAACATCATCGTGAACGAGACGGCCGGCGAGGGCAGGCATCTGTTGCTCACGGCCAAGGGCCAAGGATCGACCCCTATGAGCTTGGGTCCCTCTTCCGCAAGATCGAGAACCTCTCCGACCCGACCATGATGGCCATCGGCGGCAGCCTTCCTCGCGGGGTCAATCCCGACGCCTACCGGCGCATCATCACCATCATGAGGAGAAAGGGGGCGGCGACCCTCCTGGACGCCGATGGCGAGAACCTGCGCTGCGGCATCAGGGCCTGTCCGGACTACATCAAGCCCAACCGCCATGAGATCAGCGAGCTGGTGGGCAGGAAGCTGAACAGTCTGGAGGACTTCATCCAGGCGGCCGAGGAGGTGCGCTCCCAGGGCGTAGGGACGGTATTGGTGTCCATGGGGGCCGACGGAATGATGGCCGTGGCCGATGGAAAGAGATATCTGGCCATCCCGCCCAAGGTGGAGACCGTGAACAACGTGGGACTGGGCGATTCGGCCGTTGCCGGCTTCATCTACGGTCTGGCCAATCGTTTCGACCTCAAGGACTGCCTGGTGCATGGTACCGCCGCCGGCACGGCCACGGCCATGAAGCCCGGCACGGCGCGGGCCAGCAAGGAGGACGTCATGGCCATGGTGCCCAGGATCAAGTTCAGGGACCTCACGGAGGGATAGAATGAATGGAATAGAGCGCATACCGGTCCCTCTGGACGTGCCTCCGGACCAGAGGAAGGCCTTTCAGGAACGATACGACAGGATGACCGGCGGATCGGGACGGCTGATGCTGTTCGCCGGGGACCAGAAGATGGAGCATCTGAACGATGACTTCCATGGCGAGGGCATCCATCCGGACGACGGCGACCCGGAGCACCTGTTCCGCATCGCCTCTCGCGGAAGGATAGGGGCGTTCGCCACCCAGTTCGGTCTCATAGCCAGGTACGCGGCCGATTATCGGGACGTCCCGTACGTGGTGAAGTTGAACTCCAAGACCCACCTGGTCAAACCTCTCCAGGCCGAACCGCTCAGCCGTCAGTGGTTGGCGGTGGACGAGGTGGCGACCCTGAGGGACGAGAACGACCTCGACATCGTGGGCGTCGGTTACACCGTATATCTGGGAAGCGAGCACGAGGCGGTCATGCTGACCGAGGCCGCCCAGATCGTGCATCGAGCTCATCGCCTGGGATTGACGGCGATCCTATGGATGTACCCCCGGGGAAGGGCCGTGCCCAACGAGAAGGACCCCCATCTGATCGCCGGTGCGGCCGGGGCAGGCGCATGCCTGGGCGCCGACTTCGTCAAGCTGAACTGTCCCGCAGGGAACGAGGCCATGGCGCGCTTCGAGGAGGTGGTCCGCGCGGCGGGCCGCAGCCGGGTGCTATGCTCCGGGGGCAGCCGCCTGGACGAGAAGGCCTTCCTCGAGAGGCTCCACCAGCAGCTGGCGGCCGGCGCGGGGGGGAACGCCACCGGGCGCAACATCCATCAGAAGCCGCTCGCGCAGGCGGTCAGGTTCTGCGACGCCATCTATGCCATTACGGTCGAGGGGGCCTCGGTCAGCGAGGGCATGAGGCTGTTCCGGGGGGACCCGGGGGCTTGACGCTCCTCGTCCTGCTACGGCACGGCCGCAGCGAGTGGAACGAGACGGGACGGTTCACTGGCTGGACCGACGTCGATCTCTCCGACGGCGGGAAGGAAGAGGCAAGGAATGCCGGGGAGCGAATGAGGGACGAGGGGCTCGCCTTCGACGTGGCCTATACCTCCGTCCTCAAGCGCGCCATACGCACGGCGTGGATCGTCATGGACGTGATGGACCTCATGTGGGTACCGCTGCATCGCTCGTGGAGACTGAACGAGAAGCACTACGGCGCATTGCAGGGCCTGAGCAAGGAGGAGATGGCCAAGGAGCACGGGGCGGAGCAGGTGCATGCATGGCGGCGGGTGTTCGACGTCCGGCCGCCCCCGCTCGACGCATCGGACCGGCGCCACCCGTCGCACGATCCCCGCTACCGCGGCCTGCTTCCCGACGAGCTACCATCGACCGAGTCGCTGAAGGACACGCTTCAGAGGACCCTTCCGTACTGGTTCGGCGAGATCCTCCCTCGCGTACGGGAAGGGGGCGACGTCCTGGTGGCCGCCCATGGCAACAGCCTGAGGGCGCTGGTGAAGCATCTCGACGGCATCAGCGACGAGGACATCGCCAGCGTCAACATCCCGACCGGCATCCCGCTGGTGTACGAGATGGACGGCGATGTCGTCAAGGAAAGACGCTACCTCGCTTCGCCGGATGAACTGTCCCGGGCGAAGGAGAAGGCGTCCCGGGCGGCGGCCTTCAGGCATTGATGGTCTGCCGCGCCAATACCTTGATGGCCGGCAGCTCGCGTCCGGAGAGCATCTCCAGGAAGGCGCCCCCGCCGGTCGATACGTACGAGATACCGCCCCTGGCCGCGAACCGGTCCAGGGCGGCGTTGGTGTCCCCTCCGCCCACCAGCGAGAAGGCCGGGGACCTGGCGATGGCCTCCGCGACCATCCTGGTGCCCACCTCAAAGCCCTCCTGCTCGAACTTCCCCATGGGGCCGTTCCACACGATGGTGCCGGCCGCCTTCAGCTCCGAGGCGAACCGGTCGATGGTGCGAGGACCGATGTCCAGGACGTTCTGGTCCTTCGGCAGTTCGTCCACGTCGACCTCCCTACGTCCGCCGTCGTCCACGGCGAAGTCCTGGGGAAGGACCAGCGCATCGGGCCTCTGGTCCAGCATCCTTTTGGCCCGTTGGACCGCCTCCCCGTCGGCGCGATGATCGCCCACGTCGATGCCCTGGGCCCGCAGGAAGGGGAAGGCCATCGCCCCGCCCAGCAGCAGTCGGTCGGCGATCTCCGACAGATGCTCAATGGTGGCGATCTTGCTGCTCACCTTGGCCCCTCCGATCGCCACCACAAGCGGTCTGTCAGGCGACTCCAGGACGCCCTCCAGCGCCTGGAGCTCCTTCTTCATCAGCAGGCCGCCGGCCTTGGCCTCGAAGTACTTCGTCACTCCTACGTTCGACGCATGCGCCCGGTGGGCGTTGGCGAACGCGTCGTCCACGTACACGTCGGCCAGCGACGCCAGGGAACGGGCGAACGTGTCGTCGTTGGCCTCCTCGCCGGGATCGAACCTCAGGTTCTCGAGCACGAGCATCGAGCCGCTCGTCAGGGAGGCCGCCGCCTGGTCGGCCTTGGGGCCCACGCACTCGTCCACGAAATCGACCTTCTTTCCCGTTAGCTCTGACAGGCGGACGCTCACAGGCCTCAGACTGTACTCGGGCACCCGCTTCCCGCCCGGGCGGTCCAGGTGCGAGCACAGTATGGGCATGCCTCCCCTGTCCAAGATGTACTGAACGGTCGGGAGGATGGCATTGATGCGAGAATCGTCGGCCACCACGCCGTCGCGCAGCGGAACGTTCAGGTCGACCCTCAGGAGCACGCGCTTTCCGGCCAGGTCCATCTGGTCGACGTAGCGGATCGGGTTCATCGTTCCAAATGTGGAGCCCGATGAATAAATGACTATTGAACGACGCGTGAAGAACGGCGGAAGTAAAGGAAAAGTGGGAAGGGCTAGCTCTGTCAGAAGGGATGGGATGCACTCTGTCGACTAGCCTAAGCTTCCCAATCCTAATATTCATTCTGATGTATTTATAGATTATGGATGGCGTTTATTTTATTATATTGCTACATAATTGGAGAAAGATGGGTAAGGGTTTTAGGGGGAAGGGGTTTCAGAGGTAGCCAGACTTCTGGAGGGCCATCAGGTCCTCGGTGCTCAGCTTCTCGCCGGCCTTGAACCTGTCGAAGATCTTCTCCGCCTCTTCCTTGGCGGAGGTCTCGTCCTCTTTCCTCTTGGCCTTACGGGCCTTCTGCCTCATGCCACTGATTATCTTATCGTAATCGTGCACCTGGCGGATGTTCTCGATATGGGCCCTATGCTCCTCGTCGGCGTGGATCTTGTTAGCGACAAAGGCTTCCTGCGCCGCATCGGCCTCCTTGCGGACCGCATCGGCCTGCTCGTACAGCTCGATCATGGCGTCGTGAGCGGCCTGCGCCTTCTCAGCGTACTCGGAAACCTCTCTGTGATATGCCTCAGCCTTTTCCTTTGCTTCGCGAAGCTCCTTCACCGCGGTCTTGACCTCTTCGTTCGACTCGTAGGCCTTCTCCCTCTCCTTGATCTGGTTCTGGATGCTGGCCATCTGCTCTATGAGTTCCTGCTCCTTGTCCTTGGACAGGACGGAGGTCATCTGCTTGAACTCCAGGGCCTTGAGGTCCTTCTTCAGGCGGGAGATCGGCGGACCGCTCTTGGGCAGGTTCTCCTTCTTGACCTTCCCGGCCTTCTCATTGAGCTCGTTGACGATCTTGTTCCAGTGGTCACGGTTGTCCTTGGCCTCCCGGACCTTGGCGTTCATCTCGTCACGAACCTCGCGGTGTTTGGCGGCCTGATCGACAAGCTCCCTCACCTTGGCGTTGAGGGCGTCCCTCTTTTCCACCCATTCACGGGTCTTCTCGTTCAGTTCGTCGCGGATCCTGCGATGCTTCTCAGCTTCAACATTATGCAACTGACGCTTCTGTTCGAGTTCCTCCAACAGTTCAGTCATATACGTTCACACTCAATAGCAAGCCTTAAAAATCGCTTGGCGAAAAAGGAGATGCTGACACTCGTTTATATTTCTTTTGGATTCTGGCGACGAACTTTTTCGACGAGCCAGATGCAGAAAATATCTGGCCCGTCGGTAAATTTTCAGCCTTCCCGGCCGTCATCGTCCGAAGGTTCCAACTTGACCTCGTGCCAGTCGGTGCCGAAGCGATCGGCCCCGCCCGTCTTCAGCTGGAACTTCACCCTGAGATGCCCATCCTCGAAGAACACGTAGGCGTTCTTCAGCATGGAGATGTAATAGGAGACCCGCTTGCCCTGCTGCGACAGCCGCCTCTCCTGGCACACCAGGAGGCCAGCCGCTTCCAGCTCCTTGATCCGTCGGTAGCAGGCCGCGATGGGGATGCCGAAGCGGTGCGCGATGTCCTGCGCCGAGCGTGCCTGCCGCACGGTGGCCGTCAAGATCTTCACCGAGTATTCGTCGGTGAGGAGCTGGGACGTCTTCAACATGTCCATTCTATCGTGCCTCCTCGGCCCGAATGGACCATGGCCAATGTCCTGTCAGATTCGCTAAGTGTTTGATCGCTCCCACCCCTGATTCTGAGACGGGAGAAAATCCGCTGCCGATATAATACTTACCGCAGAACCTGATTCTATGGATAAAGAACGAATTAAAGGAGGGTTCATGCCCGTTCAGCGGATGGCTCGCCGACATGTACCATCTCCGATTCAGGCAGGGGGTCCACTTCCACGTTGAACCTTCCGGCGGAGAACGTCACCTTGGCCACGTTCACGGCGCATTGATAGTAGGAGACCTTCTTTCCCCGATACACTTCCTCGTAGCCGACGCACCGTATCAGGTTGAACTCCTCCATCTTGGCCACCCGACGATACGCCACCGCTATGGGGATGCTGCAGGTACGGCTGATCTGCTGCACCGACATGGGGTTCTTGTATGTGGCGGTGAGGATCTTGCCAGCATAGTCGTCTGCTATGAGCCGTGACAATTCCTCTTCGCGCGAGCCGCTCCCATCCATCGCCGGTCGAATCGACGTCTCTTTTAAAGAGCTTTTCTTATCGATATCATCCACTATAATACCCTCCTCAGATCATCGGCACCAGGGACGGGACGGGCAGACGGTCGTCGGGCCGGTCGAAGTCCAGATACAGGTATGGTGTGTTCGGCTTCATCCCCGCGGCCATGGCGCAGCCGTCCATGTCCTCGAAGCGGATGTGCAGCTTGGCCTGCTGCCTCAGCGCGTCGAGCGACGCCGACCGGGAGGACGCTATGGCGATGACCACATGGCCCCCGCGACGCATGGCGTCGATGTGCTCCAGCGAGCTCCGGAAGACGCCGCTGCCGTAGATGGCCTCCATGGCATCGTAGCCCAGGATGCTGAGGTATGGGTCCGAGGCCCCGGCGGCCTCCATCATGTATCTCATCTCCGACCACCGCAGGTCCTGGGCGACGTCGGTGCCCTCCATGGTCTTCACCGACTCATACTGTCCGGCCAGCTCGCCCTGCACGTCCAGGATCCTCAGGGCCGGCAGCCTCTCCATGCCGGTCAGCATGCGCACCTGCCTCTCGACCAGGCCGTAGTCGGTGGCGTAGGTGGGAAGCCATGCCACCCCGCGCCCCTTCCGCAGGCATCGGCCATGACCGCCAGCTCCAGGCATCGGACGACGTCCTGGTGGACGTCCAGGCCGAACTCCCATAGCACCAGGGACCCTCGGGGTATGCGTCCGAAGTGCTCGTCCATCGATGGGTTGCCGGAGGAGATGGTGCGCTCGTCGTCCGGAAGGCTGGGCATCTCCCGCAGGCGCTCCGGGATCCGGATCCAGGTCGGCTCGAACACGTTCATCCGTCCGCCGCTCAAGGTGAAATAGTACTTCCACCGTTCGACCGGCTGGCCCCTGAGCTTCTCGATGGACAGCTTCCTCACCCTCCGGCCATCGCGGTCCTCCGACAGCATCTGGATGACGCCGTCCCCGAGATAGTCCATGTCCGTCTTTCCCGAGGTCTCGAGCGTGTACACGATGTTGGTGGAGCTGTTCTCGACCAGGTCCTTCTGCAACGTATTGACGAGCCTCTGGGCCTTTATGCCGTACCGTTCGGACAGGGCGTCGATCGAGTCCACCACGATCAGCGTCTTCTTGGGCAGGTTGGTCTCCACGATGTCGTAGGCGACCTCGAGCTCGGGCAGCATCATGCCGAGGTCGAAGGTGATCTCCCCCTCGTCGATGTTGCCCATGAACCCCTCCTCGCCTTCCTCGGAAATCTCGCCCGCCTCGATCTGCCCCTCCAGCTTGTGCAGCTCGGTGCGCACCACCACCGGAGAATCGTCCGAGCGGTGCATGGCCTGCAGCAGCTCCCGAGCGGCCGCCACCGTCGCCTTGGGGTTGCCCCCTTCCCCGACCAGGCCTTCCTTGGTGCGTTGCAGGAAGGTCTTGCCGGCCTTCAGGACGTTATCCCTCATCTTCTGCTCACGTACCATGGGAACTGATGGAACAGGGCCTCGTCCGAGACCCGGGTGGATAGATAATAGTCAGGCTGCTCCTCCCCCATCTCCTCGATGGTCTGCAAGGCCAAGGTGGTCTTTCCGGTCCCTGCGTCCCCTTTCACCACCAGGGAATGGCCTCCCGGGGCGCGCATGAACTCTAACAGGATGGGGGGCACTTTCCCCCTGCCATACTCGGGAGCGGGCATTTCCATTTTAACGACCTCAGTTTATATGGATATCTCAATATTTACCGTTAAGGTATAAACCCCTTTCGTTACGGTAGGTCCGATATGATAGAAAGTGGCTCAGCATAATATTATAAATTCGCCTGCTTTAGCGATGGGCGATTGGCATGCTGATCTGTCCCCTTGACTACCGCTACGGACGCAGCGAGATGAAGGCCGTGTTCTCCGAGGAGAACAATCTCCGCACCAAGCTTCAGGTGGAGGCAGCCCTGGCCAGGCCCATGCGGCGGTGGGTAACATACCGGCCCAGGCGGCCGAGGAGATCACCCGCAAGGCCACCCTGGAGCACGTGACCCCCGAGAGGGTCAGGGAGATCGAGGCGGAGACCCGGCACGACATCATGTCCATGGTGAAGGCGCTGTCCGAGGTGTCGGGCGAGGCCGGCCGGTATGTCCATCTGGGAGCCACGTCCAACGATATCGTCGACACCGCCCTGGCGCTCCAGTTCAAGACCATGGTCGACATCATCGAGCGCGACCTGGACGAGATGATCTCCGTCCTGGCCGACCAGGCGTCCCGGTATCGGGCGACGCCCATGATGGGGCGGACCCACGGGCAGTTCGCCATCCCCACCACCTTCGGCTTCAAGCTGGCCGGTTACCTGTCAGAGATGCTGCGCCACAAGGAGAGGGTGAGGGAGATGCGCCAGCGCCTGTGCGTCGGGAAGATGTCCGGGGCAATTGGCACCGGGGCGGGCTTCGGTCCCAAGTTCTTCCAGGTGCAGGAGGCGGTGATGAAGGACCTTGGCCTCAGGCATGAGGAGGCGGCCACCCAGCTCGTCTGCCGCGACCGCTATGCCGAGATGGTCTTCGTTCTCAGCCTGATCGTCACCTCGTGCGAGAGGTATGCCACCGAGATCAGGAACCTGCAGCGCTCGGAGATCGGGGAGGTGCAGGAGGCGTTCGACGCCCGCAAGCAGGTCGGCTCGTCCACCATGGCGCAGAAGAAGAACCCCATGCTGTCCGAGAACGTATCGGGCCTCGCCCGCGTGGTCCGCTCATACCTGACGCCCCAGATGGAGTCGATGGTGCTGTGGCACGAGAGGGACCTGAGCAACTCCTCGGCCGAGCGTTTCATCATCCCCCACGTCGCGGTCCTCACGGACGACATCCTCCACAAGATGACCACCGTCCTCAGGGACCTGGTCGTGAACCAGGAGAGGATGCTCCACAACATCCGCTCGGCGGGAGGCTTCATCATGGCGGAATCGGTCCTCCTGGCCCTGGCGTCCAAGGGCATGGGGAGGCAGGAAGCGCACGAGCTGGTGCGTCAGGCGGCCATCCTGGCCGAGGAGAAGGGAATGGACCTGAGGACCGCGCTGAACCAGAACCAGGAGGTCATGGCACTGATGTCCGGGGAGGAGCTCGATGCGGCCATGGACCCGACCGCCTACTTGGGGGCCGCGCCGGAGCTGACCGACCAGGTCGTGGACCAGGCCCGGAAGGTCCTCGCGGCCTAGGCCCTGAACAACCCCACCACCTCGGCGTCGCCCCGCTCCGCGGTGAGCTGGACCAATCGTCGGTACTGCCATTCCCTTTCGCGGTCAACCTTGGACTTGTCATCCGGCTCCAGCGCCCGGATGGCCTTGGCGGCGTACAGCGCCGCCGCCCTCC
>LJKK01000093.1 GCA_001421185.1 Methanomassiliicoccales archaeon RumEn M1
CCGGGCAGGGACCATGTGGCGCCCGGTCCGCGCCAGCCAGGCGGAGGGGGGCTGCGCATCCTCCATGTCGGGAACATACACCCGGTCAAGGGCCTCGACGTCCTGCTGGAGGCCCTCTCTGGCCTGGCGGACGTCCCGTTCCGCCTGGAGGTGGCGGGGGCCGTGGCCGATGAGCGGTTCCGCCGTTCGCTGGACGACCTCATGGACGCGACGCTGCGCGAGCGGGTGCGCTTCCTGGGCCCGGTCCCGGCGGAGAGGACGGGCGAGCTGTATCGGACGACCGACGTGCTGGCGGTGCCTTCACGGTACGAAGGGTTCGGCATAGCCCTGCTCGAGGCCATGGGCTTCGGCATTCCGGTCATCGCCGGCCGGGAAGGAGGGGCAGGGGAGCTGGTGACCCACGGCCGCGATGGGTTCCTCGTCCCTCCCGAAGACCCGAGGTCGGTGGCCCGCCACCTTCGCGCCCTTACCGACGGCGCCCTGCTCGAGGCCATGGGCCAGGCGGCCCGTCGACGGTGGGAGGCCCATCCCACATGGGAGGAGAGCCTGGTGGCGGTGATCGACCTGATAGAGGGAGCCTCGCGCCTGATGCGCCACGTAGGGATCATCCCTCGGCGATGATGCGTATGAGGTTGGAAGGGCTGCCCTCCACGTCCCAGGTGCTAGTGGGGAGTATCCACGTCTGGTCGGACAGCTCCTCCAGCCCTCCCGCCTGGTCGGAGCCCACGATGAGCGTGAAGATGCGGGAGCCAGTCCGCCTGCGCAGGTCCTTCCATTCCTTGACCAGGTCCTCGTCGGTGACCTTCGATTCCCCATCGGTGAAGAACAGAACGTCCGCCCCGCGATAGTCCTTGTCGCTCAGCACCTCCAGTCCGGTGCGCAGGGCGGAGTTGAAGTCGGTGTTCCCCTCGAAGTGCCGGCACACCGTGTCCAGCAAGCTCTTGGCCGCCATCTTCTTGTCCGCCAGGTTGAGCTCCAGCTTCCAATCCTCGGCCGCGAAGAGGATGACCTTGACATCCCTGCCCTCACGCTCCATGCGCCTCGCCAGCATCAGGATGAACGCCTTGGCTATCAGCTCCGGCTCGCCGCTCATGGAGCCCGAGGCGTCGATGAGGGCGATCACCGGGCCGCGCCTCTCGGGCTCCGGCTCCTGGCTCCAGTCCAGACCTCGCAGCCGATAGGTGAGCAGCTGACCTTCCAGCATCTGCGACAGGAACAGCGTCCGCAGTATGGGCACCTTGAGCTTCAGCAGCTCCACGGGAACGACGTGCTGCACGTCCTTGGAAGGACCGATGTCGTACGCTTCCGAGGTGGCGAAGCTGCGGGTCTCCCTGCTCGCACCGCCGTACTCGACGTCCAGCTTGCCCATGAGGTCGATGATGCGCTGCATCTCCTTGTTCCTGCGCATGAGCTCGGAGAACTGATCGACCTTGCTCAGGTATTCGAACAGGGCCCTCTCCATCGATGCCTCCTCCCCTCCCTTGGGCAGCATCTCCTTCATCCGGGCGATCATCTGCTGGTACAGCTCCAGCTCCTCCACGGCCGGGGACAGGCTCTCCTTGAAGGCCAGGCGCAGCATCCCCGGGACCTCCCCGCGGACGTCCACCGCCGTGACCTCGTCCACTCCCTTGGCCAGAAGCTCATCGCCCGTCTTTCGCCTCCATGTGTTCAAGGTCAGTCCGACCAGTCCGGAGAAGCTCTGTTGGGCCACCGTGTCGGTCGGCAGCTCGATGGTACGATCGAGAATGTCATAGATCGTTCCCGCCACATATCGCAGGGCCAGGATCGCTAGGATGTCGCTCCTGAGGGACATCTCCTTCAGGCGTCCCCATTCGGGGGTCTCCTTCAGCGCCCTGAGCATTATGTGGAAGGCCCCATGGCGGGCGGCGTGCCGCCGCACGTCCACGATCTGGCGTGAGGACACCAGTTCCTGGGCCAGTATATTAGCTATCTCCTCGCGCCGCCGCCGCGGTATGTGCCGAGGTCGGCCCACGACCAGCCGCACCGAGTCGTCGTTGGCCACCTTCTTCCATCTCGTCCCGTTGCTGGACATGGCCGCCTCAGTGGGTCTGCGGCTCCTCCGACACCACGAGGTCCCTGATCTCCTGCAGCATCCGTCTCATGTCGCTCATGGTCCTGGTCTTGGTATCGTAGAGGTCCAGCATGTCCTCCCGGTCCTTGCAGGACAGCCAGATGTTCTCATCCAGTTTCTTGACCAGGGTCGCTCTCTCGGCCTGAAGGTCCCTTTCGAGAAGGTTGAGCGTTTCCTCGAAGTCCTCGGCCTCACTGAGGTACAGCTCCCTCTGCTCCGGCGGCATGGTCAGCGTGACCGGGCTTCCCATGGCGGCGAACTTGTCCACCAGATTGGGGAGGTGGCGGGGGGGAGGTGCGCACCGAGCTCAGCTGGTATTGCTCCTCGCTGCCCGGCAGCAGATAATAATGATCGGGATTGCGGGAGGCGTGCTCTTTCAGCTCCTTCCACCGGTGGAACTCCATCTCGCACATGGGGCAGGAGACCGGCTTGGGGAGCACGAAGTCCTTTATCAGGACGGCGGACGCATGGAGGTCATGGAGGTCCTTCTCGCTCCTCTCCAGGTCGACCCCTCCGGATATGGTGACCTCCAGGAGCAGCTTGCGCAGCGTGGCCAGCTCCTCCGGGCGCTTCCACATCATATGCTGGAGCAGCATCAGCATGGTCCGGTCCACGCTTTCCCTCCCCAATGCCTGGGAGGCCACCCGGAGCACCTGCACCATCTTCTTCCAGCGGCGGTCAGAGATGATCACACCGGTGTTGCGGAACTCCCTCCTGAGGGCCACCAAGGCTTCCACCACCTCGCCATCGAGAGGCAGCTCGGCGGCGCGCTCCTTCATGCAGCACAGGTCGTCGACGGTCAGCAACGTGGAGGGCTCGAATGCCTCCGGGTTGCCGGTGATGAAGTCCACGAAGTTGGACTCGTCCTGAATGTACTCGACGAAGTAACGGAACAGGAACCGATCGTAGAGGGCCTCCAGGGACTCGTTCTCCTCGGGAAGCTCGTTGGAAGCGCCGAACACCGTGAACAGCGGCACGTCCAGTATGGCGGAGCCGTTGTGGTACTTGCGCTCATTGAGAATGGTCAACAGGGAGTTGAGGATGGAGGAGTTGGACTTGAAGATCTCGTCCAGGAAGGAGACGTTGGCCGTGGGGAGGTATCCCTCCACCTTCCTGCTGAATATATCGGACTGCAGCGAGCTGAGCGACAGCGGTCCGAAGATCTCGTCAGGGGTGGTGAACCTCGTCAGAAGGTAGTAGAAGAAGGACCCTCCCTCGATACAGTTGCACATGTTCTTGGCGAGAAGGCTCTTGGCCGTCCCCGGAGGGCCGATGAACAGGACATGCTCCCCGGAGATCAAGGCAAGCAGGGAGCCTGCGATCTCGTCCTCTCGTTCCTTGAAGTTAGCGTTAAGCTCGTCTTTTAGGGTCGTCAACTTGTCCTTCATCGTCTCGTTATGGATTTTGTATGCCACTCTATAAGCTTAGTTAATGGATGTACGAAATCGATGATGAACGCGATATGAACGATAAGGACATGAAGAAAAGACACTGGTAAAGGGTTTCAGGCTCCGACGATCGTCCTCATCTTAGATGAGATCGAACATCCCCAGGATGCCCAGGACCAAGGCTATGATGCCGATGATGGTCTGGAATCCCCCGAGCCACTTCCCGAACTTCGTCAGGTACTTGCCCAGGACGGGGACCATGTAGAATACGCCGGTCAGGAGGATGATGCCCACCAGAGTGGCGATTATCCCCTGCAGGGACCCTAGGTTCAGCAGGCCCACGATCAGGGCGATGATGCCGATCAGGACCTGGAAGCTTCCGAGCCACTTGCCGGCCTTCTCGAGGTACTTTCCGATACCGGGCAGGGCTCCGATGATCCCTACGCACAGCACCAATCCTCCGATCACGTTCATTACTTCGGCCTCTCCTCAGTTCAGTGTGGGTAACGTCAACCGTCCGGCCACGAGATAGATCATCGTATCACGATACTCTTTCGCCTTGAACCCGTAGGCACGGCGGAACGCCGTGCGTATCTTGTTGTTCAAGCCTTCGGCGTAGCCGGACGTCACCTTCGAACGTATGCTCTCGATGATGCCGTCGAAGTGAGCTCGTATCGTCCTGGCCAGCTTCTCGATCTCCGGCATCCTGGACCGTTCGGCCCATGCGATCCATTTCTTCAAGTACCGCTTCGCCGTCCACCTGGGAAGCTGCCAGGCGCGCTGCAATGCCAGCTTGAACTGGTACGCCTTTGCGGTCTTGATGTCGAGGTCCTTAAGCTTCGACATCTTCTCCTCCTGCCATTCCTCCAGGTTCTCCGGGTTCTTGAGCCACAGATACTTCGTCTTCTTCAGAAGCTCGTTGTCACGAGCTTCCTCGATGCGTATCTTGTTGATCGCATCGTTCATCAGCTTGATGACGTGGAAGTGATCGAACACCATCCTGGCGTTCGGGAACGTTTCCTTGCATGCGGCGATGAACGCCGGCGACAGATCCATGCGTACCAGCTTCACCTTCTCTGGATCGAGGCGACCTTCGGTCGCCTGGACGAAGCTGGTGAAGCTTTCCTTGCCCTTCCCCTCGGCGATGTGTATGATCCTTTTTCCCCGGAGGTCATAGAAGAACGTGACGTAGCGGTGTCCCTTCCTCACGGCGAACTCGTCGACCGCTATCTGATCGACGTCGCTGAGATCGATGTCCTTCCTCGCTTCGTTGACGTAATGGCGGAGTATCCTCCAGACGCTATCCTCATGGATATGGAGGTGGCCGGCGATGCCGGCCACCGACATCTCGTCGCTCATGGCCAGTACCATCGCCTCGATGTGAAGCGTGAAGCCCGAGTTCGGCCTTGCCCATGGCAGCTCGACCTGCTTCACTCCGTGGCCAGGACACGACGTTCGAGGAACGCGAGCATGGAGGTACGTCTCGTACTCGAAGAAGTTGAGATGCCTCCAGACTCGCTCCGACGTATCGTGCACCTGGCACATGCTCTGGCACTCGGGGCACGGGAACCGTGCCCCACGTTCGAAGTCGATGAAGATGTCCAGCCGCTTCTCGCTCGTGCTCAGCTCGACATCGCTAACGAACCATGGGGCCTTCAGCCCCAGGGCGGCCTGGAAGAGGAGCTTGTCCTTCACGAGCAAGTAACGCGGGAGAGAGCGATAAGCTTACCCACACGATGTTGGAGAGAGCCTTACTTCGACCAATCCGATTGCCATTTCAAAGCCTCCTCGGCTGGCCAGGAAACTTTCTATGAAGATATATAATTTTTTACAATTCTATTCAGATAGAAAATCATCATGGAACCAGCAAGGCAGGGCATGAACTTCGCTTATCATACGCATGGGCCAGATCAGAAGAGGAGTGGGCTCAGCCGGATTCGAACCGGCGGTCTCCTCCGTGTGAGGGAGACGTCATAACCGCTAGACCATGAGCCCGAAGTGCTGAAACAAATGAGCATATATTAAGCTTTGGACTTCAACGCCTTCCTGCCGGCCAGCATGCCGGAGGCGTGGTAGCGGGTCAGGACGCAAACGACAAATAACCGCGCCCACCACTTTCTCTAAGCCGCTGGCCTCGTGCGGTGGGTGCATGGTGATGAACATGTCGGAGCGCAAGAGGGAAGAGAGTGGTCCGCCCGCATCGTACTGGAGCCCCATCGATGTGTTGCGTGACCTGGAGAGGGTGTTCGAGGACATGTGGGTCGGCCAGATGCCGTACCCGTCGACAAGGGTCCCCATGGTGGACATCCGCGACGAGGGCGAACGGTACCTCATCGAGGCCGATTTGCCGGGCATGACGAAGGAGAACGTGGAGATAGAGGTGGACCGCGACGCGTTGGTCCTGAAGGCCAGGAAGGAGAGGTCCGAGGAAGAGCGAGGGGAAGGATACATACGCCGCGAGAGGGGCGTATCCTCGTTCCATCGGCGTATAACCTTGCCGGATGATGCGGACCTGGAGCGAGCCTCCGCCAGGCTCAACAATGGCGTGCTGACAGTGACCTTGCCCAAGCGCGAGGGCGGGCACAAGCGGAAGGTAAACATCGAATGAGCGATGACGGCGGGCCCCGATGATGGGCCAGGGCCGCTTGGCCTGATGGAAGCAGCGCTGCCGCGATCTCCACCGCCTGAGGGCTCGCCCTGCCCCCGGCCCTCTCATTCCAGGAGGCTTCCTGACGAACAGCTCCCCATGGGGGGCGACAACGTAAAGCCGCCGTCCTGATGCAGGAGGCAGTAGAAACGGGTATCGATGTTCGCCCCTCTCAGCTTTACGCAGCGCAGCCATCTCTGGATGCGGGAGTCGTTCCCCTCGACCATTGCCAGCTCGAGGCGCCATCGGCCACGTACAGCTCCATGTGCTCGTTCGATTCCAGGGACGCCATGGGCGTCTCCGATATCACGATGCTGGTGAGGCCCAGGTCGCGGAAGGCGTCGAAGAGGTCCTGGACCTCCACCCTGGAGAGGGAGCGCTCCGACAACGCCATGAACGATTCGAAGGAGTCGAGGACGAAGAGCTGGGCCGAGCCCTTGGTCATCTCGTTCGACACGTATCGCATGACGATCTCGTGCCAGTTCCCCTTCTGGCCCTCCATGGAGCGCCGTAGCTCCACCATGTCGGCCACGATGAGGTTGTCCTGCGAGGCCCGTCGGTCCATTCCCAGCCCCTTCATCTGCCGGATGAGGGAGTCGCGCGATTGCTCCAGGGAGAAGAACATGCCCTTGATGCCGTGCTCGGCGGCCCGGTGCAGCATGTGGTATGCCAAAGTGGTCTTCATGCTGCCCCCCGGGCCGTTCAGCAGCAGCACGCTGCCGCGCGGCACGCCGCCCGCCATGATCTGGTCCAGCGCCTCGATGTAGGTGCTGAACGGCGGCTCCTCCGGCGCGATCGCCACAGCCGCCTGCTCCCTCGCCAGTCGGGCGACCTGCCGGACCATCTCCTGGACGTCGATCTCGCTGACGACGGCCTCACGGTCCTCTTCGGTGGGGGGCCGCGTGCTGTCATGGGCCGCCTTCAGTCCGCTCTCCAGCTGCGAGATGCCGGCCAGTCGATCGGCCATCTCCTTCTCGATCTCTGCCCTTATACGCGCCCGCTCCTTCTCCAGGGCGGCCGACAGGTCCTGGGCGGCCTCCAGCGCGTCGCCCAGGGCGTCGGAGCAGACGTCGCCGCGCATATGGAGGTCCTCCACGGCCTGCAGGGCCGGCTCGATCACCAACGCCAGGGCGTCCAGCTCCTCCTCGCGGACATCGAGCTCGCGCTGTCGTGCTTCCAGCGCCGCCCTCTCCGCCTGAAGGCGCTCGGCCGCTCTCTCTAGGTCCCTGGCCTCCTGCTCGAGCGCCTCCATCTCCTGCCGGAGCTCCCTCTCCCTCTCCTGAAGGACGGTGTGGCGGCCTCCCTGCATCTCAGTGAGGCTGCGCAGCCCGGCGGTCACCTTCGGCTTCTTGGTGGGAACGACATCCTTGGCCTCGCGAATGCCCACGGCCCCCCCGTGGCACAGGCCTCGGCGGTTGGGCGTTGATCATCTCCCCGCACCGCCAGCATTGGAGGTCGTTGGGCCCCACTCCCGCCCCGCAGCGTGGGCATTCCCTCACCCGAGCCATGGCCCCACGCTCACTCGCTGATGGCCCTGGTCACCTGGAAGCGCCCCCCGGTGAAGAGGAGGGAGAACGAGGACGCGTCCTGGTTGGTCTCGCGCATCTTTATGCAACGGATGCGCCGCTGCGTCTCCACCTCTCTCACCATCTGCATCTTCAGGGTGATGATCGTGTCGGCCAGATAGCCCTCGTCGTAGGCGCCGGCGAACAAGCGGTCCGGCGAGACCTCCGAGATGAGGAACACCGTGGCGCCCAGATCGCGGAGCCACTCGAAGAGATAGAACATGTCGGTGCGGCGATTCCCCATCTCCGAGATTGTCTCCAGTACGCCCAGGGAATCGATGGCGATCACATCGAAGTTGAGATCGTTCTTCAAGCTCGTGATGTACCCCTTGAACACCTGCATCCAGGAGTCGCCCCCGGACACGTGCTTCAGGTTCTTCCGTATCAGTCCCAAGTCCAGAATGTGCAGCGAGTGCTTGACGTCCTCGGTGCGCATGCCCATCTTCTCCATCTGCCTCAGCAGGGAGTTCCTGGACTGCTCCAGGGTCACGTAGACGCAGGTCGCCTTCTCCTCACGCGCCTGGTTGTATAGGATGTAGTAGGCCAGAGAGGATTTCATGGTGCCAGGGGTGCCAGCCAGCAGCACGACCTGGCCCTGCGGGATGCCCCCTTCCAGGGCACGGTCATATCCCTCGATATAAGTCTTTATCCTTCCAGTGGGGTTCATCGGGGCCACCAACCTTCCTTTTTTAAATTATTATAATGTGACCTCGAATGATGGAAGAATATAAAAGAATAGCCGTGAGGGGGCGTCCAGTGATAATCAGACGTCTCCCCTGAGCACGACCTTGCGCACATACTGCTTGGCGTTCTCCGCGATGGCCTTGACCTGGGCCTTGGACATGGGCTTGGCGTTCTCCAGGTGAGGGTCGAGCGTGTTCTGGGGCCGGAACTGCTGCAGAGCGTACTTCTTCGCGCCTCCGATGTAGGCGGCGATGGCCTCGATGTCGGCCTCCTTTAGGAGGATGGGCGTCAGGGTGGTGCGGTACTCATGGTCGAGGCCGGAGGCCTCCAGTATCTCGATAGAGCGTTTAATGTCGTCCAGCTGGACGGGGATCCCGGCCAGATCGTCGTACTTCTCGTTCAGGGGCGCCTTAATGTCCATAGCCACGTAGTCGACCAGGCCTGCGTCGATGAGGTCCTTGAGCATCCGGGGGTTGGAGCCATTGGTGTCCAGCTTGACCTTGACCCCCAGCGCCTTGATCCGCCGTATCAGGTCCGGAAGGTCGTCATGGATGGTGGGCTCCCCGCCAGTCACGACCACGCCGTCGAGGAAGTCGTTGTGCTCGCGGATGAACGCTTCCACTTCCTCCCAGGGGACCTCGTCGTAGCTCCCCGGATCGAGGACCACGTCGCGGTTATGGCAGAACGGGCAGCGGAAGTTGCATCCCGGGAGGTAGATGGACGCCACCACATGACCGTCCCAGTCCAGGAGGGAGGTCTTGATGAAACCGATGATCTTCATGTCAAGGTTCTCGCAGGCGATGGTGACTATTGAACCTTGCCCCAAACGATGGAACGGCGGCGATGGGGCGGGCTCAGCGGTCCCCGCAGGCCCTCTTCTGCTCCTTCTCCTTGATATGGCCGGCGGGGCCGCCCCGGTCCTCCATCGCCTTCTCGGCGCACTCGTCCTTGTCGCAGATGAAGGTGGCGAACTGGAAGTTTTTGGCCTGCTCGCCGCAATACCGGCACTTCTCCTTGGAGATGTCCATGCGTCGTATGAGCGTCGCGATGGCTATTAACCGTTCCTGTCCGCGCCGTCAGCTCTTGATCTCCAGGATGTCGAGGCTGAACTGCATGGCCCTGGCCGAATGGGTGATCCATCCCAGGGAGATGACGTCCACTGCCTCCGCATAGTCGGGAGCGTTCTCCGGCGTGATGCCCCCTGACGCCTCCACCACGATGCGGGGGTCGATGCGCCGTATCGCTTCCGCGCATCTCGCCGCCTTTTCGGGCTCCATATTGTCCAGCAGGATGATGTCCGCCCCTGCCCGGGCGGCCTCCTCGCCCTCGTCCAGGGACTCGACCTCGATCTCCACCTTCTTGGTGAACGAGACCTTCTTGGCGCGCCTGACGGCCTCGGTGATGCTGCCTACCACCGCCAGGTGATTGTCCTTGATGAGGATGGCGTCGTCCAGGCGGCTGCGGTGGGGGTCTCCGCCTCCCAGCACCACCGCTCTCTTCTCGAAGGGGCGGAACCCGGGCGTGGTCTTGCGGGTGGCCGCCACCCTGATGTCGGGGTTACGGGCCCTGCATGCCTGGACCACCTTGTTGGTGGCGGTGGCGATGCCCGACATGCGCATAAGGAAGTTCAACGCCAGCCGTTCGCCGGTGAGCAAGGAGCGTAGCGCTCCCTCGACCGACAGCACGTTCGAGCCGGCCGAGACGGCCTCGCCGTCCCTGGCCAGCGGCGTCACCTTGAGGCCAAGGTGCTGGAACACCTCGATCGCCTGCTCCAGGCCGGCGATCACCCCGTCCTCGTTGGCCCTGATGCGGGCCGTGCCCACCTCGTCCCCTATCAGGGCGAGGGTGGTGATGTCGCCGTCCCCCACATCCTCCTGGAGATACTCCTCGACCCACCTCATGCCGCCACCCCCTTGGTCCGTCAGGCCTACAGTTCGAACTCCTGGTCCGAGACCGGCAACAGGACCTTTCGGCCATTGGCCTCGATGTCCTTTGCCAGCGCCGAGCGGTCGTCGGAGTGCATCAGCACGACCCTCTCCGGGTCGCAGGCCTCTACGAACGCCAACAGGTCGTTGTGGTCGGCATGCGCGGAGAGGTCGAACTTGCGCACCTCGCACTTGATCTTGACCGGGTGGGGCAGCTCCTCCTTGGTGGCCTGGACGTTGATGATCCCCTCGTTCATGAGCATGTGGCCGTTGGAGCCCTCCACCTGGAAACCGGACAGCAGGATGGCGCTCTTGGGGTCGTCCTTCACATCATCGATGTAGGTTAGCACCGGACCGCCGTCCAGCATGCCGCCGGTGGTCACGATGACCTGGGCCTCCCGGCGGGCGCGGTGGCGGTCCGCGGGGGTCCTGACCTCGTGGAACTTGCGCTTGGCGGCCTTCAGCGCCTTCTCGTTGCGCACGAACTCCGGCCGGTCGAGGTAGTAGCGACTGATGGTCTTCCCCATGCCGTCCACCCACATGTTGTACTTGAGGTCCTTGAGGATGAGCATGATCTCCTGGGTCCGGCCCACCGCGAAGCATGGCAGGATGGCGCGGCCGCCCCTCTCCACGACCTCCTTCACCTTTTCCACGAGCTCATGCTCGGTCTTGGTGCGGTCGGTGTGGTTCCGCCCGGCATAGGTCGCCTCCAGGATGAGGTTGTCGCACTTCACGGGGTGAGCGCCCCAGACCAGCCTCATGTTGGTGGTGTGCAGGTCGCCGGTGAACACCGTCGTCTGGTCGCCCCGAAGCTCGAACATGGCGGCGCCGGGAAGGTGTCCCGCGGGGTGAAGCTCGACCTCGAACCCGCCCACGTCCATGATCTCGCCATAGGTCATGGTGGTGAAGTTGCGCATCAAGGTCTGGATGTCCTCCTCGTCGTACGGCTTGGGGTATCCTTCCAGCCCGGCGATCTTCAGGGAGTCTCGGACCAGCAGCTCCACCACATCGGCGGAGATGGGCGTGGTCACCACCTCGGTGTCATACTTTCCGCATAGCCAGGGGAGCATCCCACAATGGTCCAGGTGGCTGTGGGTGAGGAACGCCATGTCCACCGGCGGAGCGGCCAGGGGATATTGTGGCGGTTTGGATGCTGTCATTCCATACTCGAAAAGAAGACTGGCCCCCTTGTTCTGCAGGACCATGCCCATCTTTCCAACGACCTCGGCGCCGCCGAGGAACTTGATCTTCATGCTTGTACCTCCTTAATGATCTCCTATGATCTGTACTATCAGCTGTCGGTCCCTGCCACGGGGGTCGAGCTCCATCAGGACTGGCTGCTGCCAGGTGCCCAGATCGAGCTCGCCTTGGTGAAAGGGAATGACCAGGGAAGGACCGAGGAACGATGCGCGGATGTGGGAGTGGCCGTTGCCGTCCCTCCAGCGCAGGTGATGCTCATACTCTATATCCTTGGGCATCAGCCTCTGAAGGGCATCGCGCATGTCCTTCTGTAGGCCGCCCTCATATTCTATGGTGAACAGGGCACAGGTGGAATGGGGGACGAACGCGCACAGGAGGCCCTCGCGTAGGCCTGAGTTCCTCAGCGCGCCCTTCAATATGGAAGTGATGTCGACGATGCTCCCCTCTGCTTCCGTCCTTATCTGTATCTGTTCCCTATGGGTCCCCATACCTAAATCTAACACCGCTACCAAGGGGCAAGTATAAGTAGATAATGGATACGTCGAAAGGCGCCTGCTATGGTAGCCAGATGTATGAGGGGCAGAAAAATCCTATAAAAATCAAAGGAAAAGGGAAGCATTATTAAACGTGATAGTTTTCGCCGTTCTAGTGTCTGAGAACATAGCTATATCCAACAATGGTTGGGCCCGCGCCCCGCCCGACAAGGTCTGGCTTAGTTCGGGCTTCCGCGTGATGCTGATCAAGATGGGCATCGACAAGGCTGGCAGCGTAAACCAGCTGGGAAGGGAGCTGGGCTACCGGTCCCGGGTGCATCCGGGGTGGAGCATAAGACAGATCCTGGTGGGCAAGCAGCCCTTCCCCATGGACCGCCTGAGGGCGATCGCCGAGTTCCTCGAATATCCACTGGAAGACATCTTGCGCCATCAGACGAACCATTCATCGGTGACGGTGGAGAGCACGCGCAGGGCCCTCGAGGCCAACGGCATGCTCTTCTATATGCCTCGGTGAGGCCCCTCGCCCTGGCACTGGATATTATGCCTGGGCGATAAATGATTTATAGTCCTCACGGCATAACCTAGAACGTCGGACATTCGTCCGACCGGGGATGGGTCTGCACTTGAGGAAACGTGGTCGCATACGTGACGAGGCGACAAGCTCGCTGGTACGCAACGGAGTATACCACCTTGCCGACACGTATGACGACGTCGAGGCCAGGAAGTTCGACGGCCCCGTGGTCTACAGCTTCTGGAGCGCGGTGAAGTACACCTTCGGCCTATCCCTCCTGCTGTGGTGGCTGCCCGTGTTCGGGCAGATGATCGCCGGATACGTGGGCGGAAGGAGGGCAGGATCTCCCTGGAAGGGCATGGTGGCGGCCATAATCCCGGTGGCGTTCTTCTTCCTCATCGACGAGCTGGTGGCACTGGGCATCGTTCCCACGGTATGGTTCGGCATCGACCTCTCCCCAGCGGCCATGATGACGCTCATTGGGACCCTCGTTCCAGTGGTGCAGCCATACCTTGAGTTCGTCAACATGTATCTGACATCGTTCTTCTCCTCCCTGCAGACCGCCACCGAGCTAGGCTTCGATAGCTACATCATCACTGTGGCTTTCGCCTACATCGGAGGGGTCCTGTCGCTGCAGAACCGTCGGGAGATGGAGCTACTGTCGAAGATGAGCCGGGGGAACAATACCACGGTGGTCCTGGAAGGCAATACCTTCCAGACCGCCCCCGTGAGGAACCGGAGGATAGAACCGGGCTTCTCGGACCTGGATGCCATCACCGCGTCCAACGATGATGACATCACCCCGCGTTCGTTCCGGCGGGCCATGTACGACGAGGAACTGTTCGACGCCCTCACCGAGGAGGAGAGGAGGAGCCTTCGGGAGCGGGCTCAGGAGATGGTAGCACAGCAGAGGCAGCTGGAAAGGAGGCTCCGTCGGGCAGCGGAGGAGGAGCGCTCCCTGCGCGCACGGACGGCCGACGACTCCCTCGATTGGGAGTTCATCTGAGGGGCCAGGCATTCTCCCAGAACCCTTTTATACGTGCATCATTTTCGAGAATCGGTTTTAATATGTTCTGTCCCAAGTGCGGCAGCATCATGCGGCCAAAGGAAAAGGGCAAGTCCGAGCTTGTGTGCAGCAAACCCGAATGCGCCACCCGGGAGAAGGTGGACAACCTGGGAAAAGGGGTCACCACCACCATACGGACCGAGATGACGAAGAAGGAGGTGGAGGACTGCCCCGTGGTGGGAGGTGCGGAGAGCATCATGCCCACCACCGACGCGACCTGCCCCAAGTGTTCCCATTCGAAAGCGTACTGGTATCTCAGACAGACCCGCAAGGCCGATGAGCCGGAGACGACCTTCCTCACCTGCTGCTCCTGTGGCCACAAGTGGCGCGCCTACTGACCCAGAGCGGTCATGGAAGTTTATATTATGGAAAACGCGTTTACCTTGAACTCATAGCTTTGGGGGAATTTGATGTTTCACGCTAAGATAAAATCGGAGGCCCTTAAGGGCATAGTCGATGTGGTCTCCACCCTAGTGGATGAGGCGAAGTTCAACATTAACGCTGACGGTTTCGAGCTGAAGGCGGTCGACCCCGCGCACGTCGCCATGATCGAGATGAAGGTGGGGAAAGGCGCCTTCGAGGAGTTCGCGGCCGACGAGACCGAGCTCGGCGTGGACCTCGACAAGATCAAGGAGGTCCTCAGACTGGCCCGCTCTGGAGACCTCATCGAGATGGAGCAGGATGAGGAGAAGAGCCGCCTTATACTGCACGTCGGGAACATCACCCGCCGCATGAACCTGGTGGACATCACCGGGATGAGCGACCCCAGGGTGCCCAACCTGTCCCTCCCCGCCATGGTGGCGGTGACCTCCGATGAGCTCCAGAAGGGCATCCGCGCCGCCGAGTCGGTCAGCGACCACATTGCGCTCACCGCCACCCCCGAAGGCTTTGAGATGTACTCGGAAGGGGACACCGACTCGGTGACCCTGCGTTTGCCCAAGGACCTCCTCATTTCCTTGGAGTGCGAAGAGAGGGTGAGGAGCCTGTTCCCCTTGGACTACTTCTCCAACATGGTCCGTTCGATCCCCGCTGGCTCGGTGGTCTCCATCAACCTGGGGAGCGACTACCCGGTAAAGCTGGAGTTCGAGATCGCCGACAAGAACGGCTCGGTCAGATATCTTCTCGCCCCCAGGATCGAGAGCGATTGAGCAAACCCCTTCCCGATAAACATCTTCACCGTTTTCGCACCCCCATTCCAGCAAGGCGACTGGCTTTTGAGCTATTCCGGGAAAGTTTTTTTAATGATATCCCGTTTATTGACCGAATCCCACTCTTCCCGAGGTGCCAAATTTGCCCTTATATGATGATAAAACCATTCAGATGCTAGAAACCAAGGCGAACATCATCCGCCGGCATGTGATCAAGATGACCTTCACCGCCCAGTCCGGTCATCCTGGCGGTTCGCTGTCCTACGCCGACATCATCTCAGCGCTCTACTTCCAGGTGATGAACCACCGGCCCGAGGAGCCCCAATGGGAGGACCGCGATCGCCTGGTGCTCTCCAAGGGCCATGCCGCGCCCGCCTACTACGCCGCTCTGGCCGAGTCCGGCTACATCCCCGTGGACGACCTGCTGGGGCTGCGCAAGCTCGGCTCCCACCTGCAGGGACATCCGTGCCGGCAGAAGACCCCCGGGGTGGAGATGTCCACCGGCTCCCTGGGGCAGGGACTCAGCGTCGCCAACGGAATGGCGCTGGCGGCCAAGCTGGACCGCCGCCCCAGCCGTATCTATTGCCTGTGCGGGGACGGAGAGATGGAGGAAGGGCAGAACTGGGAGGCCGCCATGCTGGCATCCCATTACAAGCTGGACAACATCACCGCCTTCGTCGACCGCAACATGATGCAGATCGACGGGCCCACCGAGAACGTCATGTCGCTGGAACCTCTGGCGGACAAGTGGCGGGCCTTCGGATGGAACGTCCTGGAGATCAACGGGCATGACATGAGGCAGATCCTGGAGGCCTGCGACAAGGCATCCCAGGTGAAGGGAAAGCCCAGCATGGTCATCGCCCACACCATCAAAGGGAAGGGAGTCTCCTTCATGGAGGGAGCGGTGGCATTCCACGGGAAGGCCCCCAATCCGGACGAGTATCGCATCGCCCTCAAGGAACTGGGGGAATCGTCATGAAGTGGGTATACACCAGCCAGAGGAAGGAGTACGCCAATGCGCTGACCGAACTGGGGAGGACCCGCACCGACGTGGTCGTGCTCGACGCCGACCTGTCATCCAGCACCAGGACCGTCGAGTTCGCCAAGAAGTTCCCCGAGAGGTTCTTCAACTGCGGCATCGCCGAGCAGAACATGATGGGTACCGCAGCCGGCCTGGCCGCCAGTGGCAAGGTGGTGTTCGCCTCGACCTTCGCGGTCTTCGCCACTGGTCGGTGCTGGGACCAGATCAGGCAATCCATCGCCTACCCCAATCTGAACGTCAAGATCGTGGCCACCCACGCCGGCATCACCGTGGGCGGCGACGGCGCCTCGCACCAGGCCCTGGAGGACATAGGCCTCATGAGGTCGCTGCCCAACATGACCGTTATCGTGCCGGCGGACGGGATAGAGGCCTACAAGGCGGTCAAGGCGGTCGCCGACCACTGCGGACCCTGCTACGTCCGCCTCGGCAGGGCCGACGTCCCCATGCTGACATCCATGGACTCGGAGTTCATCATCGGCAAAGCCGCCGTGCTCCGGGAGGGCAGCGACGTCACCCTGGTGGGCTGCGGACAGATGGTCGCGGCCTGCATGGACGCGGCCGAGGAGCTGAGCAAGAGGGGGGTGGAGGCGGAGGTCATCAACATGTCCACCGTCAAGCCCCTGGACGAGGAGGTCCTGCTGCGCTCCGTGGAGAAGACCGGCGCGGTGGTGACCGCTGAAGAGCACAGCATCACCACGGGGTTGGGAAGCGCCGTGGCCTCGGTGCTCGGAGAGAAGCTGCCGTCCCCACTGAAGATGATCGGGACGCCTGACTGCTTCGGCGAGTCGGGGGAGAGCGAGGAACTGATGCGCCGTTACGGCCTCACCGCGGAAAGGGTCGCCCTGGCCGCCGAGGAGGTCATCCGGAGGAAGAGACAATGAAGATCTTCATAGACACTGCCAACCTGGACAAGATCCGCGAAGTGAACAGCTGGGGCATTCTGGACGGCGTCACCACCAACCCCAGCCTGGTGGCCAAGGAGAACACGGACTTCGAGACCCTGGTGGGCGAGATCTGCAAGATGGTCGACGGCCCCATCAGCGCCGAGGTCATGAGCGTCACCGCGCCCGAGATGGTGGCCGAGGCACGCAAGCTGGCCGCCATCAACAAGAACGTGGTGATCAAGGTCCCCATGACCGAGGAGGGCCTGAAGGCCACCAAGGCGCTGGCCGATGAGGGCATACCGGTCAACATGACGTTGGTGTTCTCGGCCGCCCAGGCGCTACTGGCCTGCAAGGCCGGGGCCCGCTACATCTCGCCCTTCGTGGGCCGTTTCGACGACGTGGGGGAGGACGGCATGAGGCTCATCTCCGAGATCATGGACATCCTGGACTCATACGACTTCGAAACGGAGGTCATCGTGGCATCGATCCGGCATCCGATCCACGTCACGCAGGCCGCCAGGATGGGCGCGCACATCGCCACCATTCCCTACGACGTGCTGAAGAAGATGTTCAACCATCCTCTCACGGACATCGGCATCAAGCGGTTCCAGGACGACTGGGCCAAGGTGCCGAAGAAGTGAGGGAAAACGCCTTCCATCCTTTTCTCCGGTCCCGGCTGCTCGGCCGGGACCGTTTTCGAGCGAAAGATATATTGCTACGTGACCGATTTTTCGGGCGCCATGGACCCTGTCAGAACTTCAGCGCAGCGTGCACGCAACGCTTCATACGGCCTGTCGAGCGTGGACCTCGAGACCCGGAACAAGGCCCTGCTCCGCATAGCCGAGGCGCTGAAGGCGAGCACGGGAGAGATCGTGGAGGCCAACCGCAGGGACCTTGAGGCCGCCAAGACGGCCGAGATATCGCCGGTCATGGTCAAGCGCCTGCGGTACGACGAGGAGAAGATCGAGGAATCGGTCCGCTCCATACGCTCGCTCGCGGAGCAGGAGGACGTGGTGGGAAAACTACTTTCCCGCACCGAGCTGGACGACGGCCTGGTGCTGGACAAGGTATCGGTCCCCATTGGCGTCATCGGCGTGGTCTTCGAGTCCCGCCCCGATGCCCTGGTGCAGATATCCTGTCTGTGCCTGAGGTCCGGCAACGCCGTCCTGTTGAAGGGCGGCATAGAGGCCAAGGGGACCAACGAGGTGCTGGCCCGCATCATCGTCGAGGCGGCCGAGTCGGTCGACGAGCGTTTCCGCGATGCGGTGCAGCTGCTGTCGACCAGGGAACAGTTCCAGGAGCTGCTTCGGCATGACGATCTCATAGACCTCATCATCCCACGGGGGTCCAATGAACTGGTCCGCTCCATTAAGGCGTCCACCCGCATCCCGGTGCTGGGGCACGCGGCCGGCATATGCCACACCTATGTGGACAAGGCGGCCGATCTGGACATGGCGGTCCGGCTGTGCTACGACGCCAAGGTGCAGTACCCAGCGGTGTGCAACGCCATGGAGACCCTCCTGGTGCATCGCGACGTGGCGCGGGACTTCCTGCCCATGATGGCCCAGAGATATCAGGAGGCCGGGGTGAGGCTGAAGGGCGATGAGGAGGTCCGTACCATCATCAGCGCCGAGCCGGCGACCGAGGACGACTGGTCCACTGAGTACGGCGATCTGGTGCTAAGCATCCGGACGGTCGGCTCGGTGGACGAGGCGATCGATCATATCAACCGGTACTCGTCCCATCACACCGACGCCATCGTCACGGCCGACGAAGGGACGGCCAGGAGGTTCCTCGATCTGGTTGACTCCTCTTCGACCATGTGGAACGCCTCCACCCGCTTCTCCGACGGCTACCGCTACGGCCTGGGCGCGGAGGTGGGGATATCGACCAACAAGACCCATGCCCGCGGCCCGGTCGGACTGGAGGGCCTGGTGATCTACAAGTACGTCCTCTCGGGGAACGGGCACATCGTGAGCGACTACTCCGGCCAGAACGCCCGCAGGTTCACCCACAGGCGGTTGGCATGAGGAAGCTGGATGTCAAGCGCGTAGTGGTGAAGATAGGCACCAACACCATCTGCCGGGCCGACGGCACGATCGACCAGGGATACCTGGAGGACGTGGCGCGTCAGGTGCGGGAACTGCATGAGAGAGGGGTGCAATCCATCGTCGTGACGTCGGGGGCCATCGGCACCGGCTCCGCCGAGCTAGGCCTCGACGGAAAGAAAAAGGACGTGGCGATGAAGCAGGCCTGCGCCGCGGTGGGGCAGGCGATCCTCATGATGGCCTGGCGCGATGCCTTTCGCCTCCATGGCATGACCGCTGGCCAGGTGCTGCTGACCTACGGGGCCTTCTCCAGCCGCGCGCGGTACCTGGACCTGAGGAAGGCCATCGACGAGCTGTTCCGCCTGGGAGCGGTCCCGGTGGTCAACGAGAACGACGTCATAGCGACCGACGAGATCGAGGAGGTGTTCGGCGACAACGACAAGCTGTCGGCCCTGGTGGCCAGCAAGATGGACGCCGACCTACTCATACTCCTAACCGACGTGGACGGCCTGTACGACCGCAACCCGGAGACGGACCCCGACGCCCGCCTGATACCGACGGTCGACGAGATCACCAAGGACATCGAACGCATCGCCGGCAGCCGCAAGAACGAGCGCTCCACCGGCGGCATGCGCACCAAGATCAACGCCGCCAAGGTGACGATGGAGTCGGGCTGCAGCATGGTCATCGCCAATGGCCAGGAGCCCAACGTCATCGTGAGGATCGTGGACGGAGAGGAGCTGGGAACGCTGTTCACCCCTCACGTCCGATACTCCAACCGGGAAAGATGGATAATCTTCGCCTGCCCCCGAGGGAAGCTGAGCATCGACCAGGGAGCGGAGAAGGCCATCCGCGAGGGGAAGAGCCTGCTCCCCTGCGGCATCCTGTCGGTCGAGGGCAAGTTCAAGAAGGGCGATGTGGTGCGCATCAACGGCATGGCGAAGGGGATGGTGAACCACTCCTCGAGCGAGATCGCCGCCATGGTGGAGGCGTGCCGGCGGGAGAGGGAGCAGGGTCGCCACAACGGCCACGACCGGGCCGTGGTGGAGAGCGAGGACATCGTCCTCCACGAGTGAGAAAGGGTTTCAGGCCAGCTCCCTGGCCCAGTTCCTGATGTGTCCCCAGTCGTGGAAGTCGTACGGCCTGGACACCTCCATGCCCCTTTCCTCCAAGGCCTCCCTGGCCCCGACCTTGGAGAGGAGGAACCGGGTGAACATGCCGTACTTGTTGAAGTCCACCTCTCCGCCGAACATGCCCATGGCCATCGGGGCTAGGCCGTACGAGGTCGCCACGTCATCGAGGTACATCCTGCGGGCGGCCTCGACCTTCTCCTCGAACAGGATGTCGCTGCAGCACACGAACATCGCCACCCTCCTCTCGGCCAGGGCCTGGGCGTTCCGTCGAAGGAACTCCTGGGAGGGCTTGGTCCACTTCCCGATGAACACCGGGCTCCCGACCACCACCAGGTCGTAGCGGTCCATTTCCACCGGGATGCGCTCGCGGAGATCGACCACGTCCACTTCGTGGCCGGCATCCCGCATCTCGGTGGCGATGGCATCGGCCACCTTGACCGTGCTGCCATACTTGGTGCCGAAGGCCACCAGCACCTTCATGCCGCCGCCTCCCGAGGGGGGTCCGCCCGCAGCTCCCTGAGCACCAGGTAGCCGATCATAGCCGCCGGCAGGATTATGCCCATCACAGCGGTGCACTGTATGGCCGCCATGGCCCAAGCGTCGTAGGCGATCGTAACGACACTGAGGGCGATGGTGCCATGGATGCCCCACCGCTTTCCGGCCAGCAGGCCGATGGCCGTGACGACGCCGAACGCTCCCAGCAGGAGGAAGGGGACGGTGAGGACCAGCAGCGGGTCGGTGACTGGGTTCTCCAGCATGGTGGTCAACTGAGCTTCGATGCCGCTCCCCAACGCTCCCGTGGTACCGAGGGCGAAGTAGAAGCGCAGCGCCGACTGCACCATGGCCAACAGGGCCACGGCGGTTATTCCTGAGGTTCTCTTGTGCTTCATCTCTTGCACCTTGAGCAGAGAGATGTCCGCTTCGCTCTTCTTTTTCCGTCAAGCGGGGGATTGAAAAGATGCACCACGTTCCCCCGCTTCGTCCATATTTTCACTCGTCCCGATGATGATCGGGAACCGAGGTTCGAGGCCAGTCACTTCGGCGTTTTTCCTCGGACCGGCAGGGTCAAGGACCTTGCCCCCTCGTAGTACCGGGCGTCAAGGATCAGGCGGGGGCAGACCTCTTCGAACACACCGCTCCTCTCCAGGTCGGCGATCGCCTCGTTGAGGCTGCCGATGCTGGGGGACCAGAACACCATGATGAACTGCTCTGGACGGTCCCCGAAGTTGTAGGTGATGATCTCCCTGAGGGCCAGCTGCTTGATCATGGCCATCGCGGCCTTTTCGCGGTCCTGCCCCCCCTCGACCGTCAGGTGGAGCGCCGTGAACAGGTCGGAGGTGCGGTTGAGGTAGAGCTCCACTGAGAAGTGCACCAGCATCTCGCGGTCCAACCGCTCGATGTGCCGACGGACGGTCCTGGGGGCCACCTCCAGCTCCTCGGCCACCTCGGTGACCAAACGACGCGAGTCCTTGCTCAGGGCATGGACGATCCTCACGTCCATCGGGTACACCACCGGCTCGCTCCCTGGAAGGGGAAGGGGGAACTGCACCACCCCCACCTCGGGAGAGGACAGCTGGGCCGTCCTGGTGACCGATGACACGAAATCCCCCATGCGGTTGGGATCGGAGACCACCCCGGACAGGTACATGTACTTGCCAGTGGCGACCATGGCCATGTCCATGCCAGGCACCTTCTTCAGCTCCTCCAGCACCTTATAGGACGAGGGCGCCAAGGAGCGGCCGTGGACCATGATCCATATCCCCCTCGCCGCCAGAATGGAGAACGCGGCGTTGAAGTTGGTCAGGGTCCCCGATGCCATCAAAGCCTGCACGCGCCGATGCACGTTCTGCACGCTGGTGTCCAAGGCCTTGGCCAGTTCCGAGTAGGGGGTCCGGGAGTTGTAAACCAGCAGGCGGCACAGTGCCACGTCGGTCTCGTCCATTGCTGGAGGGAGAGCATATGAGCGTAAATCATTTGGTACCTGAAACGCAGAATATTCAGAATAATCAGAATGGTATAACTATCATGACGCATATAACTCAGGCATCATGAGCAGTAAGGCGAACAGGGACTGCTGTCCGCGGGAAGAGCTCAAGGTGGAGGCCATCGTGAGCGTGGATGACCGAGGCCAGATGGTCCTCCCGAAGGACATAAGGGAGAAGCTCGACCTCCGGGCGGGGGAGAAGCTGGCAGTGGTGACGAAGGAGCGGGACGGCAAGGTATGCTGCATCTACCTCTTCAAGACCGATGAGCTCCTGGACATGGTCAGGGACCGGCTCGGCCCGCTGCTCTCCGATGCCGTCGAGAGGTGATGACATGAACGACCTGATGACCACCACCTCCGTGCTGGGCTCCCGGGAGCGCCGGGACCACCTGCTCGCCCGCCTGGGGCATCGCCGGATGGAGCACCGGGTCGCCCCCGGCCTATACCGCCTGGGCGGTCCCGACCGCTCCTCGCCGGTGTTCGTGAGCGCCAACTACACACTTAGCTTCGATGCACTCCGCTCCGCCCTCCACGGCATCGACGCCTACATCCTGGTGCTCGACACCAAGGGCGTGAACGTCTGGTGCGCTGCCGGCAAGGGGACCTTCGGGACCGACGAGCTGGTGGAGCGCATCGAGGCGACCGCCCTGGCGGAGCGCGTCGACCATCGCCGCCTCATCCTGCCGCAGCTCTCAGCTCCCGGGGTGGCGGCCCATGAGGTCAAGGCCAGGACCGGTTTCTCGGTGGAATACGGCCCGGTCCGGGCGGCCGATCTGCCCGAGTATCTGAGCACCGGAGCCACCGAGGAGATGCGCCGGGTCACGTTCCCGCTCCGGGACCGGGCGGCCCTCATACCGGTCGAGCTGAGGAACGTCGCATACGAGGTCATACTGGCGTTCGTCGCGCTGTTCATCCTGGGAGGGATCGTTCCGGCATCGATCGCCCTGACCGCCGTGCTGGCCGGAGCGGCCTTGTTCCCTATCCTTCTGCCCGTTCTGCCGACCGACGACTTCACCTCCAAGGGCATGCTGCTGGGAGCCTTGGCCTCGATGCCGTTCGCCCTATACTACCTGATGACCGAGCCCGGTTGGCATGGCGTGGTCTATGCGGCGGGCACCGTCCTGCTCATGGTGGCGGTGACCGGCTACCTCGCCCTCAATTTCACCGGCTGCTCGACCTACGCCTCCCGGACAGGGGTCAAGGGAGAGATCTTCCGCTACATCCCGTCGTTGGTGGCGATGGCGGTCGTGGGACTAGTGATGATCGCGGTAACGGTTGCGGGAACGATGCTGGGGTGGTTCTAGTGATAGAGATACCGATGATGACCACGGAGCAGGAGAGCGTCAATGGGCTCAACACGCTGAGGTTCCTTCCGGGCCGATGCGTGCGATGCGGCCGATGCTGGGAGGTATGCCCTCACGGAGTGTTCGCCCCTTCGGAGAGGAAGGCCCGCATGGTCGCTCCGCAGAGGTGCATGGAATGCGGCGCCTGTCAGCGCAACTGTCCCGCCGGGGCGATCTCGGTCGACGCCGGAGTGGGCTGCGCCAGCGCCATGATCAAGGCCGCTCTCACCGGCTCCAAGGAAACGTCCTGCGGGCCCGAATGCTGTCGCTGAGCGGTCGAATCATTTATACGTCATCCGCTCGAATCGATAGGACATGGCGTCCGTCCCCATCGCCAGCTATGCCGCAATAGTGGTGCAGGGGGCAATACTCCTCACATTGTTGTACGGAGCGTATGTCATGAGGGTGAAGAGGCGGATGCGTCCTCACGGCGCCATCATGGCGACGCTGGTCGTCCTGAACATCGTGACCGTGGTGGCGGTCATGGCGCCGACGTTCTACGGCGCGGACACGGAGCCGGGCGCTTCCCCCGGGCCCCTCATGCTGGCCCACCACTACCTTGGCCTCCTGGCCCTGGCCATGACGGCGGTGGTGGCCATCCCCTGGGTCCTAAGGGGCGCCAAGGGCCGGGGCTGTCTGGGCACCGGTCGATGGGGGAGGCTCATCATGCGTGCCACCTTCTCGGTGTGGGTTGCCTCCCTCCTGTTGGGCATCGCGGTCTTCATCTCCTTTCTTTGGACCTGATCGCTCGTCGACGCGCCTTCGTACGATCCGGCGAACGGCCTTGGGGCCCTTCCTTGAAGTGTAAATACGGTCGTCGTGATAGTGGGGGCATGCACACCCTTGCCGATGTGGGAGAGAAGGCCGCGGTGGCCGCCATCCTGGGCCGCCTGAAGGGCTCGACGGCGGTCGGTCCGGGGGACGACGCGGCCGCCATGGAGGTGGGAGGGCGATACGTGGTGGCATCGACCGACATCGTCTCCCGCCTCGCCCATCTGCCGGGCGCTATGGCTCCCCGGGACATCGGATGGTTCGTGGCGGCCGTCAACCTCTCCGACGTGGCGGCCATGGGGGCGCGCCCGCTCGGGCTGCTGCTCTCCTTCTGCCTCCCCCGGGACTATCTGCTGAAGGACCTGGAGGAGATCATGGACGGAGCCCAGGAATGCGCCTTATCGGTGGGCACGGAGATCCTGGGGGGCGATACCAAGGAAGGCAGGGAGCTGGTGATAGCCGGCACCGCCCTGGGCGAGGTGGAGAAGGAACGCATCCTGCTGCGGCGGGGGGCCAGGGAGGGGGACCTCCTCGCCGTCACCGGCACCATGGGACTGGCCTCGGCCGGTTACGCGGCGGTCGTCAACCACATCGACGCCCCGGAGGCGGTCGATGCGCTCATACGCCCCCGGCCGCGCATACGCGAGGGCATGGCGCTGTCGGCCTCGGGAGCGGTCACCTCCGCCATGGACGTCACCGATGGCCTGGCATATTCCGTTCATGAGCTGTCCCGCCAGAGCGGCGTCCACTTCCTGGTCGACTGGGACGCCATTCCCGTGAGGTCGGAGGTCCCCCGGATCGCCGACGCCGCGGACGGCAGCGTGGAGGACATGGTGCTCCACTACGGGGGCGATTACGAGCTGCTCTTCACCATCCGGCCCGATATGCTCGACGCGGTGAGGGACGCCCTGGGGAGCGGGTTCAGCGTCATTGGTCGCGCTGAAGGCAGTGAAAACGTTTTAATGAGAGGCGGCCAGGTATCACCTCTGGAGTCTCGTGGCTACGAGCACTTCACGAGGTAAGCCGATGAGGGAGGCCAGGTTCTGGAAGCCTGAGGGGGACAGGGTCCGTTGCCATCTGTGCCCCCATTCCTGTGGCATCGCGCCGCTGCGGAGGGGCATCTGCGGCGTGAGGGAGAACCGCGACGGCAAGCTGTACAGCATGAACTACGGCAAGGTGTCCTCGGCCAACGTCGATCCGGTGGAGAAGAAGCCCCTGTTCCACTTCTATCCCGGCTCCCGGGTCTTCTCGATCGGTAGCCTGGGATGCACTTTTAGATGCCTACATTGTCAGAACTACACCATTTCTATGGCCTCATTGGGGGAGTTCGGTACCCGGGACATGACGCCCCAGGAGGTCGTAGACATCGCCCTGGAACATCGCTGCCAGGGGATCGCCTTCACGTACAACGAGCCGACCATATGGCATGAGTTCGCCTACGACGCCTGCAAGCTGGCCAAGGAGCGGGGGCTGTACACCGCGTACGTCAGCAACGGCTACATACAGGAGGAGCCGCTGCGCGAGATATCCAGGTACCTCGACGCGATGAACATCGACATCAAGGGCTTCACCCAGGAGTTCTACAAGGGGGTGTGCCGCGCTCCGCTGCGACCGGTGCTGGACGCCACCGTCCTGGCTCATTCCTTGGGCATCCACCTCGAGCTCACCTACCTCATCATACCAGGCAAGAACGACAGCGAGAAGGAGGTCCGGGAGTTCGCGTCCTGGTGCTACGACCTCGATCCGCGAGTGCCCATCCATTTCTCGCGATTCCACCCCGATTACAAGATGACCGATGCTCCCCCCACTCCCCTCAGCACCATGGAGATGGCCAAGCGCATCGGCCAGGAGGAAGGGCTGAAGTTCGTCTACCTGGGCAACGTGCGCATACCTCATGGCGAGGACACGTACTGCCCCAAGTGCGGCTCGCTGCTGATCCGGAGGGACGGTTTCACGGTCGCTTCCATGGAACCGCGCGACGGACGATGCCCGCGCTGCGGCGAGGACCTCTACATGGTGCAGGCCGATAGCCGGGTGGCGCAGCGAGGGCGTCCACCGGGTGATGCCTTGAACGTACGGGACATGCTCGACCGATTGAGCGAAGGCCATGACGTCAGTGGTTGGTGGCCGGCCACTTCGGAATGGGAGGTGATGGTGGGCGCCATCCTGGTGCAGCAGACCACATGGGAGAGCGTCGAGAGGGTGCTCGACGCTCTCAAGGAACGCGGAGCGATGGACGTGGAGGCCATGGCCTTCATGCCCCTTGAGGAGCTGCAGGAGATCGTGCGCCCGGCCGGGTTCTATAGGCAGAAGGCATCGCGCATCCAGGGCCTGGCCCGTTACATCGTGCGGGAGCACGCGTCCGACCCCAGGCGACTGCTGGAAGGGGATGTGGAGGAGCGCAGGAAGGAGCTACTGGCGCAGCCCGGCATCGGGGAGGAGACGGCCGACGCCATCCTGCTGTTCGCCGGCCGCCGGCCCAAGTTCATAGCGGCCGCCTATGTGAGGCGGCTGCTGGACCGTCTCGATATCCTGACGTCGGACGACTACCGCGAGGTGCAACGGTTCATGGAGTCGGAGCTGCCCCGGGACGCCGAGCTATACATGCGGCTCTATGCCTGATGGTCCACCACGCCCGCACCGTGTGCCGCTCCCGCCCGAGGTGCCAGGCATGCTGCCTCCGCGCACGCTGTCGATTCACTGGAACAGTAGGAAGAACGGGTTGCCGATGAAGGTCGATACGAGCAGCGAGATGGTTATCGGGACGAGGAAGGGGACCTTGGGCGTCACCCACGTCGAATCGACGCCCGCCTCCTCAAGTTCCATCAGGCCGTTCGCGGCGTCGTCGGAGCTCCGGGGGAAGTAGTTCATCCTCCTCTCGCCGTCCACGATGCGCTCCATCGGCCAGACGAACTTGTTCTTGGCATCGTCGATCGACATGCGGTACCCGAAAAGCATGGCCGGAAAACGGACGTCCCGCCGCGCAAGGTTGAGGGCCAACATGGCGAGCGGGACCGCCAGGGTCAGCAATGCGGCGTTGAACAGGATCAGCAGCGGGAACGGAAGGAGGAAATCGCTCATCTCTGTCGGAAGGGCTATCAGCGGGAAACTGTCCCCCGTGGGGTACATCGGGAACATGATGGACAGCGCTATCAGCGCCTTGGCGTCCGCCCCGCCCTTGATCAGGTCGAACTGGTAGAACAGGATGAACAGGAGGAACATGATGGGGACGAGCATCAGCTCCCACAGGTACAGGTCGGCATGGTGTTCGAGCACCAGCCATGCCAGGGTCGCGAACGCCGCCACGTACAGCAGGAGGGGGACCAGATTGACGCCGTCCTCCAACACTCCTCTGCGGTCCCAGAATATGTCCAGGAAGAGCACCGCGATGGGGAACAGGATCAGATAGTACGTCGGATCGGCCGCATCCAGATGGATCTGCGCCGCCAGGAACGCCATGCCCGCCACCCCCAGGGCGACCCAGTATGCGTCGGACGCCTCCCGGGTCCTCCAATCGGCCCTCGATGCCAGCAGCAGCAGGCCGAACGCGAGAACGATCTTGGATGCGGTTATCCAGTCCATACGGCCGAGGGGATGGGATGGGCCCGTAAAAACCTTCCCTGCTCGTCATCAGGCTGCTGTATCGAAGTGCATGGGACGCGCATTCCCGGGGCACCGGCCCATCATATGAACCTTTTTAATTCATGACCCTATGCCCAGCCTGATGATGCGAAGGCCCGTGGCGCTCATCCTCCCGATCCTGATGGCGTTGACCGTCCTGCTCCTGCCATCCGCCTCGGCCGAGCCGGTCAACATCCTGGAGGTAGGCACCTACGAGGGAAGCATAGGCGCTTCCGAGTCCATAACCTTCCAATGGGTGCTGTACAACAACGATTCCGTCCCCTACCTGATCGAGGTGGACCCGGTCATCTTGAATGGACAGGACGGGATGACCGCCAGGGCGGTGGAGAGGTATAAAGCGCTGGAGCCGGGAGACCACTGGACCGCGGCCGTGACGGTAGATGCGTCCATGGGTGCGGCCACCCATCGCGCCGACCTCTTGGTGGCGTTCAGGATGACCAACATGGGCGACCTCTCGCAGGTCACCATGGTGGAGCGGTCTGCCGCCGTGGACGTCACGGCATTGTTCGAGAAGGGAGGGACGCACATATTCATCTGGGAGAACAACCTCCCCGAACCGTTCAACAGCGCATTGGCCACCTTCTTCATCGTGCTGCTATCATGGCTGGGGATCGCCTCCCTGGTGCACCTGGCATTCTTCCCATTGGCCAGCCGCATCGCCAGGAGGTCCAGGTTCGGCATCGCCGCCCGGCTGCTGAGGGCCATCAGGACGCCGACGCTCGTCATCATCGTCTCCTATGGCCTGGTCGACTCGCTGGACATCCTCAACATATCGGCCGACACCCATCTGGCCCTGTGGCAGATGTATGAGATCGTCGTGATCCTGACGATGGCCTGGATGACCTATCGCATCTTCAACGACATCGTGATCGATTTCGCCGAGAAGTGGGCCTTGAAGACGGAGACCGGCATCGACGACGTCCTGGTGCCCATCCTGCACAAGCTGGGAATACTCATAATCCCGGTCTTTGCCGCCGGGGCGGCGCTGGCGGTGGTGGGGGTCGACCTCACCCTGGCGGTGGCCAGCCTGGGCGTGGTGGGCCTGGTGGTCGGTCTGGCCGCCCAGCACAGCCTCGGCAACCTCTTCTCCGGCATCCTGCTCATGCTCGACCGCCCCTTCAAGGTGGGCGACGTGGTGAAGCTGGACACGGGGGAGATATGCAGGGTGCGAAAGATCGGTCTGCGGACCACCCAGCTTTACAACACCTTCGACCACGACATCATCATCCTGCCGAACGACATGCTGGCCAACCGGAAGGTGGAGAACTGGTCCCGTCCCGACAACCGGCACTCGCAGGGCACCGAGGTCAGGGTGGCGTACGGTTCCGACCTGGAGAAGGTGCACAAGCTCCTGCTGCAGGTGGCCGATGAGCACCCCGATGTGATCAAGGAGCCAGGCCAGATGCCCTACGTCCGCACGGCGCGACTGGGAGAGACGGCCGTGGACTTCAAGCTGTGGTACTGGGTGGACGTCCCCAACATGTGGCGCGTCGCCTCCGACATGAGGATGGCGGTGGAGAAGAAGCTCAGGGAGGAAGGCATCGAGATCCCGTTCCCCCAGGCCGTGGTCACCCTCAACGACCCAAGGTCCAGGGAGGAGTGAGGCCCTGGCAAGGTATTTCTAAGCCGCGATGAATATGGCGGATGGAGGCAGCACATGGACGTGATGACGGCGATCAGGGGCAGGAGGAGCATACGCAAGTATCGCCCCAAGGAGATACCCGCCGAGGTGCTGGAGGAAGTGCTGGAGGCGGCCCGCCTGGCCCCCTCGGCAGGGAACCGCCAGGCCTGGGAGCTAATAATCGTGACCGACCCGAACCTCAAGGAGAAGCTCGTGCCGGTATGCAAGAACCAGCAGTTCGTGGGGGAGTGCTCGGCCTTCCTGGCGGCAGTGGAGGTGCCCGGTCAGAGATGGACCGTGACCGACCTCACCATTATGATGGACCATATCACCCTGGCCGCTCACGGGAAGGGACTGGGGACCTGCTGGATAGGGGCCTTTGACCCCGATGCCCTCGGCCAGCTGCTGGGCGTCCCTCAGGACCGCTCGGTGTCGGTATGTCTCACCCTGGGCTATCCCGACGAGGAGCCGGCCGAGCGCGGCCGCAGGTCGGCCCAGGAACTGTTCCATTGGGAACGGTACGGGCAGAGGAAATAGTCGGCCGGGGCCGAAGGGACCGGCGAACGGCGCGATGACGGCCTCGCCACGTCCAGAACATTGTTTAAAGCAGACCCGCGTTAAAGATATCGTGTTGCTAGGTGCGATGGGGGATGCCCACGGGGGCAGGTTCCTTCGACCCGAAGGTCTAGGACGGGAGCTGAAGGGCCTTGACCTGCTCCTCCTGGCCGGGGACATCACCGATTCGAGCGATATCGATGGCTACGGCACGGTGCTGAATGCCATACGCAAGCGCTCCGACGTCCCCATCGTGGCGGCGTTCGGCAACGATGAATATGAGCAGGACCGCCCCACGTTCCGGGAGAGATACGACATCACGTTCCTGGACGACGAGAGGGTGGACCTGGAGGTGGACGGACACGTCGTCCGGATAGTGGGAACGACAGGCGTGCTCGACCGCCCGACCTGGTGGCAGAGGAAGAACATTCCAGGGATCCAAGAGAAGTACCGGAAGCGAGTGGATACCGTGGCCTCCCTCCTGGACCGGGACGGCTGCGACGTGCTGATCCTCCTGAGCCACTACGCCACCACCTACCGCACGCTGCGCGGCGAGACGGAGAGGGCGTTCCCCGAGATGGGCTCCCGAGTCATGGAGGCGGTGTTGTTGGACAAGCGCCCGGACCTAAGCATACACGCCCACGCCCACGGCGGGAGCCGCTTCGCCGTGGTATCGAGGAAGCAGCGGACGCTGGACGATGACGGAGGGGTCCTGGTGTGGAACGTCTCGCTTCCCTTGAACAAAGGGATCACCCGTTTCGAGATCACCGTGGGGGAGACCAACGATGTCCGGGTGCGCCACTGAGATCGACCTCGTAGGCCTCATCCGCCAGGCGGCATCGGCCATACCGGAGGGCATGGTGGCGACCTATGGCGACATCGCCAAGGCGCTGGGCGACAGCAGGGCGGCGAGGGCGGTGGGCGAAGTACTGTCACGGCGCGACCTGCCGCCGGAGGTGCCGACCCATCGGGTGGTGTACTCCACTGGCGAGGTGGGTCGGCGCGATGCCTCCGAGACCCGAAGGATGCTGGAGTCGGAAGGGGTGCCGTTCCGCAATGGGCGCGTAATGCTGGAGGCCGCGAGGTTCTCCGACTTCGGCATCGAACCGGTGCTCCACCGCCTGAGGGACGAGCAGGAAAGCATCGCCGACCGGGTATCGCTGAACGACGAGCCCGGGGAGCCGGACCGCATCGCCGGTCTGGACGTCTCATATCAAGGCGATGACGCGTTCGCCGCCCTCTGCATCATGGACCGTCGCTCGGGGAGGTTCGTCGAGGAGCGGACGTCCCGTTGCGAGGCGCGGTTCCCCTACATCCCTACCTACCTAACGTATCGAGAGCTTCCCGCGCTGGCGCCCCTCGTCAAGGACGTCCCCGGCACGGTGTATCTGATGGACGGCCACGGCATCCTCCATCCCCGCCGGGCAGGGGTGGCCAGCCATATCGGCGTGGCGCTCGACGTCCCGACGGTGGGGGCGGCCAAGACCCTCCTGACGGGGACGGTGGACAGCCCGGAGGCTGAGCGGTCGCGCATACGCCTGGAAGGCGAGGTGGCGGGCTGCATGCTCCGCCAGGGCCGGAAGGCCGCCTATGTCTCTCCGGGCCACCGCACAACGCTCCGACGGGCCGTGAGGCTGTGCTTCGAGTCGCTTCAGAAGGGCATACCGGCCCCGCTGCGTCGCGCCCATGAGCTGGCCAACCAAGCGCGCAAGGAGGCGTATCCGTGAAAGCCCTCGTCTTCGGCGCCGGCGCGGTGGGCAGCGTCCTGGCAGCCATGCTGTCGCCTGGCCACGAGGTCGACGTGGCGGCGAGGGGAGAACGCCTATTTCGCATCGCCGACGAGGGCATAACGGTCCACGGGGCCGTGGAAATGAAGGCGCGCGTAGGGACCAGGCCCCGAGGCCGCTATGACATGGTGTTCATCGCCACCAAGGCCTATGACGTCGCCACGGCGGCCGAGGAAGTGGAGGGGTTCGTGGGCGCGGACACGCTCGTAGTCTCGCCTCAGAACGGTCTCCGCCACATGGACATACTGGTGGAGAGGTTCGGCGACCGAGTGGTGCTTGCCCCCACCACCATGGGCGCCACCATGGCGGGGCCGTCCACGGTCAGGCTGGCCTCGGCGGGGACCACGGTGGTGGGCTCCCCACCGGGCGGACGGAACGGGCGACCGAGGTGGCGGCGGCACTGAGCGACGCGGGTCTGAGGAGCGAGGTCTCCGACAACATCGCCGGCGAGGTGTGGATGAAGGCCATCGTCAATGCATGCATCAACCCCATCGCGGCTCTGGCCGGTGTTCCGAACGGCGTCCTGCTGGAGCGCCGACCGTTGCTGACCATCGCTGAGAGGACATGCTCCGAGGCCGTGGCGGCCGCCGAGGCCAACGGGATCGCTCCGACGCGCCCCAATGCGTTCGCCTGGGTCAAGGAGGTCATGCGCACCACCAGCGAGAACCGCTGCAGCATGTTGCAGGACCTGGAGGCCGGCAGGCGCACCGAGATCGACGAGATCAACGGCGAACTGGTCCTAAAAGGAGAGGAAAAGGGCATTCGCATGGACGTCAACAGGTCGCTGTGGACCATGGTACGAACGGCCGAAGGCCGTGGGATACCGCGACAACGCGCCGAAAGTACTTAGCTGGTTCGGTGAAAACCGAAGTTCCATGTTCCTAGATTATGTTAATCGTAGTCTGGTTTTCCGAAGGGTTAAATAACCAAGCTATGTTATCATCAAAAAACATACGGAAAATCGTAACGGAACGATATTGGAGCTGAGGTCCGTGATTGATTATTTGGACGAGAAGATCATCGAGATATTGAAAAGGGATTCCAGGAGGCCCTTCGTCGACATAGCCAACCAGCTGAAGGTGTCGGAGGGCACGATCCGCTCCCGCGTGCGCAAGCTGGTCGACGAGAGCATCATCCAGTCGTTCACCATCAAGACGTCGAGCAAGAACGTCAAGGCGATAATCGAAGTGAAGATCAACGTCAACATCAACACGTCGGACGTGGCCGCCAAGATTGCGAAGTTCGAGGGCGTGTCCGAAGTTTTCGAAGTGACGGGGGAGGAGGACGTGGTGGCCATCATCGATGTCACCTCGTCACCGCAGCTCAACGAGATCATCGAGCGCATCCGCCGTTTCGACAACGTCGTGTCCACCAGGACCCGGCTCATCCTCAAGGAGCACTTCGGGGGGACGTGAGATGTTCTCTGGTCTAGCCACCGCATTGATCACTCCGATGAAGGCGGACGGCAGCATCGATGAGGCGGGCCTTCGCCAGCTGGTGAGGTTTCAGGAAGAGAGGGGCGTCCGCGCCCTGGTCCCCTGCGGCTCCACCGGCGAGTCGGCCACCTTGGACCACGAGGAGCACCTCCAGGCCATACGCATCGTTGTGGACGAGGCCCGAAAGGCCAAGGTCATCGCCGGGACCGGTTCCAACTCGACCGCCGAGGCGATTCACCTGAGCAAGGGCGCCCAGGACCTGGGCGCCGACGCCCTTCTGTCCGTGTCGCCGTACTACAACCGTCCTACTCCAACGGGCATCATCGGCCACTTCAAGGCCATATCCGACGCCGTGGACATTCCGATCATCGTGTACAACATCCCGTCCCGCACGGGCTCGAACATCACGTCGGCCACCATGCTGGAGCTGGCCAAGATTCCCAACGTGGCCGGCGTAAAGGAAGCGTCGGGCGACATCAATCAGATAGCCCGCATCGTGGCCGGGGCGCCCAAGGACTTCATCGTGCTATCGGGCGATGACGGCATGACCCTGCCGGCCATGGCCCTGGGGGCCAAAGGCGTCATCTCGGTGGCGTCCAACATCGTCCCGGAGCGCATGCTCCAGCTCGTCAACGAGATGTCGGAAGGCCGCCTGGAGGACGCTCGGCGCACGAACCAGGAGCTACTGCCCCTGTTCTCCGCGCTGTTCCTGGAAACGAACCCCCAGCCGGTGAAGACGGCCGCCCGGCTCATGGGTCTGCCCGCCGGTCCCTTGCGAATGCCGCTCTGCGAGATGGGCCCGGCGAACCTGGAATCCTTGAAAAGGGTCCTGGAGCAGTACGGCCTGATCTGAACGGAGGACGCTCATGATCAACGTCGTGATAGGCGGGGCCACCGGAAGGTTGGGAAGCCTGGTCTGCGCCCTGGTGCATATGCAGGAGGACATGCGGCTGACGGGTGCGGTGGTCTCGGACGGCAGTGCCAGCCTAGGTCTTGAGATCGCTCCCGGGGTCCGGGCGGTCGGGGCCTCCCGCCTCTCCGAGGCGGTGGCGGACGCGACGTCTACGTGGACCTTACATCGCCGTCGGCGGTGGAAGCGAACCTGCCGAGGGCGGCAAGGGAGGGACTGGACTTCGTGATCGGCACCACCGGGATGTCGGACGGCTCGCTGGAGTCGTTCCGCGCCCGGCTGCGTGACCACGGAGGCTCCGCGGTGTTGGCGTCGAACTTCTCCGTGGGCGTGAACGTGTTCTTCCGGACGTGCGAACAGCTCGCCCACGCTCTTCCTGGATACGACGTGGAGATCGTGGAGGTCCATCACAACCGGAAGAAGGATGCCCCCTCGGGCACGGCCAGGGAGGCCGCGGACATCATCGCCAGGGCCGCCGGCATCGATGAGATGGTGTGCGGCCGCGAGGGCAACGTGGGGGCCAGAGGCAAGGAGATCGGGATCCACTCGGTCCGCGCCGGCGATGTGGTGGGCGAGCACACCGTCATCTTCGCCGGACGGAAGGAACGGATCGAACTTACTCATCGCGCCCATTCCCGAGAGGCGTTCGCGGAGGGGTGCATCCTCGCCATCCGATGGGTGGCGGGCCGCCGGGACGGCGAGGTCCACAACATGAGAGAGGTGCTGGGGATATGATCAAGGTCATGAAGTTCGGGGGTACATCCATGGGCAGCGTCGACGCCCTGGAGAGGACCTCGTCCATTATCATCAGGGAGCAGGCGAGGAAGGCGGTGGTCGTATCGGCCATGTCGGGCGTGACCAATTACCTCATAGCGTGCATGCGCGAACGGCCCGAGGTACCATCGGTCATCGCCCACCTGAAGGAGAAGTACTCCACCGTCGCCCGCGAGCTGCTCTCCGAGGAGCGGTTGAACAAATGCGTCCAGGAGCTGGACGCTAGCCTGTCTGGCTTGAGCGAGCGGCTGGAGGCCCGCTGGAAGGTGACGGCCGACCCGGTCCTGGAGGACGCCATATTCTGCTGGGGGGAGAGGCTCAGCACCATCATCCTGGCCAACGTCCTGGAGGAGAAGGGCGTGCCGGCGGTGCCCCTCTCGGCGGAGGAGGCGGGCATCGTGGCCGAGGGCACGCCCACCAACGGCTCGGCCAACCTGACGGCCACCCACTCCAATCTGGCCCGGACGGTGGTCCCGCTGCTGGAGAAGGGCATCACCCCCATCATCACCGGATATTATGGCGCTGACCTCTCCGGCCGGCTGATCACCTTCGGCCGCGGCGGCTCCGATTACTCGGGCTCGGTGGTCGCCAACGGCATCGACGCCAACTGCTACGAGGTATGGACCGACGTGGACGGATTCATGACCGCCGATCCCCGAGTGGTGCCGGAAGCGAGGACCATCGACGAGATGGACTACGGTGAGGCCGCTGAGCTGGCGTACTTCGGCGCCAAGGTGCTGCATCCCCGGACCGTCGAACCCGTCCGCCGGAAGTCCATCCCCCTGATGGTGAAGAACACCTTCAACCCCGACGGACATGGCACCCTGGTGAGGAACCAGAAGTGCAACTCGCCCGAGATCGTGCGCAGCGTGGCGGCCAAGGGGGACCTGTCCATCATCAAGATCTATTCGTCCGAGATCGTCTACAATCCCGGTCTCATCTCGAGGCTCATCGCCTCGGTCAGCGAGGCGGCGGTGAACACCTACGCCATATCCACCTCGCTGAGCACGCTGGCGGTGGCGCTGCCCACACCGGCCATTCCCTGCGTGCTGGACAAGCTGAAGGCCCTTCACGAGAACCAGATCGAGAAGATGACCGTCAAGGACAACGTCTCCCTCATCTGCTGTGTGGGGGACAACATGATAAACACCTTCGGCGTTGCTGCGAAGGTGTTCTCCACCGTCTCGGCCACCGGGGCCAACGTGGAGATGATATCGGAGGGGGCGTCGGACGTGGCGCTCAACTTCATGGTCCCCAGCGAGATAGCTGCGGACGTCATCAGGAGCATTCACAGGACGTTCATAGGTGGTTGAATGAGAGAATTCGAGCGTATCGACGATCACATGGTCATCGGGGGCCTGAGGGCGGTCGACCTGGCCGAGGAGTACGGCACTCCGGTGTACGTCACGGACGAGGACGCGGTCAGGGACAACTATCGGGCGATATACGGCGCGTTCTCGCGGCGCATGCCCACCCGCATCAACTACGCCTGCAAGGCCAACGCCAACCTGGCCATCCTGCGCATCCTTGAGCAGGAGGGGAGCTGCATCGATGCCGTGTCCATCGGCGAGGTGGAGGCGTGCTTGCGCGCGGGCTTCTCGCCGGACCGCATACTCTACACCGGAGTGAACGTATCCAACCATGAGCTGGCCGCGCTGGTCAACCGTAACATCACCATCAACATCGACTCGTTGTCGGAGCTTGAGAGACTGGCCGAGATCACCTCGGGAGCGGCGGTGTCCTTCCGCATGAACCCCGAGGTGGGGGCCGGCTATCACGAGAAGGTGGTCACCGGCGCACGCTCCACCAAGTTCGGGGTGCCCAAGGACCGCATATTGGACGCCTACTCGAGAGCGATCGAGCTGGGCTTCCGCCCGGTGGGCCTGCACGCCCACATCGGGGCGGGGGTGCAGGTAGTGGAACCGTTCGTCCGGGTGACCGACGTGCTGGTGTCGGTGGCCCAGGAACTGGAATCGAAGCTCGGCATACGCCTGGACTTCATCGATATCGGCGGAGGCATCGGTATTCCGTACCGGACCGAGGAAGGCCCCATGGACCTTGAGCTGCTGGCCGAGGAGGTCACGTCGAGGATATTGAACGGCACCTCGGCCCGGCAGGTGGCCGTGGAGCCTGGCCGATACATCATCGCGGACACCACCGTCCTGCTCACCACCGTGGTCGATCTGAAGGAGACGCCCGACAAGTGGTTCGCCGGCGTGGACGCGGGCTTCAACACCCTGGTCCGCCCGGCCTTCTACGGCTCGTACCACCACGTGGCGGTGGCCAACAAGTTCGGGCTGCCCGGCGAGGTCACCTACGACATCGTGGGGCCGATCTGCGAGTCCGGGGACCATCTGGCCAAGGAGCGTTCGCTTCCCCGGCTGGAGGAGGGCGACCTGCTGGCGGTGTACGATGCCGGCGCCTATGGCTTCAGCATGAGCTCGCAGTACAACATGCGGCCCAAGTGCCGCGAGGTGCTGGTGAGGAGGGGCAGCTCCAACCTCATACGCGAGAGGGAGAGCATCGATGACCTGCTGCGCCACGACCGCATCCCGTCCAGGCTGATGCTATGAACTTCTGGAAATATCACGGTCTGGGCAACGACTTCGTGGTCGTCGAGAACCTTGACCTCGATGTACCGGACGATCCGGACTTCGTCCGGAGGGTGTGCGACCGCCGCACCGGCGTGGGCGCCGACGGCATCCTCTACATCAACCCCGACGAGGAGGCCGACGCGTTCATGAGGGTCCTCAACTCCGACGGGAGCGAGGCGGAGATGTGCGGCAACGGCATCCGGTGCGTGGCCAAACATCTATACGACCTTTCCTTGGCCCCCTCGGAGAGGATGCGGATCAACACCATGGGCGGGATGAAGGACATCGTCGTTCAGGTGGAGAACGGCCAGGCCGTGGGCGCCACGGTGGAGATGGGCGCGCCCCGGCTCGATCGCCCCGACATCCCTATGACGGGCGAGGGACGCTTCATCGACGGCACGCTCGAGGTGAACGGACGGACGATAACTGGAACGGCCGTCTCGATGGGGAACCCCCACCTGATCGTGTTCGATGAACTCTCGGACGAGGAGGTCATGGAGATGGGTCCCGAGCTGGAGAGGCACCCTCTCTTCCCGCGCCGGACCAACGTGGAGTTCGTGAGGGTGGAGGACGACGTTCTGGTCGTATCCGTCTACGAACGGGGTGCGGGATGGACCCAGGCCTGCGGCACGGGCGCCTGCGCCACCGCCGTGGCGGCTGGACTGAAGGGCCTGGCCTCTCTCGGAAGGGACGTCAGGGTAAGGCTCCCCGGCGGGGAGCTGAGGATAAACGTGGCGGAGGACCTATCGTCGGTCAAGATGACCGGTCCGGCGGTGCGGGTCTTCCGCGGTGAACTGGAGGAATGACTATCATGGCATACGATTTCGCTGACAGGCTCAAGAACCTGCCCCCCTACCTCTTCGCCGAGATCGAGGAGAAGGTGGCCAGGAAGGTAGAGATGGGGATGGACATCATCGATTTCGGGATCGGCGACCCCGATCTCCCGACCCCCCGCCCCCTGGTGGACGTGATCAAGGAGCAGCTGGACGATCCGGCCAATCACCGGTACCCGTCATCGCAGGGAGAGGCCGACACCCGGCAGGCCATCGCCGAATGGTACAGAAAGCGCTTCGGCGTGGACCTCAATCCCGACCGCGAGGTCGCCATCCTGCTCGGCTCCAAGGAGGGCTTGGCCAACGTGGCCCGGGCGTTCGTGAACCCTGGCGACAAGGTCCTGTGCCCCGACCCGGCCTATCCGGTCTATGCGCAGGGAGCGGCCACGCTGTGCGACGCGGTGCCGGTGAAGTTCCCCCTGTACGAGGAGGACGACTTCTTCCCGAACCTTGACGGCCTGCCGCAGGACGCCAAGCTGATGTACCTGAACTATCCGAACAACCCGACCGGCGCCGTGGTCTCAAGGGCCAACCTCCAGCGGGCGCTCCGATGGTGCAACGACACCGATACCATCCTGTGCTACGACAACGCCTATTCGGAGATGACCTTCGACGATTACGTGGCGCCGTCGGTGCTGGAGTTCGGACGTCACGCGATCGAGTTCGGCTCGCTGTCCAAGACGTTCAACATGACCGGCTACCGTGTAGGGTACGCGGTCGGGGACGCCACCCTCATCGCCGGCCTCAAGAAGGTCAAGTCCCAGATCGACTCGGGAACGCCGAAGTTCATCCAGAAGGCAGTCCCGGCGGCCCTCGGCGCTTACACGGGGCCGTCCCGCCCCAAGATCGTGCAGGACAGCGTGGACGTGTATCGCCGGAGGCGCGACATCATCGTCAAGGGGCTCCGCGAGCTGGGCTTCGACGTCAAGTTGCCCAAGGGAACCTTCTATCTGTTCTTCAACGTGGGCTCGAGCTCCATCGAGTTCGCCAACAAGATGCTCGACGCCGGCATCGTGGTGACGCCTGGCATCGGCTTCGGCAAGAACGGAGAGGGCTTCGTGAGGATGGCCCTGACTCAGCCGGAGAACAGGATCGAAGAGGCCCTGGAAAGGATGAAGAAGGTCCTTTAGGCCTTCCGACAGGCCTTGAGGGCCTCCACCGCCGGAAGGGGCTTTCCCAGCACGAAGGTCTCCAACGCTCCTCCGGCGGTGCTCACGTACGAGAACTTGGCCGTGAGGCCCAGGCGCTCGGCCGCTCCCACGGTGTGGCCTCCCCCAACCAGGGTGAAGGCGTCCGAGCGGGTCATGGCCATGAGGAGCTCCCTCGTTCCGAAGCAGAACTCCTCCCTCTCGATCAGGCCGGCCGGCCCCGACATGAACACGGTGCTGGCGCTACCTATCACCTTGGCGAACTTCTCTACCGACCTCCTGCCGATGTCCAGCACCGGTCCGCAGGGCAGGTCGCCGACCAGCACATCGCGGCGGTCGCCGCCGACATCGACGCCCACGTCGAACGGCAGAAGGATCCTTTCGCCGTTCTTCCTGAGGAGCCTCCTGGCCTGCTCCACCGCCTCGGGCGTCATTTCCGCCTCGAGCAGCCTCATGTTCTCCTCCCCCAGCTCATAGCCGCGCACGTGAAGGAAGGCGTTGGCGCACAGTCCCACACATATGACCCAATCGGCCGTTCCGTGATCCAGGGCCCGCTCTATCAATCGCAGAGAGTCGCCGAACTTCGCTCCTCCCAGCACGAACACGGTGGGATGCCGGGGGTTCTCGAACACCGACGACAGCGCGGTGAGCTCCTTCTCCATGAGCCGGCCCACCGCGGACGGGAGCACCTTCGGGAATCCGACCAGGGAGCATTGCGAGCGGTGGGCGGTGGCGAAGGCGTCGTTGACATAGTAATCGGCCAGGGGAGCGAGCTTGGTCACCAGGTCGCATCGCGCGTGCTCTTCCATGCTCTTCTTCTCCAGCTCGTACGGCAGTTCCCGAACGTTCTTCAGCATGATGGCGCGGCCTCTGGCCAGCTCCCTGACGGCCGTCAGGGCCTCCTCGCCCACCACGTCGTCCACGTACCTGACCTCCTGGCCCAGGTACTTGGTCAGGACGGCGGCGTGCCGGTCGAGGCCAGTGAAGTCCCAGTCTCCCGGTCGGCCTTGGTGGGCCAGTATGACGACCTTTCCTCCCTTGTCGACCAGCTCGCGCACCGTGGGCACGATCTGCCTGATGCGATTATCGTCCTCAAGCTCGAGCGTCTCCTTGTTCAGAGGGCAGTTGATGTCCACGCGCAGAAGGATCGTTCGGTCGTCAAAATCAAAATCGTCCAGCGTGTTGAACTGTTTCATTTGGTCCCCGGCTCCAACTCAAGGTTATGCACCACGATATGGCAGGCCATGATTAATCTTTCCGATGGCAAGATGCTCGGGACCGAAGAACGCCGCAGCCGATGCGTCCGGGAACTGGCACCCTTGCCATGACATAAAATGTTTAATACGCCACAACATACACGAAACGATAGGGATGGACTCTCACACCCTGCTGCTCGTCGTATCGGTCGCCCTCTTCGTCGGTTTTGCGGCCAACTACATGTTCGTGAAGTTTAAGGCCCCCGATGTGCTGCTTCTGATCACCTTCGGGGTGCTGTTAGGGCCTGGAGTATTGGGAGTGATCAACGAGGGGGCGGCCTCCCAGATCACGCAACTCACCACCTATGTGGCGGCCGTGGCGCTGTCGGTCATCATGCTACAGGCAGGCATGGACCTCAAGCTAAAGGACGTGGTGAAATCGTTCAATCACGCCCTCATTTTCACCCTGGTGGCCTTCTTCGTGTCCATAGGCGTCATCTCCCTGGTGTGCAAGCTCTCCTTGGGGTGGACATGGGGCGAGGCGCTCCTCCTGGGCTCCATCCTGGGGGGGACCAGCGGCGCCATCGTCATCCCACTGGTGAAAGTGCTCAACGTATCCGGAAAGGTCAAGACCATTGTCACGCTGGAGGCCGCCCTGACTGATGTCCTGGTCATCGCAGGGGCCATGACCATCATGGCCATCATCGCCGCGGGGGGCGCCGACCTGGCCGATGTGGGGATGGACATCCTGATGGCCTTCCTGTTCTCCGCCGTCCTGGGGGTGGTCGGAGGGGTCATATGGCTGAACGTCCTCAAGCATACCGGACAGTCCCTGTCCTACATGATCACCCTGGCGTTCATGCTGCTGCTGTTCTCGATCTCGGAGCTGACGGTGGGGCTGGGAGGAGGGGCCATCGCAGCGCTGATGTTCGGCCTCACCATGGGCAACAGCGACTCGCTCCCGTCTGCCATACGGAGGAGGCTTGACTACTGCTGCGATCCCAGGATCATCGACTTCCATGATGAGATCTCCTTCTTCGTGCGGACCTTCTTCTTCATCTACCTAGGCCTGGTGCTATCGCTCACCGCCCTGTCCCCGGTGGAGGTGCTGGCAGGGGTGGTGGTCTTCAACGTCGTGGTCATAGGCAGGATCGCCGTGTCGGCATCGGTGGGAAAGCTGATGTGCAAGGACCGCAAGGACCGCGTCACCCTCCTGTTCATGATGCCCCGGGGCCTGGCAGCCGCGGTGGTGGCCTCGCTGCCCCTCTCGCTGGGCGTGGTGAGCACCCAGGTTGGCAACATGATCGGGTCCATAACGGCGGCGGTCATTCTGCTGACGACGTGCCTAGCATCCATCGGCGCATACGTGATCGAGAAGCGGGCGGGGCGCAGCGAACTGCCGTGCGATTGCACCATAGGCGAGATGGACGCCACCCTATGACGGTGCGATGACGGACATACCGCCCTGTCGGCATCGGTTGACCCCCAACGAGGAGGGCTGCTGCTGGCTGGAGAGCCGCCGGCGTGACCCCGAAGGGATGTCCATCCTGATCTTCCGGTCCCCGGGAGGGCGGCGTCCGCTGCGATGCACCCCGGCCATGGCCTCGGTGTGCCCCTGGCGCTCGTGGGACGTGGCTCAGCCAGCCGAGCTGGTCCCCTGCCCTCACTGTCGAAGGCGCCACCGCCAAGGCTCGGTCTCGCAGCAGCTCTGCGCCGCCTGGTCGTCGGCCAAGGGAGCGCTGAGGACGATGCGGGAGACCAGGCCGGAAGGCGAGAGGTATTATCCCGAGGGAACGCGCCAGCTGCCGTATCCGGACGACACCTCCGACCTGGTCCGGCGACTGGTGTGGAATCGGATGAAGAGCGCGGTGCTCAGGCGGGACCGCTACCGGTGCCAGGAGTGCGGAGCGGAGTTCGGCAAGCGCCGGCGCAAGATCTTCGACCCCTCCCTTCGCCGGGGCCGGGGAGGCTACCGGTGGGAGAGCCTGGAGGTACATCACATCATTCCGCGTTCCAAGGGAGGGAGCGATCATCCTGGCAACCTGATGACCCTTTGCCCCTCCTGCCACCTCGCGCACACTGCCCGGCAGGCGTCCGAGCGAGCGGAGTCGCGGAGGGAGGACGAACGGTTCCTCCGGGCGCTGGAGGAAGCAGGTCAGGCCGGCGAGCCGTTCTTCGACCCCGCGATTAGAACATCCGCCCTGACCACGGTCAAGATGCGTTGGCAACTCACTCTGGCGCCCTGTGGCGAGAAACAACCTTTATATTCAGAGTTCTTAGGGTGGACACACGACTGGCGGCACGGTCGGAGATGACGTAACGTCGTCCCGCCCCGTACCTCCGCTCGGGGGTCAACCAATTGACGGATATGGACCTGGCATGGATAATATTCGGGGCGATTGTCGCCATATTGCTTTTCCTTGACATCGGGGTCATCAACCGAAGGCCGCACATCATCAAGCCCCGGGAGGCCATGCTGCAGGTCGCCCTGTTCGTCGGCGTGGCCATCGCCTTCAACATCGGCGTCTATATCTGGATGGGACCCACCACCGGCCTGGAGTTCACCACCGGGTATCTCCTGGAGCTCATGCTCAGCGTGGACAACCTGTTCGTGTTCATCCTCATCTTCACCTCCTTCTGCGTACCTCGGAGGGACCAGCACAAGGTGCTGTTCTACGGCATCATAGGCGCGCTGGTGTTCAGGATGGCGTTCATCTTCGCCGGCGTCACGCTAGTGGAGAATTTCGAGTGGATCCTCTACATCTTCGGGGCCTTCCTGATCGTCACGGCCATCAACATGGCGCGGGGCAAGGAGGAGAAGGAGAAGTCGCCGGACAAGAACATCCTGGTCCGGCTCTTCCGCAAGTTCATGCCGGTGACCGGCAGCTACGAGGGCGATGCGTTCTTCGTCCGGAAGCCGGGCACGGGCGCCAAGACGGGCAAGATGGTCCTGTGGGCCACCCCCATGTTCATCGCCCTCCTGGTGGTCGAGACGACCGACATAGTGTTCGCCGTCGACTCCATCCCGGCCATCCTGGGCATCACGACCAACGCGTTCATCGTGTACAGCTCCAACGTCTTCGCGGTCCTGGGCCTGAGGTCGATGTACTTCGCCCTATCGCACATACTGGGCGCCTTCTGCTACCTCAAGTATGGGCTGGCCGGCATCCTGTCCTTCGTGGGCGTCAAGATGCTGCTCCCTCTCGCGGAGCCGATCACGGGCATGGACATGCATGTGCCGGTGATACTGTCCCTGGCGGTGATCGTGGTCATACTGGCGGTGGCCATCGGGGCCTCGCTGCTCAAGACCCGGGGGGCCAGGACCTGCCCGGTCATCCAGAGGAAGGTGTGCCCGGCGGGCAAGGACACCACCAGCTGCCCCGCCCTGAGGTCCCTGCAGGAGAAGGGCGAGGCGTGCGAGGGCGCCAACTGCCCCGGGGTGGAAAAGCTGAAGGAGGATGAAGGGGAGCACTGAGCCCTTACAGGCTCGCCTCCATCCCCAATTATAAGAAAGGAATGGCCGCCTGACACGGCGGCTGAGGGCATCACTTGCCGATGCCCAGGCTGTCGTCGGTCTTCTTGATCGAACGGGCGGCGTCCTGCTCGAGCTTCATCATGGAGCGTATGCAGTCGATGTTCTCGGGCACCACATCGCTCTCCTGGTGCACCGCCTGGTAGTAGTACAGGGTGCTGCCGACGATCTTGATGCCGTCCTGCCACACCGCGATCTCCATGAGGTCGCCGCGAGAGCGCTCAAGGTCCTTGGCCAGCTCCATGATGTTGGCCGTTCCCTTTATTCCCCGCTTGCCGCTCACCAGCTTCACCCGGGGAACATTGTCCCATGCGGCCAGCACATCGCTCTCCTTCACCTCCTTCTTGAGATCGGCGATGACGCAGTGAAGGTGCATCAGGGTGGTCGGCGCCTTGACGGCCATGGTGGTGATCTCCACCCATGGCATGATCGTCTGCACGTCGGGACCATGGTGGGTGGGTAGCTTGAGCGAGGGCTCCAGGCTGTTCAGCGCCGAGCCCTTATTGTCCGATGGATCGGCCCCGCGGCGCACGAGGGTGGCCGACACCCTCTTGATGCCAATGTCCCGGTCCAGCGGGAACAGCGTCCGCACCAGCCCGGTGGTGTTGCACGAGACGACCCGGGCGAAGTTGGCGCCCCAGGCCTCGCTGTAATTGGCATAGGCGTTGAACGACACGCCGGCCACGCCATGGTCCTCCCCGCCCTGGAAGATGGCCTTGACGCCGGCCTTCTCGTACAGGGGGCGATAGGCCTCTCCAACGCCTCCGGGGGTGGCGTCGACGATGATGTCGACCTTGCCCAACAGATCTTCCAAGGTGCCCTCCACCTTGAGGCCGTCCTTCTCGAAATCGGCCATCTGCTCGGGCTTGGCGACATAGAGCGGATAGCCTGCCGAGCAGGCCAGATGCGCCTCGTACGATGGCCTGGTCTTGGTGACACCGACCAGCTCCATGTCGTCCTGCGCCGCCACGGCGCTGGCGACCCTCTTCCCTATCGTGCCATATCCGTTGATGCCAACCCGTACCTTCATGTTAGATGCACATCCGTTCTTGGTATGATGGAGGTCGATGATGATGACCATTGCGGTATCTCGACCCCAGAATGTCAATGGGAGGATGATGAGGGATGATTATTAATTGTCGTCCCATTCGTGCGTCGGCACCCGTGACACTATTGCTCATGGCTGCACTTCGCAATGGTTTAAATACTTAATTTATCATTTCGGGAACGATGTCAAGATGTTCCACTGACCGCTCGGTCTTTTCCGTCTTGAGCGTAGTGGTAGTCTTGATTAGGTAGAGGCATCCAATACCCCTGGGTGTCCTCGCTCATTGTAAGGATGTGTTACTTGTGAGAGGTTCAAAAGCTGTCCTCACGCTTCTGGAACAAAAAGGCGTCGAGGTGATGTTCGGGCTTCCTGGCGGAACGACCATGCCCCTTTACGATGACCTGCTGTCATCGGACATACGCCATGTGCTGGTCCGCCATGAGCAGTGCGCGGCTCACATGGCCGACGGATACGCCCGCGCCACCGGGCGCCTGGGCGTCTGCACCTCGACGTCCGGTCCAGGCTCTACCAACCTGATCACCGGCGTCGCCACCGCCTACGTGGACTCGTCCCCCATGCTCGTGCTGACCGGCCAGGTGGCCACTGGCCTGATCGGCAACAATGCCTTCCAGGAGGCCGACTCGTTCTCGCTGATGATGCCGATCACCAAGCACAACTTCCGGTGCCTGGACCCCAGCGACATTCCGGAGGCGATAAACCGGGGGGTCGACATCGCCACCACTGGCCGCATGGGGCCGGTCCACGTCGACCTGCCCAGCGATGTCATGAACAAGCAGGTCCCCGAGGAAGCGTTCAGACAGACCTTCCAGATGCCCCCGCCGCTGGAGGACCTCTCCGCCATAACGGACGCCATCAAGATGCTGAAGAACGCCGAGCGGCCCCTGCTGCTGGTGGGCGGAGGCGTCCAATGGGCCAACGCCTGTTCGGAGGTTCTCCGCCTGGCCGAGATGCTGATGGCCCCCGTCACCACGACCATCATGGCCAAGGGGACCATTCCTGAGAACCACCCCCTGTCGCTCGGTATCATAGGCATGCATGGACGCGAGTCGGCCCGCCAGGCGTTCATCGAGGCGGACGTCATCCTGGCCGTGGGAACGCGCTTCTCGGACCGCAGCGCCTCCGGCCAGTCGGAGCTGCCGATGAGCACCAAGATCATACAGATCGACATCGACCCCGGCGAGGCCGGCAAGTCCGCCCGTACCCAGGTCCGCCTGGTCGGCGACGCCAAGAAGGCGCTGACGCAGATCATCAACGGGCTGGCCGCCCAGAGGGGCGAATCGGCCTGGACCCAGCGCATCAAGGCGATAAGGGACAATTGCCAGTGCGTCATCGACTTCGATACCAGCCCCGTGCTGCCGCAGACGGTCATCGCCAGGATGAACAAGCTGCTTCCCGAGGACAGCATTATCACCACTGAGGTGGGCCAGAACCAGATGTGGGCGGCCCACTTCTTCAACGCCCGGTACCCACGGCAGTTCATCACCTCGGGCGGCTTCGGCACCATGGGCTTCGGCTTCCCCGCGTCCATAGGGGCCAAGTGCGCCTTCCCCGAGAAGACGGTGGTCGACGTCGCCGGCGACGGCAGCATCCAAATGGTCTTCCAGGAGTTCGCCACCGCCGTCTCGGAGGACCTTCCGGTCATCGTCGTGGTGTTCAACAACGGGTGGCTGGGCATGGTCCGGCAGTGGCAGAAGCTGTTCAACGAGAGGCGGTTCTCCGGCACCGAGCTGTGCAACAACCCCGACTTCGTCAAGCTGGCCCAGGCCTATGGCGCCGACGGGGTCCGCGTGGACCGCGCGTCGGAGCTGGACGACGCGATCAACAGCGCGGTGGCATCGGAGGTCCCGTACATCATCGATGTCAGAGTCGATCCAGAGGAGGACGTCCTCCCCATGATCCCGCCGGGCGGCGGGTCCAAGAACATCATACGAGGTAGATGCGGATGGAACTGATGAAGATAGTCGGAAACGATTCCCCGGGACTCTTCCAGAGGGTCCTGGTGGAGCTGGGCAGACGGAAGATAGACGTCGAGAAGTCGTTCATGGCCAGGAACAACGGGCTCATCACCATCATAGTGGAAGCGAACACTGGCAACATGAACGGCCGCCTGCTTCACGCCCTGACGGCGCTGCAGGACGTCAACTCGGCGGAGTACCTCGATGAGGACTACTTCTGCTTCTGGGAATCGTCGCCCGAAAAGGGCTCCGATTTCCTCGTCGCCTGCGGTGCCGACAAGGACGCCGGGGTGATGAAGAAGGCTGCCGAACATTGTTTATATCGGGGCACGAATTCGCGGAGCTGAACTACGGTGTGACAATGGCGACGACCATCTATCATGATTCTGACGCGGACCTAGGAGCGTTGAAGGGCAAGAAGATCGCGGTGATCGGCTACGGCAACCAGGGAAGGGCCCAGGCGTTGTGCCTGCACGACTCCGGCCTCGACGTGGTGGTCGGAGCGCGCAAGAACGGCAAGTCCTGGGAGAGCGTCCAGAAGGATGGCCTCAAGGTCGCCGAGATCCCCGACGCGGTCAAGGGCGCCGACGTGGTCATGATGCTGCTACCCGACGAGGTGCAGCCCCGCATCTACAAGGAACAGGTCGCCCCCAACCTCAAGGATGGCGCCGCTCTGGAGTTCGCCCACGGATTCGCCATCACCTTCGATCTTATCACTCCCCCATCGACCTGCGACGTCATCATGATGGCGCCCAAGTCGCCCGGCCGCATGGTGCGGCAGACCTTCACCGAGGGCTTCGGCGTGCCGGCCCTGATCGCCGTGCACCAGGATGCCAGCGGAAACGCCAAGAAGCTCGCTCTCGCCCTGGCCAAGGCATCGGGGCCACCAAGGCCGGCGTGCTGGAGACCGACTTCCGCGAGGAGGCCACGTCCGACCTGTTCGGCGAGCAGGCCGTGCTGTGCGGCGGCGTGACCGCGCTCATCCAGGCCGGCTTCGACACCCTGGTGAAGAACGGCTACCGCCCCGAGATCGCCTACTTCGAGGTGCTGCACGAGCTGAAGCTCATCGTCGACCTCATCCAGGCCGGCGGCATGATGCACATGTGGAACTCGGTATCCAACACCGCCGAGTTCGGCGGACTGACGAGGAGGGACCGCGTCATCAACGCCGAGTCCAGGAAGGAGATGGAGAAGATCCTCCAGGAGATCAACTCCGGCAAGTTCGCCGAGGAGTGGACCAAGGAGTGGCCCAACGACCTGGCGAACATGAAGAAGCTCGAGGCCGAGGAAGCGGACAAGGAGATCGAGAAGGTCGGCAAGGAGATCCGCGCCCTCTTCGAGCGCAAGTAAAACCCCTTACCCCAACATCCTTTTCCTTATTCTCCGTCAGCTCGCGCCTGGGCTCATTGATCGCGTGGTATTTCTGGTCATTCATTCCAACGCCGGCTTGTGCGCGTAGGTGGTGATGTGTATCGGGAAGTTTGTCTCCGCCCGGTATCCCATGTCTGTCAGAAGGTCCTCGAGCGCGAAACAGGTCTTCCGTCCCTCGACCTCGTGGTAGGAGGCGATGGCGACCTTGACGTCGTTGTCCATCAGAACGTTCCGGGCGCCCTTCACCGCCTCGATCTCCGAGCCCTCTATGTCCATCTTCAGGAAGTCCAGCCGATCGATGCCCAAACGCTCCAGCTCGTTGTCCAGCGCGACCACGTCGACATCGCCGTTGGCCTCGTGCCTCCTATTGACGTTGCATGGCAGGTCGTCGTAGGACAGAGCGGAGAAGTCCTCTCCGTACTCGCAGAAGGCCATGCGGCGGTCCGATGACCACAGGCCCTTGGGAACGATGGTCACGTTGTCAAGCCCGTTGAGCTCAACGTTCTCCCGGAGCCTCTCCCGGTTGCGGCCATCCGGTTCGAACGCTATGACCCTGCCATCTGGTCCGACCATCGTGGCCGCCAGGACGGTGAAGGTGCCGTGGTACGCCCCGCCGTCCACCACCACATCGCCCGGGCCGGGGGCGTGGCGGAGCATGTAGCCGTTCAGTGCCGGCAGCTCCAGCTCGCCGTATCCATCGCACCGGTAATGGCAGGGATGTCCGCGATACGTGACCTGTATCAATTCCTTCTTCTGCCTGATCCGGAAGCCCCGGTAGATGGACGTCTCGTCCCAGTGGCGGCTGTGCAGTACGGTGTACACCTCTTCCCGCAGGGCGGAGCGCGGCATCAGGGGAACGATGTAGAGCTCCACGGCGCGGAGGAGTAGGTCTGCCGGCCTCATGCAGCCTATTCTTCCTCTTCCTCTCGGATATAATCCCTTCCCCGAGATGCTCGCCGGGGGCAAGAGATAATTAGCACCGCTCACTTCATCATGTTAGATGACCAAGCGCATCCTTCTCATGATCGGAGAGCACGATTTCGAGGTCGAGCTCAACGATACCGACGCTGCCAACGCCATATGGCTGGCCGCTCCGTTCGAGGCCAGGACGAACGCGTGGGGCGAGGAGATCTACTTCGAGGTACCGGCCGATGCCGGACTGGAGAACGGACGAAAGGTCCTGGAACCGGGCGAGGTGGCGTACTGGCCCCAGGGAAAGGCACTGTGCATCTTCTACGGTCCGACGCCGGTCAGCAAGGACGGGCGGCCGGAGGCGATCTCCGACGTCACGCCGATCGGCCGTTTGATCGGGACCCGCGACGCTTCGAGGACGTGGGCGATCGCATGAAGGTAATGGTCCGGAGAATGTGAGCATGGCCGACGAGGCGCTGTTGAAGAAGGGCGATCATGTCATCTACTCGGTCATTGGCAACGTGGGCACGGCCCAGGTGCAGGGAATAATGGCATTAAAGGTCGTCAAGGTCAAGAAGGGCGAGTACCTCGTGGACGTCCTGCCCAAGGGCGTACCGTTCCTCAAGCGCGCCCGGCTGACGTTCCCGATCGACGAAATGAACCTGGCCGACATCGGCGGCGTGCTGGCCGGTTGGTCGGTGCGAGCCGACGGCACGCGGATGGGCGAGGAGGTCGTTCCCACGAAGTTCGGAGACAGGACGCTGGTCCGCTACCAGCGTATTGAGGTCAAGGACGACGGCAACGTGCAGACGGAACAGTTCGTCGATCCGGTGCACAACTTTCCCTACGCCGCCCGGATGTCCGGCTCCAGCGGCGAGGTACAGTTCGGCATCATGGAGACCAACATCGCCTGGATCAAGGAAGCCTGAGATGCCGAGGCCCGTTGGGTCGGGACTCCTAGGCGGCGACCATCTCATATGGTAAAGTGATCTGGCCAAGCCATGACATCAATCGATGAGCTTGGTCGAGAGCGGTGAGCCCCCGATGTGGGGAGCGCGGATGTCTCCTCACCGCATTGAATGCTTCACTCAGCCCCCACCACCTCGATGCCCTCCATGCCTATGGTGGGCAGGATGGTCGAGCGGACCACTTCGACGTCCCTGCCGATCGCCACCACGTTCTTCAACCCCTCGACCAGGTTGCCGACCAGCAGAGCATGCTTGAACGACCGCTCCACCGAGCCATGGTCGAGCACGTGACCCAGGCGGACCTCTAGGGCGAAGGCCCCGGTCACCGGGTTCACGTCGGGGCTGGAAACCTTCTCGATCAGGACGCAGCGGTCGAACGAGGACAGCATCTGCTCCCTGTTCTGGCTTCCGGGCGAGATCACAAGGTTGAAGTGGCCCGGCGACACACCGCCGCGGAATACGTACTGGGAGTTGTGCGGGTCCCTGCGTAATCCGTTTCCAGATGGCGCCCGACCCTCGATCGAAGAGGAGTAGGCATCGTACAGGTACGAACGCAGTACGCCGTTCTCCACGATCGGCCGCACGGTGGTGGGCACGCCCTCGTCGTCATATGGCGCCGACAGCACCGCCCTGGGGTCGCCGGGATCGTCGACGATGGTGATCCCGGGAGAGGCGACGCTCTCGCCGAGCCTGCCGGCCCATGGGCTCCGCCTGCGCTGCACTAGGTCGGCGTTGGCTGCCGTTCCCACCAGGATGTCCAGCATATTCCCCAGCTCGGAGGGAACGATGAACGTTGGTACCTGGAGGGAGGTGGACAATGATGATGCCCCGGCGGCTGCCTTGGCTTGCTCGGCCATGGAGACACCCATGCAGTAGGGGTCGAGACCTTCCAGCCAGGGCGAGGTGTACGATGCCACGCCCTCTCCCGGTCTGGGCCCGGTGGTCATGGACGAGAAGTCGGAGAACACCAAGGTGTAGCGGTTCTCGGCGTCCACGCCGTTGGTGTTGCGAACCAACGTCTCGACCGCTCCCCCGCGCACCATGCCCTTGGGCACTTTCACCCCACGGTCCTCGGCGGCGCCCGCCACGGCCGATGTCAGTTCGCCCAGGGCGCTGCCGTCCAGCTGTGCGACGGCAGGGTCCCAGTTGTTGGGCGCCAAGGTCGCCTTGGAAGGCGATGGCAGGCGATCGAAGCTCTTGGAGGCCGGCGCCAGGTCGGCGAGCCTCAACGCCGCTCGCGCGCAGCGCTCGGCGTCCTCGATGGTGGCGCAGGTCGATGACGCCTGCCCCAAGCGCCGCCCCTTCAGCACCCGCACCGAAACGCCCAGGTCCTCCTTCTCCTCGACGTTCTTGATGCGGCCGTCATCGAGGTACACGCTGACGGTCCGTCCAGAGGCGGCGAACACCTCCGCCTGCGGAGCGTCACCGCAAGCCTTGAGCGCTCTCTCGGCAAGCATGCGAAGGTCCATTCAGTCACCTCCCACGATGATCTGCGAACGACAGTACGGCCCGCCCGACGACACCGGCACCCAGTCCTCGGCGCCCTTGCCGCACATGCCGGCGTCCAACTGCACGCGGTCGCCCACCGCGTCCGTCGTCCTGAGGATGTCCAGCGCCTTGCCCGTGAGGGTGAAGGAGCGCACCGGTTTCGTTATCTGCCCGTTCTCGACCAGGTAGCCGCGCAGGGCCTTGGCCTCGAAGCCCCCGCCCACCGGGTCCTCCATGCCGTTGATCATGCGGTCGGTGACGACGCCGAACTTCACATCCTCGATCATCTCCTCCAGCGTCCAGTCGCCCGCCTCGAAGAAGGTATTGGTCATTCGCACCCATACCCGACGGCCGAAGTCCTGCGCCCGCCCATTGCCGGTCGGCGTTACGTTCATCTCGGCCGCCGTCTCCAGGGAATGCATGTACCCGCGGTACACGCCGTCCTCGATGATGACCGTGCGCGAGGACGGTGTGCCCTCGTCATCGAACTGTATGGAGCCGTGAGCACCCTCGATGGAGCCGTCGTCCACCATGGTGATCTGCTCGTTCGCGACCACCTGGCCGACCTTGTCGGTCAGGAACGAACGCCTCTTCACGATCTCGTCCGCCTCCGACGCGTGCCCCATGACCTCGTGGGCCAGCAGGCCCGATATCACCGGATCGGTGATGCAGGTGATGCGGCCGGACGGCGGCCTTATGGCGTCGAGCATGATCACGGCCTCCTTGGCCGCGGCCGAGCCCATCTCGTTCAGCTCCCTTTTCCTCAGCACCTCCATCCCGCCGGTGCCGTCCATGAACTCGTGGAACATCTCTCTCCTTCCGGCGTCGGCCGCCACCGTCGAGGCCACCAGGCGTAGGCGCACGTCCTCCCAGTCGAGGTCGGCCCCCAGCGAGCTCACCAGGGCGGTCCTCTTGACCTCCTCGACGTAGGTCGCGTTGGTGTTCACTACCTTGTCCGAGATCCTCTGGGCGGCGTCCAGTTCCCTGGCCATTCTAAGCTTGTCCTCCACCGACACGTCGGAAGGGTGCACCTTGGCCCTGGCCGGATGATGCCCCGTTGCCGCCCTACCCTCCGGTATCGGTCTTCCAGGGGCGCCGCCGGCGCGGGCGGAGCGGACGGCCT
>LJKK01000030.1 GCA_001421185.1 Methanomassiliicoccales archaeon RumEn M1
GGCCCGGGCAGCAGCGTGAGCGGAGAGGGAGGCGTGGCGGACGACCTTCATGCTGAACTTTCCGGTCGCTATGAACTCACGAAGGGTCTCGATGGCGGCTCGTGGTCTCACGTCGTCCGGCCGCTCGGCCTCGAACAAAGGCAGCACGCGCTCGGCGCACTCCTCGGCCCACCTGGCCAGCGTGCGATGGTCGTTGTCCCGGGCCAGCAAGGATATCCTCTCTTCGGCCTCGTCCCGGTAGAGCCTATACATCCCGTCATCGTTACGACGTTCTCATAGATGAATGCGCCAGCCCGATGGCGTTGGTTTTATCCGTCCGACGCTCGGTTGTAACATCCGCCGTCTTGCACGATCACGACGGCGCGAGAGGATGGCATTATGGAGGAGAATATCCAGACCGAAGTGATGAAGGAACGGAAGATGAGCAGGACGGTAGATGCCTCGCCGGAAAGGACCTTCCAGGCCTGGACCGACCCCCTTGAGCTGAGGACGTGGTGGGGCCCTCGCGGGTTCACGACCGGAGAGGTGCTCATAGAGCCCCGGGAGGGCGGGCGGTTCAGCGTGGAGATGGAGGACGAGGCGGGAAGGACCTTTCCCATGAGAGGCAACTTCCAGAAGTTCGAGGGGCCGTCGCGATTGGTGTTTACCACCAGCATCATCGACGACCCGGCCGGCGGCCGTCCGCTGGAGGCCTTAAACACGGTGACCTTCGAGGAAAGGGGTGAAGGGACGGAGATCATCTGGCGGTGGGAGGCCATCGACCCGGCGCCCACCGACATCGTCGCGGCCGCCATCGAAGGATACGAGCGAACGGTCAGCGATTCGCTGTCCCGCCTGGCCGAGCTCATGTCGAGGACGTCCGGACAGGCCTGAGGTCGAGAAGAGCGGCCATCCCGCCCCGCGAGGCGAGAGTGTATAACCGGGGGCGGCGATTGCGGCAGCATGTCAGAGTGGGGCACCGACCTGTGCAGGCTGAACCTGCGCCCGCCGCTTCACACCGAGGACGACCTGTCGTTCTGGGATGACGAATACATCTCGCGCCGCATACTGGAGTTGCATCTCGATCCCGATACCGACGCCGCCTCCCGTCGGCCCGACGAGATCGACAGATCGACCCGCTGGATCGCCTCCCGCCTTCCCCGCCCCGCCCGGGTGCTGGACATCGGCTGCGGCCCCGGGCTGTACTCGCAGAGGCTGGCCTCCATGGGCCTGTCGATGGTGGGCCTGGACCTCAACCGAGCCGCCCTGGCCCACGCCGACCAGATCGCCAAGCAGCACGGGCTGGACATCGATTACCGTCATGGCGACCTGCGCCAGATGGAGTTCGAGAACGAGTTCGACGGCGCGCTGCTCGTGTACGGCATCCTTGGCACATTGAACGACCGCGACCGCGATGACCTGCTGGGACGAGTTCATCGGGCATTGCGGCCTGGCGGCCTCCTGTTCGTGGACGTCATGACCGAGCAGCTGATGCGAGACCGACCGTTCGACCGGGATTGGTATTTCTCTCCCCGCGGCTTCTGGCGGCCTGGCCCCCACTTCGTCATGCAGCGCGCCTTCGAGTACGAGGGCGGCGTGTTCCTGCACCGCACCGTCGTGGTCGAGCCGAGTTCCGACGTCTCGGTATACGACATGTGGGACCATACCTACACCGTCGACTCGGTGCGAGAGCTGCTGACGTCGCACGGATTCGACGGCCTGGAGATCGGCTCGGACCTCTGCGGCAGTCCGTATCGGCCGGACGCCCATTGGCTCGGCGTGCTGTGCCGAAAGAGGAGCGATGGGCTAAAGAGCTAGAAGCGCATCGACGTGGGAGCATCATGAAAGGCATCGTGGCGTTCGACAGCATGTACGGCAACACCAAGAACGTGGCCGAGGCCATGGCCGACGAGATCAGGGCCCAGGGGCACGAGGTCGCATTGGTCAACATCGGTCAGACGCTGAAGTTCGACGATGATGGCGACTTCATCCTCATCGGGTCCCCGACGCGCATGAAGCAGATGACCTTCCGGACCAAGCGGTTCATCAAGAAGGTGCGGAAGAAGTATGTCGGCAAGCCGGGAGCGGCGTTCGAGACGACCCTGCGCGTTCCCACCGACCCGGTGGCGCGCCAGAAGGCGTCCAAGTGGATAGACAACGCCGCGGGGGAAAAGATCAAGGCGATGGCCGAGGAGGGTGGGATCAGGATGTTCGGAGAGGTGCTGAGGGCCGAGGTCGTCGACACCTATGGTCCGCTGATGCCCAACACCCTCGATCGCAGCCGGGAGTTCGTGAGGCGTTTCCTGGACAGTCTCCAGGTCGAGGGCCGTGAAGGTTAAGTATGCGGTCGCCTTGTGATGTTAACGGCATAAAGACGAGGACATCGTGAGATGATCTGGGACGATCTAAGATACATCGCGAAGGACCTGGCCGGCGCGCCTCGGGACATGGTGTCCCGCATCGCGCGGGTGCCGGGGGTCAAGGCATTGGTGCGGCAGGAGAGGTGCAACGGCTGTTCCGCTTGCGTGAGAAAGAGCTATTGCCGCTTCGGCGCCATCCGCGTCGAGGAAAGGAAGGCGTACGTTGACGAGGAGCGCTGCCGCGGCTGCGGACGATGCACCCATCTTTGCAAGCGGGACGCCTTCGCCATGGAGCTGCGCCAGCCCCGTATCGTCAAGGACGCCCTGAGGCGGATCGACGACGGCCTGACGGACCTATTGAATTGACCGTCCTGGCCATGATAATATTGACAAAACTTAGAAAACCATAAGGGAAGGGGTTTCAGGGGTTTGATAGGTTTTAGTACCTGTCCCTGGGCTTGTGCTTCTGGAAGCACTCCCTGCAGTAAACCGGCCTACCCTCGGTCGGCTTGAAAGGAACCTGGGTCTGAGCTCCGCAATCGGAGCAGGTCGCGTCGTGCATCTCTCTAGGTTCGCGGCTGTAACCGCCCTGCCTCTTGTTTCCGTACATTATTACTACCTACAGCCTCAAATGCCCTTGCGGACACTCGCGGCAAACACTCCGAGGTTGTACTAGTATTTATACTATCCTATTATGCCCGCCAGAAGGCGGCGACGAGGCCCATGCTGGAAGTTATATTATCTATGCCCCTTATCTTACGTGCGAAGGGCCTCTAAGCGAGGCCGATAGGAAAGCACAGACAGATGAACGAGTTGTAAACATGAATGGAAGCCTGAACACCGAATGTGAAAAGTGCGGCATGAAGTTTGAAACGATCTCTGAGCTCCGAATGCACATGGAAGATGTGCATGGGGAGCTTCAGCGCAAACGCATGATAGTTCGTCAGAAGCCCAAGAAGAAGAAGCGGTGAGGAACGCGTCGTTCCCTCCATCGGGCGAGATATTGTCAATGCAGGACGGTTCGCGGGGCGTTACGATGTAACGCCATTGCCGCGAGCGACCATCCGACGGATGATGGCGAGGATCTCGATATGTGCGCCATCATCTAGCCGTGAGGACGAGGTTTTCCAGCCGGGCCGACAGCTCGGCCCAACCATCCAACCTGCCGGGCTTGGTGCAATAGTCGACGGCCCCCAGGAACTTGGCGGCCTGGCGCTCCTCCGGGACGTCAGAACCGGTCAGGACGATCACCGTGGAGTCTCTGAGGCGCGGGTCGTTCTTGATGGCCGCGAGCAGTTCCAGGCCGCTCATCCTGGGCATGTTGATGTCCAGCACTATCAGGTCCGGTCTCGGGGCCCCATGGCGGAGAATGCCCAGGGCCTCAATGCCGTCGCCGGCAAATCTCAGCACGACACGCGATCCGCGATCCTCGAACGCCTCGTGGAGGAGCATCACGTCGCCGGGATTGTCGTCCACCATCAGGATCTCAATGTTTCTCATCGCATCCCCCGTGCGGCAAGGTGAAGTAGAAAACGGAACCCATGTCTGGTCTCGACGATACGCATATCATGCCGCCGTGTCGTTCGACGATCTTCTTGCATATCGCCAGTCCGATGCCGGTGCCCTCGTACTCGTGCCTGGAGTGCAGTCGTACGAACATCTGGAACAGCCTCCCCGTCTGCCCCGGCTCCATCCCGATGCCGTTGTCGCGGACGGCGAAGAGCCAGTAGCCGTCGGCCGGCCCGGCGGAGATCTCGATACGCGGAGGCTGGGCGCTTCGGAACTTGATGGCGTTGCTAATGAGGTTCTCCAGCAGGATGACGATCTGCTGTCCATCGCCGATCACCTCGGGTAGCGGTTCATGTATTATCTCCGCACCGCTCTCGTCGATCATCATCCTGAGGTCGCCCATCGCGATGGCCAGCGCCTCGTTCATGTCTACTGGGGCGAACGGCCTTGCCCGCGTGTCGATCCGGGAATAGGTGAGCAGGTCGTCGATCATCCGCTGCAATCGCAGGGCGCCGTCCACGGCGTAGTGCACGTACTCCATGGCCTTTGCGTCGAGGACCTTGCCATCGTATCTTTTCTCTAGAAGCTCCAGGTAAGAGGACACCATGCGCAGCGGCTCCCGCAGATCGTGCGAGGCGACATAGGCGAACTGCTGAAGTTCCTCATTGCTCCGTTTCAGTTCCTCCTCGGCCCTTTTGCGGTCGTCGATGTTGATGAACGTGCCAATGGTCCCATTGACCCGACCCTGCTCATCCATGATGGGGGAGCTGTTCACCTGGATCCAGGTCTGCCTGCCATCCCTCGCCCTGTGCATTAGCTCGAATCGGACGCTCCTTCCCGACTTCACGATCCCCGTTTCTCTGATGATATCGTCCCTGCAGCTCCTGTTGAGTCCTTCCGACCAATGCCTTCCGATCAGCTCATCGACGTTGGCGCCCAGCAGGTCTGCCAGTCCCTGGCTTGCTTCGGTGATCCGTCCCTCGGCATCGGAACACCAGAAGCCGTCATTGGACGACTCGACCAGAGCGCGGAACCTCGTGTCGCTCTCCCTCAGCTCCCTGGTCCGCTCCTCGACCGCCCGCTCCAGAGCATTCCTGGCGTCGACCAGTGCCTCCATGGCGCTCGCCCGCTCGAACGCGTCCCACGTCCTCTCGGCGGTCTCCTTCGCTATCTCAACCTCGTTAGGCGTCCATTCCCGCGCCGCTTTCCGTTGGACGATCAGGGCGGCGACCAACTGCCCCTGCCGCATGATGGGTACGCTTATCCAAGCACCGGGACAGGTAGCCCCTCGGTCTTGGTTCGACCCGCCCGCTCGCACGTCAGGCGAATGCGTGATGGCGACGGCCTCAAGGTCCTTCGGTCCGAGACCTAGTTCGGACATCCGCTGCTTGCCCCTCACGGGCGGCAGGTCTCCGTCAAAGGATGCCACAACGGTCCCGCAAGCATCGTCCGCGCCGGGATCGTCGATATCGAGGTACAGCACTCGGTCGGCGACAAGTTGCGTGGCGAGCATGGCCGCGGCCCTTCTCAGGAGCTGTATCGGCTCATTTATGGATCTCAGTGCATCCTTGAGCTCCAGGAGGTACATCTGCCGCCCCTCTATCTCTTTAAGCGCCTTCTCCGCCCGCACCTTATCGGTCACATCGTGAAGGATGACGACGAACACATCGGGCACAGGGACTGGCACGACCTCGGCCTGGAGCCATTGCCCCATCAGCCGCGAGTACCCCTCCATGCTGACGACGTGCTGCTCGAGCACCGCCTGGCCGAACTTATCCAGCCAGACCGGCTCTGCATCCGGAGCCAGATCTGAAATCAACCTTCCCACGACCTGCTCCGCCTTCAGGCCGGAGCGCCCCTCGAACGCCGGATTGACCATCATCACCTGACAGTCGTATGGGTCGCCGTTCTCGTCCAAGAGCACCTTCATGAAAACGGCACCTGTCGCCATGTTGTTGAAGAGCGCTCGGAACGCTTCGATGTTCGATCCCAGCGCATCGAGCTGGGCGTTCAGGGACCTCATCTCTTCACGTGATGTCATGCGCTATCCTTCAGGGATTGTTCACCGTACAAAGAGCAACTGGGCGATGGCCGTGACGATGCTCGTTTCGTAGAACGCTCATGAGCGTTATCATTTTATAATTCTCTACGCGCGCATAGATGGGGTTCGATCGTCGGGGTGGGATAGGCACACCTATTCTTGAAGCGGCAAGACGTCCATGGGCGGGCGGTGGCTGCCTAGATGCCAGAGTTCCAGGCTGGATGAGGCCTTGCGGGTAACCGCAAAGGCTTAAATCCATCCTGCCATTACCCAGACTCAAGGGCAGATAGATCAGCTGGAAGATCGCGACATTCGCAATGTCGAGGCCGCGGGTTCAAATCCCGCTCTGTCCACTCCCACTACTGGCTTTCTCGTTTTCCCTGCATTTTACAGCGGCCTGAAATTCGGCCATTTTCTTCATCGCCGAGGCCTTGTCATCCATGTTCAGCCCCAGGTACAGTATCGTGGTCTTGGTGTCCTCGTGGCCCATGAGGTCCGATATGGTCTCGATGGCCACTGTGTGGTCAAAGAAGCCCTGGAGCGGGAGGGAGAAGGTGCACGCCTTCGCGATGTTCTCCGGTCTGGTCGGCTTCATCTACTGGGCTCACTTCTGGTGCCTGGTGTGAAGGATCGAACGGGCCCGGTGGACCCCCCCTTTCCATTTTCTTCTCGAGCCCTTGGTCACGAACCGGCCGTTTGGGCGGCAACGAACCCGTCATGTATGGCCCCCAACTTCTACTTTCTAGGCTCCCCTATCGCCTGAGGATCGTTGGAGATCGGTGAGGTGCGGTGGTGTGGACGCATGCTCGATGATTTTATCGGATCACAAGGCACCCATAGTTGGCCGGTTTCGTGCCCTCAGACATCCTATGAGATCACAATAGCTATCGGCCGTCCGCCGATACAGCACCGAATGATTCTTCCCATACATTTGTCTAGTAATATCTTGATACTTGTTCATATTGCTAAACAAAAATGTTTATCTATTATATTGTCTATCATCACGCTGTCATGGCAGACAAATATCTTTCAATAGATGTTTGTCGGCGACAAATGTCGCGACCCTGACCGTCCTTAGGGACGCCCTATTGAGGTGAAACGGATGGTATACGAAACTGGAGACATCGCATGGATGTTGGTCTCGGCGGCCTTGGTCCTTATCATGACCCCGGCGGTCGGCTTCTTCTATGGTGGCATGCTTCGAAAGAGCAGCATGCTGTCCATTCTGGGGCAGACGATCATCATCATGGGTATTGCGACCATTGTCTGGGTCACGTTCGGTTTTTCACTGGCGTTCGGTCCAGACAGTGCGGGGCTGGTTGGTAACTTCGACTTCGCCTTCCTCAATGGAATCGGTGTTGGAGCGGAGCCACCGGCCCTATCGTACTTCCCGACCACGGTCCCGCCCCTGCTATATATGATGTTCCAGGGCATGTTCGCCATCATCACCGTTGCGCTCATCATCGGCGGCATCGCCGAGAGGATGAGGCTACGCTCCCTGGCCATCTTCCTAGCCATCTGGGTCGTCCTGATCTACCCCCTGGTGGCCCACTGGGTATGGGGCGGCGGTTGGATCCACCAGCTTGGCGCCCTGGACTTCGCCGGCGGCACCGTGGTGCACATCTCCGCCGGCGCTGCTGTCCTGGCAGCGACCCTGGTCATCGGCAAGAGGATGTCGGCGCAGAGGGGCGAGGTCGATCAACCGCATAACATCCCGTTCGTGGTCCTCGGCGGCGCCCTGCTATGGTTCGGCTGGTTCGGCTTCAACGGCGGCTCCGCCCTCGGTGCGAACGAGATAGCCGTTAACGCCTTGGTGACAACCCAGATCGCCGCGGCAACGGCCGGCGTTTCCTGGGGGCTGATCAGCTATCTGCACCTCGGCCGGACCTCGGTCATGGGCATGATCACCGGCGCGGTGGTTGGCCTGGTCGCTATAACTCCAGCTGCTGGCTTCGTGGACGTCTATGGCGCGCTAGCCATCGGCGCCGTCTCTCCGCTGTTCAGCTATGCAGCGATACAGATACGCCGGCGGCTGGGCTTCGACGACGCTTTGGACGTCTGGGCATGCCACGGTGTGGGCGGTACCGTTGGCGCCGTGGCGACCGGCCTGCTTGCGACCAGCGCCGTGAATGCCTCCATACCGAACGGCCTGCTGTATGGCGGCAGTATCGACCTGCTGGCCATACAACTGCTGGCAGTGGGCGTGGTGTGGGCCTTCGTCTTCGCGGCGACCTACGCCATCATGTGGGCGATAACCAAGGCGATGCCCGACTGGAAGATGACCCGCGAGGAGGAGCGTATAGGCCCCGACATCGTGCAGCACGGTGAGAGCGCCTATTCATGAGGTGTGCGACATGAAGAAGATCGAAGCGGTGATACGGCCAGAGAGGCTGAACCATGTGAAGACCGCCCTGCAGGACGTGGGCGTATCGGGAATGACCGTGATGGAGGTCCACGGCCGGGGCGAACAGAAGGGCTTCGAGTTCATCAACCGCGCCGGCAAGTATCGGGTGGACCTCCTCCCCAAGACGCTGATCGAGGTGGTCGTCCGTGATGAGGACGCCGACCAAGTGGTCGACGCCCTCGTGAGGTGCGCCCGTACCGGCGAGATCGGGGATGGAAAGGTGTTCGTCACCTCGGTGGAGCGGTGCGTGCGCATCCGCACCGGGGAGGAGGACGACGTCGCGCTTTGACTATGACTTCCTCCTATCCTCTTCAAACCCCTTCCCTATTTTTTTACATCGATCGTCACGATGTGCCCGAATCACCAAGGTGATGAGGTCGAACGGACCGCGCGTGACGCGTTTTCTCGGGATCGTTCTTGGCGACCATATGGAGCAAAGCATCCCGAAGCGATCGGAAATGGCGAACGCGCTTCCTCCCGTAATGCTCTACTGTCCTCCTGCCCATGGACGATCATGCCTCAATACCACTCCCTTTCCTTACCGACCTCCGTTGTTCCATACGGTCGATGAGATCACAGACCGACGGCCGGCGTGGCGAATGGCGTCATCGTATCGAACACGTGGCCCAATCCCGCTTTTGTCTGGACTATCGATTTATAATGCGGGGTAGGGCTGGAACCATCTAGCACAGCCAAAGGAGGCATAGATGTGACCCACCACTATTCAGGACCGAACTTTGGTTTCCCGCGAGGAGATGCTCGTCTGGACCTCACCGACCTCTTCGCGTTCCCCAAGCGTGATGATGCCAGCAAATCGATCGTCATCATGAATGCGCACCCCTCGCACTCCCTCGATCCAACTGAACCGACCACCGACGAGCCCTTTGCGCCGGAGGCGATCTACGAGTTGAGGATCGATACGAATGGGGACATGAAGGCGGACATCGCGTATCGAGCGCGCTTCAAGTACGGAGAGGAAGGAGCGATGACGGCTACCATTCGTCTAGCGGAGGGGCAAGAGGCCGCTGGCAGAGGCGAAGTCGGGGAGATCATCTTCGAGGGGGCGCCCGTATCGATGGGTCGTGATGCGAAGGTGACAACGTCCGGCGAGTACCGTCTGTTCGCCGGCTGGCGCAGCGATCCCTTCTTCTTCGACATCGTCGGCGTCCAAAACAACATGCAGTTCACCGGAGATGACTGGTTCGCCGACAAGGATGTGTGCAGCATCGCAATGGAGATCCCCGTGAGCGCCATCGGCGGGGGAGCGAGGTTGAACCTGTGGCATCGCTCCCTGGTGCAGGTCGATGGCAAATGGGTCCAGGCGGACCGGGGCGCGCGACCGACCCAGACGCCGTTCCTGGCCGAGGCCGAGAGGGAGACGTACCTTGATGGGGAGCCGGCGCAGGACGAGAGGTTCGTGCCGATGTTCGCGCACGCCCTGGAACAATCTGGCGGATATACACGTGAAGGCGCGGAGGCGGCGGCCAGGAGCCTCCTGCCTGACGTTCTGCCGTACGATCCCAAGAGACCGGCGGCTTATCCCGGAAACGGGCGGATGCCCCGAGACGACGCCAAGGACGTTTTCCTGACGGTTTTCAACGGCAGGCTGACGTGGGACAAGTGCGGTCCACACACCGACATGCTGGACGAGCTCCCATACCTCGGTCCACCGCACAGGGACCGAGCCATTGGCGCGGAGGCCGGGAGAGGCCGTTCGACCGTTCAGGTCGTGGGGAGGTAAGGTCGAGCGTCATCTCGGCAAGTGATCGAGCGTTGGCCTGTACCACGAGAACAACAGATAATTCCTCGAGGATGGTACCATCGTTCCATCCTCGCGTTCCATCGATCACTCAGGAGGGGCGAATCGCTTTGGTTGAGCGAAGGCCATAGTGTTCAAAACATCGCCATGATCTCAGGATGAAAAGCGGGGAAAAGGTTTCCGAACAGTCACTTCCTCTCGTCCTCATTCACTGGCTTGACATCATCTAGCCTGTAGTTCCTCGCCGGTTCGCTATCCGGACCTTGCTTGAGGAAGTAGTATGGTATGGCCGCTAGGACCCCCATTATGGCCAACGCCGCCACCAGGAAGAGGATGATGGCCATGATCAGGAGCATCGCCTCCATCACCATGGGGAGGTTCAATCCCACCAGCAGGGCCAGCGCCATGATCCCTACTCCCACCAACAGGAGTACGAACGCATCCTTGGCACGGGCGCTCAGCTCAAACACCTATTCTGATGCCGCCCGAGTCGTTCTTGGGTAGGAAGGGCACGAGCGAATTGGCCAGCTTGCTGAGGGTCATCGATTGCAGTATGATGCGGCCCGGCCCTCTCAGGGAGGTGACGAAGAGGCCTTCGCCGCCGAACAGGGCGGTCTTGATGCCTCCGATGGCCTGTATGTCATAGGAGACGCTTGACTCCCAGGCCACGGTGTGAGCGGTGGACACCTTCATTATCTGTCCCGGCTGGAGGTCGTACTCGATGAAGTCCCCGCAGCCGTTGATGAACGCGGTGCCCTCCCCTCTCAATGACTGAAGGATCAGCCCCTCTCCCCCGAACAGGGTCGCGCCGAACTTCCTCTGGAAGGCGATGTCCATATCGACCGACTTCTCGGCCGCCAGGAAGGCGGACTTCTGCAGGATCCAGTGCTTCCCGCCGCGGAGGTCGAGGGCCATTACCTTGCCTGGGACCTCGCCGGCGAACCCGACCAGGCCGGGGCCGCCATCGGCGTGGAAGTTGGTGACGAAGAACGATTCGCCGGTGAGGGAGCGCTTAAGGCCTTTGAGCAGTCCTCCGGCGGCCTTGGCCTCCATGCGTACGTTGCCGCTCATGTAGACCATGCTTCCCGCCTCCGAATACATTATCTCGCCCGGTCCGAACTCTACGTTAACGAACTGGAGATTGTCACCCGTGATCGTGTACTTCATGTAAGGTCCCAGAGATTGTATGAGATTATTAAATTAATTCAGTTTCACGTTCCTCAAGATATGAAAAAGAAAGGCGATGCGACTCGCATGGACGAGGGAGCTGAGCGCGAACACCAAGGATCCGACGATGAAGACCCGCTTCAGCGCCCCGCTGTCGGAGATCTTGCCAAAGATGAGGATCAGGCCTGCCAGGACCATTAGATGGACGGTCACTATCCAGGAGACGGCCCCGGCATCTCCGCCGAGATCCTCGCTGATGACCGGGAGGGCAACATTCACTATCGAACCGTCCAGCCCGTCCATGAACATTGCCAGTGCTGCGATGAGCAGTATCGCGTACTGGCCCTTATTGCTCATGGACGCAACGGTAATCAACGTCTTGACCGGTTTGATTTTTTCAGTAAATCTGTATGACCACTTTTTGGCCACAGGGCCTACAGGGGGCGGGTCGGCCAAGTACTGCCCATCCTTCAAAAGTTCCCGGTACTGGATCCTCATGTCAGACTTTTATCGCCCAGACCAGACCAGCGGTCTCGAAGCTCAGCCGCTTTCTATGGATCCCTTCGAAGCCGTGACCTCTTAGGGTTTCCGTTAAAGCATCGAACCATCGCGTTCGGCGGATCAATCCCGTCAGTCCATCCTCAAATACAGTGTGGAATTCTGGATAGAGTACGGGACCGACCCGGTTCATCGCCCAGGTGTATGCCTGCCATGCGCTGAGGTATAATGGGTTCGTCGGCAGAGTGAAATCGTGGGCGATGAAAATGCCGTCCCTCTTTAGGTGAGGCGTTATGTTGCCGAGTAGTCGGTCCGCATCGACGTATTTGGCAAGATATGAGGAGACCACGGCGTCGAACTCCCCCTCCAGGGGGACCGTCTCAGCGTTCCCGAGCATTGGTTGGGCCGTGATCCAAGGCTTACGTCTCAACCTCTCCTCGTATTCCTCTAGGTAGTCAGGCGTTATGTCCACGCCCACTATCTGCACACGAGGATCTCTCATCGCCAAGCGCTCGGTGAGTATACCAGTGCCGCAGCCAAGGTCCAGCACCCGCCCCGAACGGGGGACAAGCTTCACTATCTCCTCCTTCCAACGTTCGTCCAGCCCTAGAGTGAATGTTCTGACGACCTTGTCGTAGCTCTTGCCGGTCCCCGAGAAGAAGGATCTGACCAGACCTTCCCTGGCAATAGGTAAATCTCCGCCGTTCGTCGCTAACGCCCAGTTGAACAGGAGGGCTCGTCTACCTTATCCTTTCTCATCGGCCTCGGGACGTCATGGTCTGTCAAGGACCCCTATGATATGCTCCGCGGCCTTTCTGGCCCCGTCCAACGGCAGGGGCGGATACGCGACCTTCCTGCCGATGTTCTCCACGATGGCATCGGCAAGCGTTCGAGGGTTCGTCTGTGAGTAGGTCATCCTGAGGACCGCTCCTCGCCTCAGGTTCGAGCTGGAGACGTGAACGCTTTGTTCAAAGTGAGCTTCCACCGGGAAGTAGATGAACGGTCGGTCCAGGGCGATCAGCTCTAACGATGTCGTCGCGCCGGCAGTGGTGACCGCGATGTCGCATGCCGCCAGGTGCCTGTACAGCTCTGGCACATATCCCTTGACCATCACTCCCTCCGATGCGTCCAGTTCGCTCGGCTCGATTCTCGGGCCGCTGACCACGACCATTCTAGCCTGCGGCAGTCTTTCTCTCACCAACGGATAGGCCTGGATGCACAGCTCGAGAAGCGGCCGGCCTACCGACGTACCGCCGGCGGTGCAGACTATCAGGGGCTCCGCTCCGTAACCTAGCGACTCGCGCACCTTTGCCCTGTCCCGAAGGTCACCAGGCCGGAAGGGCAGGATATATCCAATATGGTCCACCTCAAGTCCCTCGAACGATGGCGTGCCGGCGCTCCATCCGTTCATGGACACATCCTCGGGGACGCCGATGAAGAGGCATTTGGCCACCATGTCCCGGTCCTTCATGGCTCGATACCAGACGCTGTTCGCATACCTCGCATAGGTGCGCTCGAGAGGGTTCTCGCTCATCGGCTCGAAGCCGAGGAAGTCCGTGATGAGAACGAGCCTCGCCTTTTTCAATATCGATCGGTCCCGCTGGATCGCCTCCAGAAGGTCGAAGGTCTCGTCACCGACGACGAGGTCGGCCTCCTCCCTTTTCACGACGTCCCGGCAGGCCGCCGCGTTGGCGGCCGCATCCTGCATCATGTCCACCCCGATCATGGTCATGTTGGCGCGGAGGTCCCTGGAACCCTTCTCTACCTTGTCAGTGCCGTAGGACACATTGGCGGATTCCGGGGCGACGACCTCGCCGGCGGCCTTGAGCACCGAGCGGGCCGGCTCATCGGCAAGCCATATGATGTCGGTGTCGGGCCTCCTCGCGCGGATCTCGCGGGCGATCTCAAGGTCCCTGCCCACGTGCCCGAGGCCTATGGAGCCGCTGATGAAGAGCACCTTCTTTCTCAAATCGCCTCCTCCCAGACCTTACATGTTTCTGACGCTCGCGATGGCGCGTGCACCTCGAACGATCGTATGGTGGACCGTAATAATAACCCGTTCAACTTTGGTTTCCGGATGAAGGGACGGACGTCGATAACGATGCTGATACGCCTCATCGCACCGAGCGCAGCACCGTCGCCGCCTCGTCCTCGGTGAGGTCGTACCAGTTCCGGTATGCGTCGGCCACCGCGAACGGCCCGCCCCTGATGTTCAGGCAGATGAGCAGATCGCTCTCCTCGGCCACCATACGAACAGTGGCTGCCGCTCCGGTCGGAACGGCCACGATGATCTTCCGGGGATCTTCCCTCCTCCCCTCTGCAATAGCCGCCAGCATGGTGTATCCGGACGCCAGACCGTCGTCGACCAAGACCACCGTCCTCCCCTTCAACGGCTCGCGTTCGCGGTCGCCGAGCAAGGACCTCTGCCGGGAACGCCCCTCCCTCATGGCCTTGTCCTTAGCTTCCTTGATGTCATCGGCGGAGAGGCCAAGGCCGGCCAAGAGCGGACGGTTCAGGAACATCTCCCCGCCCATCGTCACCGCGCCGAAGCCCGCCTCGGGGTTGAACGGTATCTGCAGCTTCCGAACGATGATGAGGTCCATCGTCAGGCCGAGCTCGCGGGCGATGGCCGCGGCGACGGGCACGCCTCCCGAAGGTATGGCCAGTATGATGGCGTCACCATCCACGTGCTCCCTCAACACATCCGCCAGGGCGCGGCCAGCATCATCCCTGTCCTCGAAGACGAAGCTACGCCCTCTCATACGGGGGTCTTCAACGACCTGGGCGCACATGGGCATTATTGTCGTTCTTCGATAGATTAAAGGGTTTGGTCGTCGGCAAGATATGGCATGATCGAGGTATCGATGAAATCCTCGTCGAGATGGTGTTCAATCGACTATGAACTCAACATCGTTGGCCTTGTTATTGCGCGCGTTGCTGCGCGAGATCATGCCCGCCTCCATCCACCCGGCGCTGATCACTCCCGCCGGGGCAAGGCAGTTGGCCGACATGCGGCAATTACGATAGCGGTCCACTATCCCGCTCTTGGCCTTATCCGTCAGGTCCTCCAGAGAGATCCTCTCCAAGCCTTCGGCGAACTCTTGGACGTTGACGCAGTCGCTTTCTATCCGGCAGCTGAAATCGCCGTCCTCGGTCATATCGACGGTTATGTGATGAGTCTTTCCGCACAAGCGCATGTTGACCTTTACCTTTGACGTCATCTTGATCACCTCAGGAGCCTGCTCTAGTCAAACGTCCTTCAGGACATGCCTGTCCAGATGGTTCCACCTCACCGGAAGGTCGGCGGGCCATATCATCTTATCCGCGAACGCGGGTCTTCTGGTGTAACGCCTCATAGAAAGACGCAGTGTTGTCACGAGAGCACGTTCACGGACCATCCTGACCGGTAGCGCTAGGGCGAACGCCGTTGTGACGCTTCGGCCAGGGCCTCTATCGTCTGCTGACCGGGATGCGGCGGGCCCAGATAAGGGAACTCATCCAGCAGGTCATCGTGCGGTCCAACCTCATCCGAGGTGATCTTTCCATTCGTGATCAGGGCCAGCTGGTGATCGATGATGTCGTCCGAAAGCGTCCTGCCGTTCGGATACCTCGTGGGGCTGGACAGCTTATACTCGAGGATGTCCGGCAGCAGCCGCAGGGCCTCTTGGCGAGCGCTGTCCATATCGCGGCCATGCGAGGCCAATAGTTCGGCGATCTGGTCAGCGAAGAGCTCGCGGTCCTGTGCTGGCTCGGAGTGGTTGAAAAGATCCTTGTCCTTGATGAACGCCACGTTCATGAACGGGTGCCCCATCCGGTCCACCTGGAACAGGGGGTCCCCTTCGTGGGGGGCCAGCACGCGGGCCCAGACGCCTATCTTCGAGGCTTCGAAGACCTCGTTGGGCACCTCCAATATCACGCTGAACACGTTCTTGTCCAGGAAATGGTCGTTGCCGGTGAACTGCATGGCATTCAGATACCCGGCCAGGTCGAAGAAGAAAGGGTCGCTGCGCATCCCGATGAACAATCGATGCCCTCCAACCTCGGTCTCGTTCGCTCCGGCACCAAAGTTCACGAGCACGTTCTTGAAGAGCGCGTCCCCTTGCCTCACGTCCCTCACCGCATCGCCCCTGGCCATGTGGACGTTCGCCAGCTGCCTTCTGTTCTCCATTTGGGAGAAGGTGAAACGATAAGCGATTTCGGCCCTCGCGTCCGAATTGGTATCTATCAGGACCTCATAGATCGCCTCGGGATGGAACTCGTCGGCCCCTGACGGGGCGAAGGGATTTACGTTGAGGACGAGGACCGTCCTGTCGGGATCGTCCGGTTGCTTGAAGACATAGACGTCGCAGATGTCCAATCGAGGGTCCATCCCGGGCGATCCCCCGGGTGCGTCCAAGTGGTCCGACATGGCGATCGACCTCCGGTATCAATCACGGTGCGTCCGTTATTAATAGCGTTCCGAAACGGGCGAGTATTGGTCCGTTTCGCCCTGATGCTGCGGTACTGCGAGCCGCCCGGACCGGCCTCGACCGGGCCAGTACCATTAACGAACGCGTCCGCCGTTTCGCTCGCCCTCGAAGAACTCCCTCAGGGCCTTCTTGAGCATCTTCTGAGGGACCTCCTCAATCCCTCCGCGGGGCAGCGCGCCCAATGAGAACGGCCCGTACTCCACTCGAACGAGGCGTGCGACCTTCAGGCCCAGATGCGTCATGATGTTCCGTACCTCGCGGTTCTTTCCCTCCCGGACCGTCACGGACAGCCAGTGGTTCTCTCCTTCGTCGCTCTCGACCTCGATCCTGACGGGGCCGTATCGAACGCCATCTATCGTCGTGCCGCTGGCCACCGAGGTCAGCTTCTTTCGGTCCACACGTCCGTTCACCTTCACCCGGTACCGCCGCGTCCAGGCGTTCCTCGGCAGTTCAAGATAGCGGGCCAGCTCGCCATCGTTGGTGAGCAGCAGCAGGCCTTCGGTGTTGAAGTCCAGTCGCCCTACGCTGACGACGCGCGGCATGTCCTCGGGAAGCCGATCGAACACCGTGGGCCGTCCCTGGGGGTCCCGGGCGGCCGTGATGGTTCCCGGAGCCTTGTGATACCGCCACACGCGCGTTTGCTCGGCCGGGGCGATCGGCCTCCCGTCGACCGTGATGACGTTCTTCCGGGTCACATTGATGGCCGGAGAGGTCAGTACCGTGCCGTCCACCGCCACTCGGCCGTAGGCGATCATCCGTTCCGCCTCCCTGCGAGAGCATACGCCCGCCCGGGCCAGCACCTTCGCTATGCGTTCGCCATCAAAGGACGATGTGCCCTCGGCCTCGTTGGGATCAAGCCCTCTTCGTTCCTGGCCCATGACAGGACACACAATGGGGCACCTTTATGTGAGCGTTTCTGTTCCAGGAGCGACGAGCAATCTCGGTCCTTCCCGCTCCCGCCGCCATGATATATACGACTGGGGGGCGAACATTAATGTGACTCCTGGCAGGAAACACTTGACGTAAGGTAATCCGACCGCCGATGCACGTTCCATCTCTACGTAATAATGGCGACCAACTTGCCTGGGCCGTCCCCATGATCGTTATCTACCATCATCGCCATCCGGGTGGCATGGGCGATGAGAGCATGACATATACCCAGCAGGGCATGGTTTACGGAATGTTGTTCGGGACTGTGGTCGCCATCCTGCTGTACTCCCTGACCAACGACGTGGTCTACTTCGCCTTCATGGGCCTTCCCATGGCCATCGGCCTGAGCATAGGCTCATACCTAGATTCGAGGGAGAAGAAGGCGGAGTAGGTCTATAATGGGCGGCGGCCCGCATCTCTGCCGTCCTCATCGCCCGTGAACATCGCCGGTCGGCCTGTTTGTTACCTTGGACCCTTCCGATGATATTAGCTACGATCAGCGGTAACCTTTTCGTCCAACAACAGCTCGCGCAGGACCGCGCTGGTCTTCTCCATCTCCTCCAGCCCCATCGGCTTGACCAGATAGCGCTCCACGCCCTCCTCCCTCAGCCGGACCATGTCCTCCGGGGAGCTCGATCCAGTGTAAGCAACGATGGGCGCGTCCACTTCGCCGGCCCGCCGCTTGATGGTCGAGATGAGATCATGAACGCTCGTTCCGGGCACGTTGAGGTCGATGAGGACCAGGTCCGCTCGCCCGCCCTCGGAGAAGAACCGCTCGAAGCTAGGAGCGTCCTTGAACCAGTAGAGGTCATGCTCCAGTCCGGTGTCGACCAGCATCTCGTCCACCAGTCGCGTGTCGCCCTCATTGTCCTCGACAAGTACGATGCTGTATCTTCTACCGTCCATAACGTCATCCCCTTACCGTGAAGAAGAATGTTGTTCCCTTTCCAGGCTGGCTCTCGAACCAGATGCGGCCGCCATGCCGTTCCACGATCTTCTTGGAGATCGCCAGGCCTATGCCGGTCCCAGGATATTTGTCACTTCCATGCAGGCGGTGGAACATCTTGAACAGGTCATCCTGATGCTTCAGATCGATGCCGATGCCGTTGTCCTTCACGCAGAAGAGCCATGAACCGCTGCGACGGCGAACCGACACAGTGACCCGAGGCGGGTCCTGGCCGCGGAACTTGATGGCGTTGCCTATGATGTTCTGAAAGACCTGGAGCATCTGTGCGCCGTCCGCGTGCACCGTAGGAAGCGGTTCGATGTCGACCTGTCCACCAGCCTCCTCGATCGAGGCCTGAAGGTTGCTCAATGCGTTGGAGACCACCTCATTGAGGTCGACCAGCGTCATGCCCTCTCCTTTCGATTCGATGCGCGAATAGGCCAAGAGATCGTCGATCAGATGCCTCATCCTCTTCGCGCCCTCGATGGCGGAGCTGATATAATCCGCCGCATCCGGACCGATGTCGTCCCCATGCCTTTTCATCAGGAGCTCTAGATGCCCCATGACCATCCGCAACGGCTCCTGTAGGTCGTGCGAGGCCACATAGGCGTACTGCTGCAGGTCGGCATTGGACCGCTTCAGCTCCTCCTCTGTCCTCTTGATGTCTGAGACGTCCTGGACGGTCCATGCCGCCCCTATGATGGCCCCGCCCTGGTCTCGGATGGGGGAAGCCGAGACTATCAGGGCCCCTCTGGTGCCATCGAACTTCTCGATGTCGAACGTCTCGGTGGAGGTCCTTCCCTTCAGAGCCTGTGCAGCAGGCCATTCCTCCGGCCTCACAGGTTCGCCGCTTTCGGGCCACCACGCCCGGCACTTCGAGTAGTCGCGCACGTTTTTCAGCGAGAGATCGCCGCACCATATCTTGCTCAGTGCGCCATTATCCAGCAGCACCCCTCCGTTGATGTCGGTGATCCCCATTGCGACCGGTGTGCTGTCCAATATCGCCTGAAGGCGGGCGCGGTCCTCCTCCGCCCGCGATTGAGCGTTCTTGAGCCTCGTGACGTCTATGGTCAGGACGTAGAAGGAACCGTCGGACTGAGGAAGGAAGGACACATGGAAGTCCTTGTCCACCAACGGGTCGCGATAGCTCTCGATCGAGACGGAGCTGTTCGTCCTCCTCATCTCCCGCACGGCTGACAGCAGAGCATCTGGAATGCCATGGTCGCCGTAAAGCTGGCTCACCCTCATGCCGATGAGGCTGCATCTGCGTCGCTCCAGCAGCCTCTCTATCCACGTATTGGCGTCGATCAGTTCCCAGTCGGTTACCTCGCCCCACTCATCAAGTATGTATCGGGACACCGACACTCCCTCGTGCAGGTTCTCGAACAGGCCCCGATATCTGGTCTCCCTCTCCCTAAGGGCCCGGACCTCTTCATGCCTCTCAGTAATGTCCCGCCCATGGACCATTATGCCTGAGGACATTGGGGTCACAGCGATCTCGAACCAGATGTCAGCATCCGCTCCCTTCATCTCGAAATTGCTCGCCTCGCCGCGTTCCATGGCGGACCGGCATGCCGCCTCCATTGGTGTGCCGAGCAATTCTGGATTCGTTTCCCAGATCGTCTTGCCCAAGAAGTCCCGAGGGTCCTTGCCGAAGATGCTAGCGGCCCTCTTGTTCAGATATATGAATCGCCAGTCCCGGTCCAGAACGAAAATGCCATCATCGATGCGCTCCAGGATCTGATCGCTCAGGCCGATGCATTTTCCCATCATCTTACCCGTTACCCCCGCCACGCGATGTTCGATAGGACGCCATCGGACGGTCGGGGATGCCATGATCCCCGCTCGACGTGGAAGATGGGCTCATCGATGCGCCTGTTACTGGATGAGCGATCATTGGCCTCGCGGCCTCTTGCTGCCGGGGACCGATGCTCGCGCCACATTCAGCAAATCTCGAAGGATGGATATCGGCGATCAGGGCAACATCGTCCTCTAGAAGATGGCCCAGGGTGGCACCTTGCCGTTCGTCGAAGAGGGCCGAATTGATATTGGCACCTGGGGCCCGGATGGCCGTTACGACCCTATGTGCCATCCTTTCCAACTTGTCACAGTCGTGGGCCAGTACGAGGGCGTCCCATTCTGGCCTTCCTTTAGACCGTGAAGTCATCGTTCGTCCAAATGAGGCCTCCGTTTATGTACTTTTTCAATTATGAGAATGGTCATCGAACGATCCTGCATTGTGCCCAAAAGCATCGCTGCAATGAGCGTCGTCGGCCCATACTTCGATCGATGCCCAGCTCGTCGGGGATGGACCTTGCCAGGGTATTCCCTGGCGGCGGGGATCGGGTGATGGCCTTTATGCCTTCTTGGGCCCCTTCCCGACAGAATATGCCTTGCCTATCGGTTCGCCGATGCGATAGTACATGCCGCTGGAGTATACGATGGGATCGACCTTTCCTACGTCCGGGATGCCTTTGGAGAGGCAATCCTCGTCGGCATGTACATCAATGACCTTTCCCACGTGAAGATCATGTGAACCGAGGTCAGCGGTATGGAACAGCTCGCATTCGATGTTGATAGGGAACGACCTGATCATGGGGGCGCCATCTGTCCTGGCGTAGAACACCTCGAAGAGATGGGACTTATCTTCGTTCTTACCTGATATGAGGCCGCATAGGTCGGTCTTCTCCACATCGCTGGCCGCCGGGATGTTGAGGCTGAACGTCCTGTTCTCCACAATGCCCTTCTCCGTGTGCCTTGACTTATTGATGGCCACCGAGACCATGGGGGGATCCATGCACGCCACCCCCGCCCAGGCGGCGGTCATGAAGTTGGGCCTGCCATTGACGTCCGAGCCCACTAGAACGGCCGGCATCGCCGCCATGTATGGCCTGGGACCTATCGAGATCTTGCTCATGCCGTTCGATATTGAATCGGTCGACATGAATCTATCCCAGGCCGTCGGACCACTGATCAAGGAATGTTTACCAGTTCGAAGCGAGCATGACCCGCATCGTATGCCGTCGGAGCGTTATTTCAGCAGATCACCGATCTCCGAGAGATTAGGGTTCAATTTGCTGTTGCGGGTAGAGATGAACATGACCTCGGACTGGATCACCCTGGAGAAGTATTCGCCATAGTGCTTCCTCCATAGCTCCATGAACCTGATGAGGTCTCGATTGTCCTCGACCGTGAGGATTATCGCCCAATCGTACGCGCCGCTGAGGTAGTAGCTATCCTCCACGATCGCCTTGATGCCTTCCTCCCTGATCTCCTCCAACATCTTGGGTATGGTCATTGTCAAGCGCGGGACCCCGATGAGCCATAATGGCCTGCGAGTGCCCTTCCTTCGTACCCAAGGAGAACTTCGAGGCCTTCGTGAAGGGCTCGAAGGACGGGGGGATCGATGAAGGACTAAGCTCATCCATTCCAATTTTTTATATTTATTTTTTCACATGCATTTCATCGTATGCTATTTTTATGGACATTATTTCAGCTCGGATAGCAACTACCAGATAAGTTATATATCATTGAAAATTAATTTATGATGGACCATAAGGTCCAAAGAATAAAGAAAGGTGAGGACATGGCAACACCAAAGCCTATGCTGTTGGCCATAGCTGCTATCGCCGTCGTAGCGATAGTGATAGCGGCGGCATTTGCACTGTCTGGGAACGCGGGTGACGATACGGGTCTGCCCGGCAACGATGACAATGATGACAACAATGACAATAATAACAACAATAAGGACAACGATGATGATGAGGGTGGCATATATGACATCTCCGAGGAGGACGGTGTCATCACCATCACCGGCACCGGCAGCGTGAAGACGTCCAAGTTCGATCTGGCTGCCGGCGTTGCCATCGTGGAGGCGGGCTACACAGGGCTAGATATGAGCAACTTCATCGTCAAGGTCTGCTCCGATGAGGACAACTACGACCTGACCTTCAACGAGATAGGTACCTATCGTGGAGCTCGCATAGTGGGCATAATCGAAGATGCCGTAGTCGGCCCGGTCCCGGGGGAGGTCTATGTGGAGGTCACCTCGCAGGGAACTTGGGAAATTGAGATCGAGCAGCCGCAGGTCACTAAGGATGAGGCGCACACCAGCCCAAATTCCTTCGAGGGGCCTGGCGACATGGTACTTGGGCCTTTCTACTTCGATAGCAAGGTCGTGTTCGCCTTCGAACACGACGGTGACGGCACCCTCGTCGTTGCGCTCTATGCTAACGATGGAAAGCGCGTCGGATCCAACATCGCCAGTATGGCTGGTGAGCCTGTCGACAGCAATTCGATCTTCTTCACCGGGACCGGCTACGGCAACCCTGATGCTGGCCTCTATTGGATCAACGTGCTCTATGATGGAGACTGGTCCTTGGACGTCAGCCCAGAACTTCCCCAATAAACCCCTTCCATCTTCCCTTTTTTAAACGTGATGCCCGATAAATGGTTGCGCGCATCTGATCAGTCCGGACCGTTCACGTTCGGACCGTCATCCGTTCCATCAGTTCATCGAGCCGAGAATAGGAGTCCTCCATCCCTTCCTCCATGCCGCTCTGCATCATGCCGTCGCGGTCCTCCACTGTTAGGAACACCGACTTGCCTACCAGCCGGGTCCGACCACCCGGAAGTTCCTCGAAGTTCATCACATCCAAGATGACATGACCAGTTTCCGGCAGTCCCTCGTACTCGAAGGTGTCGATGATCCGTTCGGGAGCCGATACCTCATGATACACTCCGTGGAACGCGTAGGTGTTCCCCTCTCGGTCCTTCTGAACGTAGCGGTAGGAGCCGCCGGTCCTTGGTTCGAAGGTCTCGATCTCGGTCGTCAACCCTCGCGGTCCGATCCATTGAGCATACAGGTCCTTGTCAGTGAAGGCCTTGAAGACCAACTCCCTGGGAGCGTTGACCTCGCGCTCGATGATCATCTCCTGCTTTCCTGGTTCTGCCGTTATCTTCACAGTTCTCTTGGCCATCCGGTCCGCCTCCTGATGGGCGTTCTGAGCCGGTCATATAAGGACGTTTCATCCTCCCCGTTATAGCGGCTCGGTAGGGTCACGCCGCCTCCGCTTCGCTCGCCGCATCGGCCTTGTGCTCGATGGCCAGTCCGGCCGCGAGCCCAATGATGGCCACGGGCAGGCCGATCATCAGGGGGTCGATTACGGTGAAGGGGGCGCTCAACAGGGTGGTCTGGCCGAACAGCGCCTGAGAGATCCCTAGCGCCTCCGCCTCGGCCTTATGGACGAAGATGGTCCACAGGAACCAGGACAGAGCCCCGGACACCAGGCTCAGCTTGGCCGGGAGCGCCGACGGCCGCTTGCTGTACAGCGCATAGGTCAACGAGGGGAGGAAGGCGCAGGCGCACAGGCCCATGAACATGGCGGTGGCGCGGGCGATGATGCTACCGGGCATGACCATGGCCAGTATCACCGACACGGCGATCATGGCCGCGGTTCCGAGCTGCGCCACCCGCTTGGACGGCCGATCGTCCTTCGAGACATGCTTGAACAGGTCGTAGCCGGCGGTGGTACCCATGGCGTGGAACAACGAGCTGAGAGTGGACATGGCGGCTGCGAGCAGCACCAGCAGGAAGACCACCACGAACAGTTCCGGCGTGGCGCTATTGATGAACAGCGGCATGATCTGATCATAGTCGCCCCCGGCGGCCGCCAGGGCGATCTGGCCGCGATCGTTCCAGAACCACACGTTCGTCAGCGGTCCGACCGTGAACGCTATGCCCGTGGTCAGCAACATGAACGGGCCTCCTACTGCGACCGCCCTATTGATGGAACGGTCGTCCCGGGCCGAGAGGAAGCGGACCGTGAGCTGCGGTTGGGCGAGCACGCCGATCCCCACTCCCATGACTATCGTCGTTACGAGGGTTAGCCATGCGCTGGAGCCGAGTTCCGGCATGGACGTCCACGAGCGCAGGCCGGCCTCCTGTAATGCTGGCGGGACGTGAGGCGACAGTCCTGACAGAGCGGTGAATCCCTCTGTCGGTCCGCCGACGGCCACGAACGTTATGACCAGCAGGACCGACAGGCCGACCAGCATTAGCGCGCCCTGCATGGCGTCGGTGTACATGACCGCGATGAGCCCGCCAAAGATCACGTACGATGCCGTGATGGCCGCAAATCCCAGAATGGCCACGTTCTTGTCGATCCCGAACGTGACGTCGATGAAGTTGGCCCCGCCGATGATGATGGCCGCGCAGTACAGCGGCATGGCGATGATGATCATGAACGCGGAAGCATACTGCATGAACGGCGAGTCGAAGCGTTTTCCGAGCAGGTCCGGGAACGTTACGGCGCCCAGCTGTCTCCCGATCCGGCGTATCCTCTTGCCGAAGAACACGAAGGCGATTATCACGCCCACCAGGATGCACAGGACCGTAAGCCACATCAGCCCCATCCCGTACACGGCGGAGATGCCGCCGAAGCCCACGATGGCCGAGGTGCTGATGAACGCCGCCCCGTAGGAAAGCGCCAGCACGACGGGGCTGATCTTCTTCCCGGCGACCATGAAATCATCGGCGTTCTTGGTCTGCCTGTATCCCAGGTAACCCAGGTACAGCGTGGCGGCCATGAAAATGGACGTGCAGGCGAGGAACAACGTGGTATCGACCATGTCAATCGGCCTCGTTCCTATTCCGCCATCCATAGATGATGCATACAACGGTCGATCCAATGGCCAGCGCATATGCCAGAATGATCTGTGGGTCCTCGATGCCGAACATTTATTCACCGGGGCTATGATGGTCTGGGACAGCGATGGAAAAGGGGCTATATCAATGTTACATGTTAGCACGGAGCGAGGTATTCATTGTCACGGACGTATCGATGCCCATGGCTTCCTCGTCCGGCCTGTGCGGGGAGATCGACCGCTTGGAACGACGGTATGGTCGATGGTTGCCGCGGCTAGCCCTCCACTTTCCTTGAGAGGATGTCCTCTTCGACCGCCAGGAATTTGCGCCCCAGCTCCTCGAGCTCTTCCGGTCCGAACGCCTCGGCGAGCGACACCAGCGCTCGCGCCTCCTCGGCATCGAGATGCGCCATGATGGTTCCCCTGATGACGAGCCATTTCGGCATCCAAAGCTCGTCGGCGGGGGCGAGCTGCAGGAGGCCTCTCATAAGGGCATTGGACGCCCTATGCCATTCCCAGGCCTCCAGGGCGGCCGGCCTGGTACGCGCGTCCTCCTCCATCCTGGGAAAGACGACATGCTCCTCCGCCCTTCCGTGAGCGTGCAGTTTGGACCGGGTGAGGTCGAGCAATCTCTTCCGTTCCTCCAGATCGTCGGCCGGCGCGTCACGGACCTGATCCATGAGGGCGCGGTACTCACGGTGCTGTGCCTTGATGATGTCGATGATGTTCATGGATCTCAATAGCTAGATGTCCATCACGCTTAATGAACGAATGGTTCGGCGCTCTCGATCGAGGAGACCGAGTCCAGGGAGCCGAGCAATTAAATCTTTTAAGCGACAAAGTGGGTCACAGAGGTGCGAACTCATGCCAAGCTGCCACGAGATGAAGATGAACCAGGTATACGTATGCGAGGACTGCGGGCTTGAGCTCAAGGTCGTAAAGGAGTGCGAAGAATGCGGGACCACGGCGCCGGCGGAGACATGCGGATGCGTCCAGGGATGCTCCTTCGACTGCTGTGGCAGCCCGATGAAGCTCCAGGGCTGAGCCTTCTGACCGGATCGGGGGCGGCCGGACAGGCCGTTCTCAGCGCCAACCCGCCGCGCAGGTCATGCTGCCGAGATAATAGAGCATCGCATGGGGGCGAGGGGCTTGACATCTCCGATCGGAGCGGCCCTTGGTGATAGCTCGGATGGAGCATCGACCATGGCGCTCGGTCATGCACAGGAGTGGGTTCCGGATGACGGTTGGCCCATGGTGGAGAAGCTCATGAGCCCCATGCTCGAAGGGTGATCCATGAGAGGTGATGGCGGTGTGAAGGACCGCATGAGGTCGTTCTACTCGGCCTTCATCGGTCCGGGCGACCTCGCCTTCGACATCGGCGCCAACCACGGCGATCGCGTGGAGACGTTCCTGTCCCTGGGGGCGGGAGTGGTGGCGGTCGAGCCTCAGCGCCACTGCCTGGACGACCTTCAGAGAAAGTTCGGTCAAAGAGCGGACGTCGTGATCGTCGACGCGGCCGTCGATCGCCAGCCCGGCACGGCCACCATGTATCTGTCCAACAACGACATGGTATCGTCTCTCAATGTCAAATGGATCTCGCGGGTGAGGTCGGGAGGCCGTTTCGATGACTCCATCTGGGAGGAGCACGTGGACGTGAGAACGATGACGTTGGACGACCTGATCGAGGCCTACGGCCTGCCGGCCTTCATCAAGATCGACGTGGAGGGCAACGAGCTCAGGGCGCTGGAGGGACTGAGCGTCCCGGTGCGAGCCCTATCGTTCGAGTACACCCCGGAGGACATCGAAGCGGCGGTGAGGTGCGTTGAGCGGCTCCAGAAGCTCGGGAATTACCGATACGACCTGTCGTCCGGCGAAACCTTCACCATGAACATCGGCAGGTTCGTGACCGCGGACCAGGTGATCGACTCCCTCGTCTCGTTGGCCGCCCGGGACGATGAGCCATCGGGCGATGTTTACGCCGTGCTCGCCGACAGCGGATGAGCATGCGAGGGTTTGGGAAGTGGTTTAATGAAGGGACTCACTCGCTGGTCCTTCTCTTTCTCTCCTGGGCCGCCTTTTCGGAGGCCTCCTGGGAGCCCTCACGCCCCATGCCGGTCTTCTGGGAGAACTCCTCCTCGGCCCGGCCCCGTCCCTCCTGGACCTCGCGCTCGCCGCGTTCTTGGCCTTTCTTCTTCATCTCTTTGATGCTTTCCTGCATGTCTTCACCTCGCCGATTTTTCGGCATGTCCTCCGTTCGAGCCCACTGTATTACACTCTTGGGGGCGTTAATCTCGGCCATGGTCCGTCCTCCCGATGACCGAACGGGGCGGCCGGAGGGCGGACAGGACGACCCGGCCCGGGCCAGGTCGATCGATGCTTTCCAGTAATCTATAATTAGGTCGAGTTCGGACATGGTGGCGGGTGTGACATGACAGACCTGAGCAGAATCATGGCCAAGCGAGCGGAGAACGTGACGGCAAGGGATCCGGACCTCACTGTCCGGTACAGCCTGTACACGGAAGACATTACGGAGTGGGGCATCCTGCACATCCTTGATTTCGCAGAGAGGGTCATCGGCCTGGAGTTCTTCGAGTCGGAGGACAGCTGGATGCGGCCCAACGCGGTGAACGACTACAACATGGCGGTCCACGAGGGATATCCGGTGTCGGTGGTCATTCCCGACGAGGTGTTCCCTCGATTCAACAGGACCATGCATGATCGCGGAGGGGAGGGCTTCTCCACGTACCTTTACAGCGATCTCAACCTCGCTCCCAGGATAAGGGCCTGAGCACTCGGCGGTAAATTGCGCCCCCGCGGGCGCCATGTCCTTCATCGCATGGTACGACAGTAATCGTTTCAATATGGGAACGGGGAGCGAAGGATTTTAATCCCCTTCCATGTACCCTGAGCCGTGCTGCCTCCTTTGAGCGATGACATCTCGGGGCTGGTGCGCTCGATCGAGGAGCGTTTTTCCGCCTCCCCGGAAGAGAGGAGGGAAGCCCATGAAAGACTTCTGCCGGAGATAACCTCGCATGCACTAGGCTCCCCTGTCTATTCTGGTCGAACCTACACCGTCCGCTCGTTCGAAGAGCTGGAGCGATTGCCGTTGACAGACTATCATCGGATCCACGAATGCATGGTGCAGCACGGCAAGGAGGAATGCCTCCTCGCCCCTCCGGTGGTGGCATTCCGGACCTCTGGCTCCACCGGCGACCCGAAGGAGTTCTTCTACGGGGACCGGGACATCGAGCGCATACTGAACGATTACCGCCTTTACGCCTACCTGATCGGGTTCCGCAAGGGGATGGTGGGCTGGAACCTTTCCGGCGCCCCGCCCGATGTTTCCGGCCACATCGTCGATCGAGTGAAGGACGCCTTGGAGATCGACGGCCCGACGACGCTGCTCAAGGACGACCGCGATCTGATCAAGGCGTTGAAGGTGATCTCCAAGGCGGGCCAGGTCGACATGATGGCCTCGGGCGCCTGATAGTCTACCTCGTGGGAAAGATGAGCCGGGAACCTGATTTCCTTCCTGGCCTCATTGTCGACAAGATCGTCCGCAACTACCATCTGCCACGACCGCTGGCCAAGCTGGTGGCGAAGCTGTATCTCAGGGGCATCGACGCTCAGGCCTTGAGCGCTGTTGCCGATAACGTGTCGATCGGCATCACTTTCGCCGAATCGCTGGACGCCTACCAGGCCGAGCTGGACCGGTTCTACCCCAAACTCAGACTGTTCGACATCTACGGCAGCACCGAGAACCCGCTCATGGCCGGCCAGATAGTGCACGGGGTCCGAACCCTGGGGATAATGACGGGCGCCATCATACCCGAGCTCATTCCCGCAGGTTCTCCGGGTTTCGGCGCCATCGACAACGACCGCCCCCCTCGCGCGGTTCCATGGTATGAATGGAAGGCGGGCATGAAGGGCGAGCTCGTCGTCACACGCCCCGGTCAATGCCTGCCCCTGGTCCGCTATCCCACCGGGGACCTCATCGAGGTTCTCGATCCGTTCCGGACCGACCGCGTGACCGTTTTCGATTCCCAGATCGATATCAGTCTTCCCCACATCCGCGTGCTGGGCCGTACGGCCGACTCGCTCGACTATGGGGACCAGGACGAATCGGGCAATTTCATGGGAGTGAAGATCTACTCTCGCTTCGTGAACGAGACCTTGTATGGCAAGGGCGGCGTGAAGTGGTGGGAGCTGTACAACGTCCGCGACAACCCTGCCCGGCTGGTGATGGTGGTCATTCCAGAGAAGGAACCGCTCGACCGGGCGAGGTTCGGGGCCGAGATCAGGAAGCGCCTGCTGGGCGAGCAGATCGACGTGCCGCAGATGTTCGAGATCGCCTGCGACCTCCGGCGGTTCGATGTCATCGTGCTTCGCCCTGCCGCCTACGACGTGATACAGGCGGAGATCGACCGCCGCGTCAAGGCCGGACGTTCCATCGGGCAGATGAAGCCTAAGCACATCCACAAGATCGATGGCATGCAGGCCTTCCGCGAGGTCCTGAGGGAGAAGTACGAGCATGAGCTTCCGCTGGCCGATGACCTCTCGATCTCGCCCGACCCGCTCCTGAGCGTGGCCGAAGAACAGCTCTGACCCGGGTCAGACGGACAGGATCTTCTTGAGGTCCTCCTCACCCACGGTCACCTGGCCCTTGTCGAACAGGCGGGACGTGAGCTCTCTCCAGTCCTCGTTCCGCTCGAACACCTTCTTGAACCTCGGCAGCGATTCATCCACCCGGCCGCTGTTGGCCAGCCCGACCGCCGTCCAGTAAACGATCTCCTCGTTCTCGCCATAGAGGTGCTCGGCGGCCGAGTATTCTTCCAGGGCCTTGTCGTATTCGCCGTTGGCCAGCGCGACGTCGCCGGCGTCCATGCGAGCGTAGGCTCGCTGCACCTTCAACAGGCGGGACAGCTCCGATAGGGGATCGGAGGAGTCCTCCACCCTGAGGTCCGTCAGACGGTCCTCCCAGGGGCGGCCGGTCGGGACCGTGCGCACGATGAGCAGGCATGCCGACTGCCTTCCCCGGATGTCCCCGCCCTCGGCCTCGGCAGCCTCCAGGGCGGCCAGCAGGCGTTCGGCCAGCGTCCCTTCCGCGCTTCGGTAGGCGGCTGCCATGGCCTTCGGCACGGTGGGGCGCAGCATCATGTTGGCCTGGACCGAGAAGCCATCCCCGATGACATGTCCGGCCTCGGCGATGCATCCTCGGCCGGTATGGGCCGCCACATTGCCTCGCACATCGACCATGGCTACCTGCCTGACGTCGCGCCCCCCGTCCGCGGCGGTGAGCGATTCCAGGGCCTCCTTGGCCGTTCGTCCCGACTGCATGAGGTCCAGCCCCTTGGGCCCGTACGAGGGGTCGGTGAACGACTGGGTGCATACCGCCCCGGCGCCGGGACGGGCCCACGGTACGACCGAACCGACCGAGAACCAATGTGACTGGACCGCGGCGCCCATCACGCCCGCCTGATGGTCAATGGCCACGATCGAATAGGTATGGGCGAATGGCCCTCGGTTCCTTGTTGCCATGCAGCTTTATTGGTCGACAGGCTATTAAGCTGAACGCCCGGCATCGCCAAGCCTTCAATAACCAGAAGGCATCTCCAACGGCATGAACGATCCGGTTGCGGCCAAGGGCGATGGGGCGCGGCCACTTGCCGCCCGCGATATGAAGGCCATCATGAGGGTCCAGGAGGCCTGTTATCATCCATCGCTCATCGAGCCGGCGGAGGCGCTCCTCTCCAAGATGCTCCTGTTCCCGTTGGGAGCATGGGGATGCTTCTCGGGCGAAGAGCTGGTCGCCTATATCGTATGCATCCCTGCCGAGGGCGGGGACGTCGTCGCCCTGGGGCGCCCCACGGTCTCGCTCCCCCGCTGCCCCGACCGTCTGCACATCCACGACCTGGCGGTGCTCCCCGCCCATCGAGGCCGATACATCGCTTCCGACCTGGTACGCAAGGCCCATGACATCGCATCCTGGTTCGGGCATAGGCGCATCTCACTGGTGTCGGTCCAGGGCACTGAGCGCTACTGGTCCGGCCATGGGTTCGAGCCCATCCGCGCGATGGAATACGCTCCGGGCGTGCCGGCCACCTACATGCTCAAGACCCTGGGCGGCCCATAATGCCGCATGAGGAGCCGGAACAATCTTGGATGACGATCACGCGTAAAAAAATAAGAAGGTTGGGAAAGGGTTTATGACGCTACGACCGGCCTTATCCACAGATACCTGGTCTGTCCTCCCTCTTCGTAGCTGAGCAGGGTGATGTCGTCACCCCTCTCGAGGTCGAAGACGAAGACGGTCCCGTTGGTCCTGTTGCTCTGCTCGGCCTGAGCCTCGATCGGACCCTCCATCATGGACCATCCCATGAGGGTGATGTCCCCGGCGGGCGTGTCGCCGGATTCATTGAGCGCCACGAACAGGCGGGTTCCGGTGGTGTTGTTGCTCTGCTCGTTCCAAATCTTGAAGAGCGAGAGGGATCCCGGTTCCTGCGGTGGCGGCTGGGGGGCGATCTGGAACATGACCGTCTCGTTGGAGCTCTGGTCAGGCCAGTAGTGGATCGCGGTAGGTGAGGCGGTCTCGTTCACCCTGAATCCGATCATGAACGCCTTGGTGGTGTCGACCTCCAGGGTGCTCACGATGTTGTGGTTGCGACGCTCCTCGGCCTGCACCCAGGTGCCATTGCCAAGGTCCAGCCAGAAGTTGCCAGCCTCCAGCTCCACATCCTCCGTCATGTTGTTGGTGCCGATGACCACCGCGAGGATCACGTTCTCGCCCTCATCGAAGAACAGAGGCATGGGGCTCATGCTCCCGTTGGTTATCCTCCAGGAATTCGGGGACTCGAACGTCAGGTTCTCGATGGCGGTGATGTTCTCGGGCGCCTCCATCATGACGATCGGTCCGAGCTCCTCCTCGAGATCGCTCAACACGGACATGTCGAACTCCACTTCGCCGCTATAGGCGATCTGGGTGATGAACGCGCCGTTGGTCTGGAATCCCAGCACCACGAACACGGTGGTGTTCGATTCGACGATTATGATGTTCCTGTTGAGCGCCTGGACCTCCTCCCCGTCAACAGTAGTGGCGGTGAAGTTGGCACAGTCGAGCTCCATGTCCTCGGTCTGGTTGTTCGTTATGGCCACCTGGCACAGGGCATCAGGTTCCTCGACGGCCTCCGAAGTGTTCTGGAACTCTACCATCAAATCGTCGAACGCCGAAGCATTGGACTCGTTCGTGCCAATGTTGACCACGGCACCGTTGACAGTTCCCTCAGGCCCTCCCGGCCTACCGTCTGGTGTATCTCCCGGTCCATTGTCGCCCGAGCCCCCTGGAGGGTTCAGCAGCATCACGCCTACTGCCGCCGCGACTATGACCGCTACCACGACGATGGCGGCGACTATCGCTGTGCTTCTTTTCATTCCAATCCCTCTGCCGCCCTGTTGTGATCACGGGGTGATCACGGCGGCCTAATGGGAAATGAGCGTAGCCGAGGGGATTTAATGTTATCGCATTAGATACCAAAACCTTTAAAAAAACCTGGCTTTGCTACGTGGGAAGGCGTTCGCGCAGTTCTAGGGACGTCCTTGCGGTCGGTCCCCATCGCCGTAGCCAGAGGGTCCGACTGGGCGGAACGCTTTTATCGCGCCGCCTGTTCTGTTCAGGTAGGATGGCACAGGTATCGCTCCGCACCAGGACCGTTGGACCCTGGGCAGGCTTCGAGAGGAAGATCATCGCCGCGGGGCCCCACGTCGGATGGGTGAGGTTCTCGGGGCAGCGGCGCTTCCACCTGCGCAAGAGCCCGTTCATTCCTGCCGATACCACTAGGACGTACCACCTGCCGGACGACATCGAGCTGTACGACGATGAGCTGGTGGAGCTGGATGTCGGTCATCCTTTGAGGAGGATCGGCTCGCTGGAGAAGCGGACCACGATGGCCAGCGGGCTAGAGGAACACTACCTGGTGGAGGACGTCAAACGATTGACGGCCGAGATGCCCCGGCCGTATCTGGACCGCGACGAGTTCCTGGCCCGCCTGGTGGACAACTGGCGTGGAGGCGAGGGTGACCATCTGGACAAGGCCCTGGCGCTGCAGATGCTGTCCTGTCCCCGCACCCCCCTGGGACCGGGCGGCATCGGCACCCAGTCCTTCGATCTCAGCGGCCAGCCCAAGGCGCTCGACCATCTCAAGAGAACGTTGGGAATGCATCTCCCGGTGGAGTTCTTCCGCCCGAACGGCCGTTTCGAGCTCACCTTCCTGTCGGCCCGCGAGGACCTGACGGCGCTCAGGAACAGACTCGCCTCGGGGCGGGTGGAGGAGGCGTCGTACAACTATCTCAAGATGGTCGATCCGTCACATCATCCGCTCCCCCAGCACGTGCCCACCATTTGTTCAACTCTCACTACGTGCCCAGGAGCACCTTTCCCGACCCGGACGTTCTGGAGTACCAGCTGTACGGGCTGATGCTGCGCCCGGTGGTGAGCGAGGAGATGATCGTGCAGATCGAGAGCACGATGAACGACGTCCTGGAGGAGTCGGACCCGGCCTACGCCGGCTACAACGTTCCGTTCGACCAGGACGCCCTGGGCAAGATCGCCATGGCGCTGTGCCGGCTCAGCCAGAAGGACCATCTGACCGAAAGCATGCTGGACCAGAGCCGTTCGTGGTTCAAGGACATGTACCGCCAGTTCGCCGACCTCAGGATGCACTACTCCCGGCCGGGCGGCTCGACCCGCATAGGTCCGGAGGTGCGCACGTCGTACGCTCACCTGTCCCTCGGCCCCCACGACAACGAGGTGCTGAGGGAGATACACCGGGGAGTGAACGAGGTCGGTCTGGACTATGTCTCCTATGCCGGGCTGAAGAAGGCGCTGCGGCCGAAGAAGATCACCGCGTCCCAGGTGAGGGACTCCCTGCAGAGGCTCATCTCCAATGGCCTGATCGTGTCAAGGGAGAACGATAACCTGTTCAGGCCGGTGAGACGGTTCGCCAGATGATGCTCATCGCAGCCGGTGGCCGCAGGCCAAGCACTCCTTCTGCGATTCCTTGTTGGCCTGTCCGCAGTGCAGGCAGGGGATCGTCTTCTCCCCTTCGATGAAGAACTTGTCGCTGCCGCACTCCTTGCAGATCTGAGCTCCCTCGTCGGTCTCCGCATAGCACTTGACGCACTTGCGCATGGTGCCATTGCTTGACCTAGGCCATCAAATAAGTTTCTTCGGAAGACGATATCCGGTGCCCTGGAAGATCGCCACCAGCTCATCTCCCTGGAAGATCTTCACCTCGAACACCGCGGTGCGGCCGCTCTCGCCGACGAGGCGCGCCTCCGCCTCCACCGTGCCGCGCGCTGGCCGGATGTAATGGATGGAGGCGTTCATGGCGACGTACACGTTCTCGCCCTGGTTGGCGGCCAGGGCGAACACTTGATCGGCCAGGGCGAAGAGCGCGCCCCCGTGCATCCCGCCCAGCGCGTTCTGGTGGCCCTCCAACGGCATGCGCGCCCGGGCCGTGCGGGGACCCAGGGAGACGAGCTCTATGCCGCACAGCACCGCGAAAGGCGCCTTGACCATCAGGTCCAGGCGCTCCCTGACCTCCTTCGGCAGGTCCATGATATCGTGGCCCGAAAGAGGAGCGCGCTGTTAAACCATTCGGCCCTCAGACCTCCTTCTCGGGATCGAGCAGACCGGTGATGTCGAGGATGTGCATGCATGTCCCCACCAGGGCGACCGCGCTCTCCCGCAGGGCAGCCTTCTGCGGCCTCGTCATCGACAGGTATACGCCCTGGAGATGAATGCGTTCCAATGCCTGGTCCAGCGCCTCCTCGCGCTCCTTCAGCTCCTTCTTCATGAGATGCAGGTCCATCACTTGGTCGTCGGTGCGAGGGACGTCGCCAACCTTCTGCAGATACTGCTCCAGCAGCAGGGCCAGATCGACCACCGCTTCTCTCGGGGGCGCCATCTCGAGAGTCATGTCGATGACTCTCGTGCCACCGATATAAAACCGACCGCCCAGGGCGACATTATAATCCGCTCGAAAATCCATATTGTCATGGGATGAACATGGAAGGCGGACGGGAAAGGTGCTACTTCGTGGGTGACTGGCTGATAAAGGAGGGGCGAGAGCAGGAGTTCCAAGATGCTTGGGCGGACTTTGCGCAATGGACGCTGGAGCAGAAGTTCGCCGATCAGGCCATCGAGCTGTTCCAGGACCTGGCCGAGCCACGGCGATTCTACGCGCTGTGGAGCTGCGGACCGGAGCGTTCCATCGAGGAGTGGACCAAGCAGACCCGGTACAAGGAGTTCGTTATGAGGATGCGGGCGTTCTGCGAGAGATGCACGCCCACCATCGCCCAGCCGGTCAGGGAGGTTCGCCGGCCGTAGGGGCGAAGCGCTTATCATCCGCCGGCGGCAAAGGAGCGTTCATGCTCCTGCTATCCTATCCGCTCGGGACAGACGTGCCGGTGTTCCCAGGGACGCCGCCGCTGAAGGTGAGAGGGTTCCAGAGAATCGAATCGGACGGCTCGCGCTCTTCGACGGTGGAGTTCAACACCCATACGGGCAGCCACATCGATCTGCCCGCCCATTTTCACCAGGAGGGTGAGGACGTCTCCTCGCTCTCCCGGCTCATCGAGCTCGGTCCGGCGAGGTGCATCGACGTGCCGGCGGACGGGGACGTTCCGCTGCGCCTCGACGATATGCCGGACGGCCTGGAGGAGGTGGAGGCCTTACTCCTCAGGACCGGCTACCACCGATGGCGGCACAGCGACCGGGACAGGTACCGGAACGAGCATCCATGGATACATCCCGAGGGGGCTCAGCGGCTCCTTCGGCTCCCGAGGCTGAAGGCCATCGGCATGGACGTGCTCTCGGCGGCCTCGCCCAACCATCCCGACGAGGGAGGGAGGACGCATCAGCTGCTGCTGCGGCCGGAACGGCCGGTGCTCATAATGGAGGACCTGGACCTCTCTGATGACGCACTTCCCGAAAAGGAGTGGACGCTATACGTCGTCCCGCTGTTCACGGCCGACGTGGAGTCCACCCCGGTCACGGTGATGGCCGCGCCGAGCTGATCACGGGAAGTCGATCTCCTCTTCCTCGCCCGGACCGACATCGACCCTCTGGATGTTGTTCTCCTGATCGATGTACTTCAGCCTGATGCGGCCTCCCGGCAGACGGATGCACCGCACGTTGCGGATGGGGGCGTCGATGAACCCGAGGAAGCCCTCGTAACTGTCCTTGGTCTCGTAGCTCTTGACGTGCTCGTACAGGTCGCAGCGGCGGATCTTCATATGGCCTCACAAAAAGCCCTAGCCTGATAATCCTTTCGTATGATGCGTCGGCGCGATCCAGGGCAATTCCCTAGGCCTGGCGGTCAAAGACATATATCCCAAGGGCATTGAGGGCATCCATGCTCATCCGCGCGGAGGGGATCTCGAAATCGTTCGGCCCCAAGGATGTCCTTGTCAACGTCTCGTTCCACATCGATGACAATGACCGCATCGGCCTGGTCGGCCCCAACGGGGCCGGGAAGACCACCCTTCTAAAGATGATCATGGGCGAGGTCCGACCGGACTGCGGGGACCTTACCATCAGGACCAACAAGATCGTCCACCTCTCACAGTTCCCTTCCTTCGATAGTGACGCCACCGTGAACGAGGCCATCCAGGACGAGGGCCCGAGGTCGGAGGAGCAGAAGCGCATCGAGGAGCTGGAGGCCATCATGACCTCCGGAGAGCTGCCGCCAGGCATGGACTGGAACGACATCTCCATGGAGTACGCCATGCTGCAGGAGAAGCTGGTGGCAGCGGACAAGAGCGGAGCGGAGCGGGCGCTGGACCATCTCAAGACGTTCGGCATCGATGACCGCACCGACGGCCGGGTCTCGGAGCTGAGCGGAGGGGAGAAGGCCAAGGTGCACCTGTCCAAGATCCTGGCCCAGGCCGAGAAGGCCGACCTGCTCATCCTTGACGAACCCACCAACCACCTGGACATCGACGCCGTGGAGTGGCTGGAGGAGTACCTGCTGGACTTCAAGGGGGCGGTGGTCATCGTCTCGCACGACCGTTACTTCCTCGACAAGACGGTCACCCAGGTGTTCGAGCTGGAGAGCGGCAAGCTCCGTCGATACGGCGGCAACTACTCGCAGTTCGTGGACAAGAAGGCCATGGAGCTGGAGAGGCAGAGGAAGGAGTACGAGAGGAACGCCAGGGAGCGGGAGAGGCAGGCCCGCATCGCCGACGAGCAGCACCGCGCGCTGTGGTTCTCCAGCACCCACAAGACCCGCCTCAAGATGCTGGAAAGGATGGAGGTCAAGGAGGCCCCGGACAAGAAGAAGGACCTCAACATCGAGATCTCGGCCGCCCAGAAGGCCGGGAGGAACATGGTCATCGCCAAAAGTTCAAGGTGGCGCGCGGCGGCCGCACCGTGTTCGAGGACATGGAGCTGGAGATCGATACCGGGGACAAGCTGGGCATCTTCGGACCGAACGGTTCGGGCAAGACGACCCTGGTGAAGGCGCTGCTGGGCGAGATACCGTCCAGGGGCGAGCTGTGGGTGGCCCCCGGCGCCAGCATCGGCTACTTCGCCCAGGGGCATGACGACCTCGAGCCTCATCTGACGGCGTTCGAGCAGATCGACAAGAAGCTGGTAGGGGATGCCAGAGCGCGCGCCCGCTCGTACCTCTACCGTTTCTATCTGACCAGGAAGGACGCCGAGCGCCCCATATCCACGCTGTCGGGCGGCGAGCGCGCCAGGGTCATGCTCTCCATATTGCTGTCATCGGACCTCAACTTCCTGGTCCTTGACGAGCCGACCAACTATCTGGACATCATGGCCAAGCATGCGGTGGAGGTCGCCCTGGCCGATTACGGCGGCACCTTCCTCATCGTAACCCATGACCGCTATCTGCTCGACTCGGTATGCTCCAAGGTGGCAGAGCTCCGGAACGGCGTACTGACCATGTTCAACGGGTCCTATACTCAGTACAAGGGAACGCGCGCCGGGCGGGACATGGTGGAGGAGGCGGAGATATACAAGGTAGTGTCCAGCTTCACCGATTGGACCTCGAGGAGGAAGTACTCGGCCGGCGAAAGGGTGTTGATCGCCCCGTCGGAGAAGGCCAACTTCCAATGGGCGCTCGACACCGGGAAACTGAGGCGCATCCCCGGTAAGGAGAGAAAGCTCGTGCGGACGTAGGCTATCCGCGAACGGCCATTCGCCGTATGTTCAACGCCGGAACGTGCCGACCAGCTCGGCCCTAACCGAGCCCTTGGCGAATCGCGTCTCGGCGATCTCCTCCCTCAGTTCGATCTCCACGAAGGAGGACAGTAGCGTACGGAGCTCGTCGGCCTCGAAGTAATGGTAGATCACCCCGTTCCCGCGGCGGTAGGTGTGGCGCTCCACCTCGGTCCCCTTCCCGAAGCGCATGTCCCGCACCGAGAACGTCCTGACCGAGAGGGTACCGCCCGGCCTCAGGACCCTGAGCGCCTCCGAGGCGGCCGCTTCTCGCTCGTCCGCCAACAGATGCTGCAGCAGGTGATGCATCAGCACGGCATCGAAGCTCCCGTCCCGGAACGGGAGATGAAGAGCGTCCCCCCGGACCAGCGACGGTCCGGCCGGGCAGGAGCGCAGGGCGTTGATGGAATGGTCCAGGCCCACGACCTCGCTGCGGCCGGTCAGGGCGGTCAGGGTCTTGCCGTTGCCGCAGCCCAGCTCCAGCACCCTGCCCTCGTCCAGAACGGCCTCCGGCGGAGGTCCCTTCCACAGTGGGTTGGGAGATCGATATTCCCTCTCCCAGATCTCCCGCTGCTCTTTCACGACGGTGCACCATCATCTGGAACATAAATCGTTCGCCCCGGGCGCGCCCGCAGAACCGTCGCCCAACCGCCATATACCTGGGGGGACGACGTCGCCGAGCGAGGGTCATCATGAAAGCGGTGGTGTACAAGGGAACCCGCAAGGTCAAGGTGGAGGACGTGCCCGAGCCGAGGATCGAGGAGCCGACCGATGCGATCGTGCGCGTCACCTCCAGCGGCATCTGCGGGAGCGATCTGCACATGTACGATGGGCACACCTCGGCCCGGCCGGGCATGGTGTTGGGCCATGAGCCATGGGGGTCGTGGAAGAGGTGGGCGAGGGCGTCAGCGTGGTCAAGGAAGGAGATCGCGTGGTCATGCCCTTCAACGTGGCCTGCGGCACCTGCTACAACTGTCTGCGAGGGCTCAGCGGCGCCTGCCTGGTAATGAACCCCGAGAGCGCCGGCGCCGCCTATGGATACGCGGAGATGGGGCCCTACCGCGGTGGCCAGGCCGAGCTGCTGCGCGTTCCCCGGGCCGACTGGGCCTGCCTCCAGCTCCCCGGGCGGCCAGGGGACGATAGGGAGGAGGATTTCCTGCTCCTGTCGGACGTGTTCCCGACCGCCTACCAGGCGACGGAGATGGCCATGGTATCGCCCGGCAAGACGGTCGCGGTGTTCGGCGCCGGCCCGGTGGGGCTGCTGTCCGCCTACTCCTCCATAATCAAGGGCGCCAGCGAGGTGTACGTCGTGGACAGGTCCCCGGCCCGCCTCGAGCGGGCGCGGTCGATCGGGGCCGTCCCGATAGACTTCACCGAGGGCGACCCGGTCCAGCAGATCAAGGAGCGTCGAAAGGAGAACGCCGTCGTCAAGGGCTCACTGCATCCCGAGATGAAGCTTGACGGGGTGGAGTGCGGCATCGACGCCGTCGGATACCAGGCCTATGGCCGACAGGACCCCGAGGAGTACGATCCGGCCCAGGTGCTGTCGGACCTGGTCAACGTGGTCAATCCCGCCGGTCACCTGGGGATCGTGGGGGCGTACATGCCCCAGGACCCCAAGGGCCGCAATGAGCAGGAGAGGAATGGCCTGCTGACCATCCCCTTCGGCCTGCTGTGGACCAAGGGGCTGAGCATGCAGACCGGTCAGGCATCGGTCAAGAACTTCCATGCTCCCCTGAGAGACCTCATCGTCGCCGGAAAGGCCGAGCCATCGTTCATCGTCAGCGACCGCGTGAACATCGACGAGGCTCCCGAGGCCTATGCGCAGTTCGACAAGCGCGACGAGGTCACCAAGGCCGTCATACGGTTCGAGTGATCAGTACTCCATGGTGCGCAGGGCGAACCATGAGACAAGAACGAGCGTCAGCGCATTGTCGTCCTGAAGCTCCATGACCGCCCTGCCCTGGGACGGGTCCTTGGCATCGCGGACGATCGTCATCACCGGTCCGCGCTCCTTGGAGACGATCTGCCAGCGGCCATCGGGGAGGCGGGACAGCTCGTAGGCCGCATCGCCGATGGCGATCTCCCCCTTGGCCGCCGCGGTGTGCTTCATCACCACGCGTCGTCCATCCTGCCCGACTCGCGCATCCTGGTCGTCAGCGCGCGCTTGCCGCCGGTGGATAGGACGAACGTCCTGTCGCCCACGGTCGCCACGGCCTTGCGGCCGAAGCTCTTGGCCCCCGAGAGGACGGCCATCACATCATCGCCGCCGTGGATCTCGGTGCGCATGGACCATGCCCTGGGCCGGACGATGGAGAGCTCGCTACTGGACATCAATGTGACGCTCCCATCCGATCCAGCATCTGGATGACCACGTACCAGCCCACGAGGAGAAGAAGAGGGAGCGCCTTGTCGCTCATCACCGACGGGGCGGCCGTCACCTCGCCCACCCTTGGCTTGAACGCCGGGACCTTGAAAGAGATCAGTTCCCTGCCTCGGTCGTCCCGGAAGGACCATGATAGTTTGAGCATCCCTTCGCGGACCAGGACGAAACGCCTACCGTCCATCAGCTCCAGGGTCCCGCCGCCGCGCGACAATCGCATGGTGGCGGCCTCCTGATCGAAGGGGTCCTGGAGCACCGTCACCTCCCGGCGGACGATCCCCTTGGTATCGAACGTGTACGAGCGGTCGCCGATGGAGCCCTGGGCCCGGGCGGACATCAGCTTAGGGAACCGAAGGGTGGCCCCATTTCCGCGAAGGGTATAGTCATGGGCGAACGTTCCGTTCCTCTCCCATCGCAACTGAACGGCCGGCTGGGCGGCAGCGGACATGAGGGCGGCATCACCGCGACCGTACTCGAACCTTTCGGAGGGTTGAACTACCAGCGGTTCCGAATAGATGTCATGAACGACCTTGACACCCGGGTGAACATCCCCTGCATCGGCGAGAGCTTCCCTCATATAGAGGTCCGCACGACCCTGGGCGCGATGACTCTGCCCGACCACTTCGCTGGAAAATGGTTCATCCTGTTCAGCCATCCGGGCGACTTCACTCCGGTGTGCACGACCGAGTTCGCCTCCTTCGCCCTCAACCACGAACGGTTCCGCCGCCTGAACTGCGAGCTGATCGGACTGTCGGTCGATCAGGTGCATTCCCACATCAAGTGGGTGGAGTGGATAGAGGAGCGTTTGGGTGTGAGCATCGAATACCCTATAATCGCCGACGCCAACGGGGACGTGTCGCGCACCATCGGCGCCATACATCCGCCCAACTCCGGCTCGACCATCCGGGCCGCCTACATCGTCGATCCGGGAGCGGTCCTCCAGTCGGTGATGTACTATCCCCGGGGAGTGGGAAGGAGCATAGAGGAACTGCTGCGCATATTGCAGGCGCTGCATGTCGTGAGGCGGCACAAGGTGGCCACCCCGGCCAACTGGCCGTCCAACGAGCTGATCGGGGAGGAGGTCCTGCTGTCCCCGCCCGGCACCATGGAGGAGGCCAGACGAAGGAAGGGCATGCAGGGCTGCCTGGACTGGTGGTTCTGCACCAAGCGGCTGTAATCAGTGCTGCCTGCGGATGCTGACCGAGCGGGCGTGGGCGGTGAGCCCTTCGGCCTTGGCCAGCGCCTCGACGGTATCGCCGATCGCCTCCAGCCCCTCGCGCTTGATGACCTGCACCGAGGAGCGCTTCATGAAGTGCATCACGTCCAGGCCGGAGTACGTGGAGGCGTATCCGGCGGTGGGCAGCACATGATTGGTCCCGGACGCGTAGTCGCCGCACGCCACCGCCGCGTATCGGCCGACGAAGATGGAGCCGGCGTTGTGGATACCGTTGAGCACGGCCAGGGGGTCGGACACCTGGATCGACAGGTGCTCGGGGGCGATCATGTCGACGACTGCCGCGGCCGACCTGAGGTCGGTGGCCAGCGTATAGCCGATGTTGTCCATCGAGCGCTTCAGCACGTCCTGGCGGTCCGAGCGGGCCAGCTGCTTCTCCAGCTCCCTGCCCACCTTGTTGGCCAGGACCTGGTCGGTGGTGACGAGGATGCACGCGGCGTTGGGATCGTGCTCCGCCTGGGCGAGTATGTCGGCCGCGATGTACGACGGCTCGGCGCTCTCGTCGGCCAGCACCGCGATCTCCGACGGTCCCGCCGGGAAGTCGATGTCGACCTCGTCGCGCAGCAGCATCTTGGCCGCCGTGACGTACACGTTGCCGGGACCGACGATCTTCTGCACCGGGGCGATGGAGTCGGTGCCCAGGGCCATGGCCGCTATGGCCTGGGCCCCTCCGGCCTTGTACACCTCATCGACGCCGGCGATGTCGGCCGCGACGAGGGTGAGAGGGTTCACGGGCGGAGGGGTGCACATGACGATCTCGCGCACGCCGGCGACCTTGGCCGGCACGGCGCACATGAGCACGGTGGACGGATAGGCGGCCCGGCCGCCGGGCACGTAAGCGCCGATCCTGCGCAGGGGTGAGGTCTTCACTCCCACCGACAGCCCGGGCGCCAGGTCGCGGAGCCACATGTCGGCCGGACGCTGGAGGGCGTGAAAGGCGCGGATGTTCTTCTCGGCCGTACGCAGCGCGTCCACCAGCTCGGGGGGCACCTTGGAGTATGCCTCCTCGATCTCCGCCTCGGTCACGCGAATGTCGTCCAGCTCGACCTTGTCGAACCTCTCGGTCAGTTCATGCAGCGCGACGTCCCCGCGTTCGCGGACCGCTTCCACGATCTCCTTCACGGGACCCATGACCTTGGAGAGGGAGCCCCTCCTCCGAGCGTTCCACCCTTCCACGTCCAGCTGCTTCCACATCAGATGGGGGTATGAGAGGAGGGGAATTAAGCTTTGCTCGCCGACCTCGACAAAACGCGGCCCGCTGGACGGTCCTCTCGGCGAGGCGCTCGACAGATGTATAAGCCATCATCGTCCATGTGCTTGACATGCCTCTCAGGATCGAGGTGTTCGCGATCGGATGCGCCAAATGTCGCCTGCTGGAGGTGGCGACCCATGCCGCCCTGGAAGAGCTGGGGCTGAACGTGGAGGTGGACAAGCTACAGGACACCGGTGAGGCCCAGAGGAGGGGCGTCATGTCCCAGCCGGCCCTGTTCATCAACGGCCGCCTGATGGTCCAAGGAAGGGTGCCCTCCATCGACGAGATCAAGGAGATGATCGAACGCTCTCGGGGCCTCGTGACCGACTACAGCGTCTACTGAATATGCGGGCCAACCTATATATCGGCCCTTTATCCTGACCAGCTCCCATGGCTACCAAAGTGCGTGCCGCTCACATTCTCGTGGACGACCAGGCCAAGGCCTACGAGCTCCTCGCCAGGATCAAGTCGGGTGAGAACTTCGAGGCCATCGCCAAGCAGTATTCCAAGTGCCCCTCCAAGAGCAAGGGAGGCGATCTGGGCTACTTCGGCAAGGGACAGATGGTCAAGAAGTTCGAGGACGCTGCCTTCAACGGCAAGAAGGGAGACGTGGTGGGCCCGGTCAAGACCGAGTTCGGCTACCACCTCATCAAGATCATCGACACCCAGTGAGGTCGTCCCTTCCAACATGGACGGCCGCCCTGGCCGCTCCGCTCTTCCTTTTCTCATCATCTGGTCGCGATCAGCCATAGCACCGTGCCGATGGCCAGCACCATCGCGGCCTGCATGCCGTCCGCCAATGCCAGCAGGCCCCCCCACGAAGGACGACGCGGCGCCCGCCACGCCCACGGCCCCGGCGGCCTTGAACGCTCTGCGTGAACGCTGGACCCCCTCCCGGAGGTCATCAAGGAAGTAATATACCATGACGGCCAGGAGAGCGAGCGCGGCCAGCTGCAGATACGGCTCCAGATTCTCCAACGCCGTCTCCAGAAGGAGCTGTCCGGGATTGATGCCGACCGATACCAGCACGCCCCATGTGAAGGCCGAGAAGGGTGTTCGGAGACGGTCCCGTCTGCGCCTGCGCTTCCTCGCCATCCCTATGGTCCCATCGGCTCTCTCGTAATGAAGCTTCCCGGACCGTTCCGATGGAACGAGAACGTGCCGTCCGGCCGCGCTATTATATATTGATCCCTGGGATGGATGGGGCATGCCATCGTCGCGCCGACTGGAGGACATCACCCGCGACCGGGCCGAGCAGACCGCCAAGGAATGCGGGAGGCATTTTGACCGCATCACCGTCAAGAGCGAGGTGACCGAGGACCTGGGCCTGGTGACGGTGCTGCAGGACGGCTACATCGTGAGCAAGGAGTTCGTGGAGACCGACGGATCGCTAGGCCGACCGCACCGCATGTCCGAGTACGCCAGGATTCTTCTCGGCAAGGCCCGCCTGGTAGTGGCGGTGCCGGAGGCGCGGGCGGTGGACGTTTGGCTTAAGATGCGGGAGCTCAACAGGTTCTGGCTGTTCTACTATCAGCTGTACTACTATGACGACGAGGGTCGCCTCCACCTCCTCGACCGGGCGGAATGGCGGCGCCTGAGGGGTCTGCCGCCAGAACGCACATGGTGCCCGGAGGTGGCCTGATGCCCACCCCTCAAGTGGGCGAGCGGGCGCCCGATTTCGTGCTGCCGGAGGCGTCCAACGAGATGGTGCGGCTGAGCGAGGAGGTCCGGCACGGCCCGGTCGTCATCGCCTTCTACCCGACCGACTGGGGAATGATCTGCACCATGGAGATGAAGCGCTTCATGGAGATGCTCGATGAGCTCCATCGATTGGGCGTCAGGCTGCTGGCCATAAGCGTGAACACCGTCACCTCGCATCGCATGTGGAAGATGCACCTGGGAATAGAGTTCCCGCTGCTGAGCGACCCCGACGGCGACGTCGTCCGCACGTACGACCTCCTGCTGGGCGAGACCGAGCTCATGCGGGGGCGATCGACCAGGGCGGTGCTCATCGTCGACCGGGACATGATCGTCAGGTACCTATGGAAGCCTCCGCATCCCCACCTGCACCCCGATTACGATGGGATACTGCAGGCGCTGAAGGCCCTCTGAACCGGAGCGGGGAACCCTTTTTATCGTCCGAGACACGCTACATTCCCTCGATGAACGCATCGCGAGAGGAGGAGGTCAAGCTGGACATGGGGCCGATCGAGGCCGTGATGTCCCTGCCCCCGGCGCCGGTCTTTCTGCTGGCGGTCGGGAAGGACGAGCCCAACATAGCGACCATAGGCATGTTCAACGTGTTCTCGGTCGACCCGACCGTGGTGGGCATCGGCATCAAGGCGTCGAGGCACAGCTACAAGCTGCTCGAGGAGACGGGGGACTTCACGCTGAACGTACCGTCCAAGGGTATGGTGGAGGCGGTGGCCAGGTGCGGCTTCATGTCGGGCAGCCGCATGAACAAGTTCTCCGATGTCGGCCTCACGCCCGAACCGGGGAAGAGGGTGAGATCGCCGTCGGTGGCGGAGTGCCCGCTCAACATGGAGGTAAAGATCACCGAGGTCCAGGACCGCGGGGGGTGGGACCACATCTGGATCATAGGGAACGTGGTCCACACCGATGTGGTCAAGGACTACGACCCCTCCGAGGTGCTGATCTACTGGAACGGGGAGTTCCGGACGCCCTCGCCGGTCCTGAAGCAGCTGTGAGCCCCGCCGCGGCTCATCTCCTCCCCGAGAGCCAGGCCAGCCTCTTCGGCCTGATATCGTGGCGGTCGGCCATGTGGTCCCTCAGGTCGTCGGAGAGGTCCTCATCCGACGGAGCGGTGATGAGGGCATCGCACAACGGGCATTCGACCCTCAGCATTCCCCTGCCGGCCTCCGCCCGTGTCGGGGAGGGTACCTGACCTGCCCCCTCCCGGTGCAGCATGGCCTCCCGGCGGTCCTCCCCGCTCTGACGTGCCGGCACCGGGGGAGAGGCCCAAATCCTCATCTCTTCCAGCCATGACTCCCGGACGGGACCTTCCGCCTCCTTCAGCGACATGGTCTCCTTCGAATAGTCGCTCGGCGGCACGTGCAGCGCGCCCACCCGGTGGGTGCCCACCAGCTCGGACATCTCGTGCACGGATGCCATATGCTCTCTCAGCCGGGCAGACAATCGTTCTCCCTCCTCGCCGCTCAACCGTTCCTTGCATATCGGGCACTTGATGGTGGTCATGTGATCTACCTATGATCGGCTACGCGCCGCCTGCTGTATGGCTGCCATCTCGCCTACCGAGTTGAGATGCTCGCGAAGGCCCGCGGTCAGCTCGTTCTCCTCCTTTCCTCCGACCCGGAAGCCGCAGAGCGGGCAGTCCACGAAGTCGATGTCCTCCACGCGGTCCATGCGCGGCGGGCCATCGACCCCGTACAGGTCACCGCCCCGGAGCGTGAGGCCCGAGCCATAGATGGCGGGGGCGTTCCTGACCGGCTCCTCTCCTCCCTCGATCTCCGCTTCCGAGGACAGTTCCCCCTCCCTGCCGCCCATCAGCATTCGGGGGTCCTGCAGCGTCATGGCGTGCTCCCGGACCAGATGCGTCGCCAGCGTCGAGGACAGTGCATCACCGTCCTCTCCCTCGAGGCGCCGATCGCAGGCCGGGCATCGCACGCTCACCACTCTCTCACCTACCTCTTACCTTTTCCCTCGCCTTCTGCATGAAGCCTTCGCTGCCATGCGATTCGGTCATGTGCCTATCCAACCGGGCGGACAGCTCCTCGCAGTCGCAGCCCTCCAGCATCTCCATGCACGAGGGGCAGCGGACCTTCTCGGTGGTGGCATCCTTCCACGCGGTCCCCATCTGCTCGACCGGCTCGCGGATGTTCTCTCCCGAAACGGTGGCCTTTCCACCCGTCTTCAGGCCTCCGACCGGCTGGGCCTGGCCATAGGTCATGGGGGAGGTGCTCTCGATCCCTCGAGGCCTCTCCATCCCGTGCTCCTCACAGAAATGCTCCCTCACCGCGCTCGTGAGCTCCTCTTCGCTCGTACCTTCCAGCTTACATTCGCATACCGGACAGTCCACCGTTTTCAGGTGATCACCGATACCGCTTGGCAGCGTCTGATATACGTAATCTATCGCATGCTACGGCGGTCAGGCCGGTTTAGCGCCGCCGATGTGGCGGGAGAGGCGAGTGGCTTCACCGGCTCCCCTTGAGACGCTCCAGGAGGCGGGTCATGTACGGCTCGTCCCGGTGCTCGGTGGTCATGTGCTCCCTGAGCCTCTCCGAGGTCTCGCCCTCCGTGCGACCGGTGACCCGCTCCTGACATCCCGGGCATTGCACACCGTAAGCCTCCGCGAGCGAGTATTCCTCCGAGGACGATGAGGCGGTTCCGCGGGACGACATTTCGCGGCCCTCCATCCCTTCTCGGGCCTGCTTCCTGGGCTCCATGCTCTCCCTTCCTCCCCTGGAGCGCTTGGCGGGACCGGTCCTCCTGGACCCCTCCTGCATGGCCAGCTCGGACGCTGAAGGCGCCTCCCGAGGCTCGGGCCGGGTGCCTTCCCTCTCTATATCGGTGCCGTAGCCGGTTTGGCCGCCGGCGATGACCTTGCTCTCCCGCTCGGACGAGCTCACCATCCCGTGCTCCTCGCAGAAATGCACATGCACGCACCGGGACAGTTCCCGCTCGTCGCTTCCCTCGACCCGGCATCTGCATACCGGACACTCCACCGATCGTATGGCCTCGTTCTCTCTCACGATCTCACCTTGGCCCGTCCTGCGAGGATGAAGCATAACAAACATTCGCGCGAAATCATCGGACATGGCCGCCTCGCTCGAAGAATGGACGGAGGGTCGGCAATCCTTCGCCGGTGACCTTTTTATATCACTGACTTTGATAGTATGCGGGGGGGCAAGAATGACCAAGGAGGCAATGGCCAGGAAGAAGGTGTGGAGATGCAACGTCTGCAACGATATCCATTACGGCATCAAAGGGCCGGACGTCTGCCCCACCTGTGGCGCCAGGAACGCGTTCGCCCTTATCGATTACCCCGAGGCCATGAAGGTCATCCTCGACCAGGGGGAGAGGCTCGATGAGGAGGACAAGCTTCTGGACGTATGGGAGCGGTTCGCCAAGGACAAGCCCTTCAAGCTCAACCCCGACGAGGAGTTCGTTCGCCAACTGGCCAGGGGGGAGCTGGAGAACGAGAGGAATCATGGGCTGAAGTACTGCCCATGCCGGATCACCACCGGGGATTTCGTGGACGATCTTGACCTCATATGCCCCTGCAACTTCTTCATCCAGCCCGTGTACAAGGAGACCGGCGAATGCTGGTGCGGACTGTTCGTGAAAAGGTGAGAAAATGGCAAACGACAGACTGATCTTCTTTTGGGGGCGTGAATGCCCCCACTGCGCCAAGCTACATCCGATCGTGACCGAGGCCTCATCGGAGCTGGAGACGCCGATCACCGAGCTGGAGGTCTGGCATTCCGAGGAGAACGCCAAGCTCATGCGCTCCTACGGGGACGTTATAAAGAAAGCCTGCGGGGGCTCCCTGGGGGTTCCGGCCCTCTATAACGAGAGGACGAAGAAGGCCCTGTGCGGGATGAGGGTCACCAAGGAAGACATCCTCAAATGGGCCCGCGAATAAGGAGGGCGGAGCGGAAGGTCCCGGGCGGCAAACTGGTCCAGATGACCGTCGACCATGACGGAGCGATCCGCCTCACGGGAGACTTCTTCCTGCATCCCGAGGACGAGCTGGCCGATCTGGAATCCTTCCTCTCCTCGCTTCCCCGAGCGGGGCGTGACGAGACCGTGACGCTCGTACGAGAGTATGTACAGAGCAGCGGCGTGACGATGATCGGCCTGCGGCCTGAAGATCTCGCTGACCTGCTGGCGGAGGTCCGCCCATGAGGTGGCGGCTGCTCCCCTTCACCAGCGAGCGGGGAGCGATGAACATGGCCATCGACGAGGCGGTGGCCGAGTCGGTGGGCCTCGGCCGGTCGCCGCCCACCGTTCGGTTCTACTCCTGGTCCCCCGGCGCGGTGAGCATCGGATGCTTCCAATCGACGGAGGAGGTGGACCTCGACGCCTGCACCCGCCTTGGCGTCGACCTCGTCCGCCGGCGGACCGGGGGCGGGGCGGGTGTATCACGACCCGAAGGGCGAGGTCACGTATAGCATCATCGCGCCCGAGCATCTGTTCGGACGGGACATTCCGGCATCCTATCGGCAGGTGTGCGGCCACGTCATCGACGCCCTCGGGACCCTGGGCATACGGTCGACCTTTCGCCCGGTGAACGACATCGTGGTGGACGGCAAGAAGATCTCAGGCTCGGCCCAGACCCGCCGCGGAGGGGTGCTCCTGCAGCATGGCACGCTGCTGCTGTCGCTCGATACGCAGAAGATGTTCTCCCTCCTCCGTCCATCGGCCGCCAAGCTGTCCGGCAGGAACCTGGGCGACATCCTCACGAGCGTCAGTTCGTTCACCGACGCGTCAAGGGACGAGGTGCTGGCCGCCCTGCGGGAAAGCTTCCTCTCGTCCCGGGAATGGGCCGAGGCGCCCCTGGAGCCAGAGGAGCTGAGCAGGGCGGAGGAGCTCGCCGCCCGCTATCGGGACGAAGGGTGGACGTTCAGCGCTAGGGCTCCATCAACGCCCGCGCGGGGTCCTCCAGCAGCTGGACGAGGTCGTTGAGGAACCTCGCGGCCTCCGCCCCGTCGAGAACGCGATGGTCGAACGTCAGCGACAGGTACATGATCTTCCTGACGACGATCTCGCCCCCGCGCACCACCGGCTCGTCGCTGATGCGCCCGATGCCCAGGATCGCCACCTCCGGGTGGTTGGCGATCGGCGTGGCGAAGGTGCCGCCGAACACGCCGTAGTTGGTGATGGTGAACGTCCCGCCCTTGAGGTCCGCTAGGTCTATGGAACGCGAGCGGGCCTGCTCCGACAGCTCCACCAGCTCCTTGGCGAGCGCATAGACATCCTTCTGGTCGGCCGCCTTGATCACGGGGACCATCAGGCCCTCGTCGGTGGCCACCGCTATGCCGATGTTGTAGTACTTCTTCAGCAGGATCTCCTGCGTCTCCTCGTTCACCTCGGAGTTGAGGTAGGGGTGCTTCTTCAGCGCCGCCACCACCGCCTTGATGATGAACGGCAGGTAGGTCATCTTGACCCCCTTCTCCTTCAGGGAGCTCTCCTTCACCCGCTCCCTCAACGCCACCAGCTCGGTGACGTCGGCCGTCTCCATGGTCGTGACCTGGGCAGAAGCGGTCTGGGCCTCTATCATGTGCCTGGCCGTGACCTTTCGGATGCCCTTGAGCGGCACGCGGTCGACCCATCCATACAGGTCGAACTTGGGCTGCATGACGGGCCTGACCTCCTTGGCGGGCGCCTTGGGCGCTCCGAAGGAGCGGACGTCCTCTTCGGTGACCCTACCTTCGGGACCGGTGCCCTTGACCTCCGAGATGTCGATGCCCATCTCCCTCGCCAGCCGCCGCACGGCCGGGG
>LJKK01000128.1 GCA_001421185.1 Methanomassiliicoccales archaeon RumEn M1
CCAGTATAAAAAGATTGCAGATACACTGATGGGGAACCAGAGCAGGTCCCTCGACTCCGAGTCATTGAAAACGTACTCCGCAGATAAAATGAGGTTAGGGGAAGAAATTGAAGGTGATGATGCAGATAAATGGCGTGTAGATTAACTACTCTCTTAATTGGCTCTGTAGAATTCATCTTGGCCAATGTCAAAGGGCCGAGATGGATTCTACAAAGCTTCTAGCGGTTCTCAACGAACCATTTCACAGCCCTCTCCAGCCCCTCGCGAAACGGCACCTCCGCCCTGAAACCGAACTCCTTCTCCGCTCTCGACGTATCAAGCGACCTCCGGGGCTGGCCGTCAGGCTTTGTCGTATCGTAAACAAGCTCGCCGTAGAAACCGACGATATCCTTGATCATCGCCGCAAGATCGGCAATCGAGATCTCAAACCCGGCGCCGAGGTTCACCGGCTCTGCGCCGTCATATCTCTCAGCGGCCATGACGATTCCGCGAGCGGCGTCTTCAACATATAGGAACTCCCTCGTCGCCTTCCCGGTGCCCCACAGCGTTACCGACGAGTCGCCCCGCTTCTTCGCCTCGACGAACTTGCGTATCAATGCGGGGATCACGTGCGACGAATGCGGGTCGAAGTTATCCCTCGGGCCGTACAAATTAACGGGCAGCAGATAGATCGCATTGAACCCGTACTGCTGCCGGTACGCTTGCGCCTGCACCAGCAGCATCTTCTTCGCCAGCCCGTACGGCGCGTTCGTCTCCTCCGGATATCCGTCCCACAGGTTCTCCTCTTTGAACGGAACGGGCGTGAACTTGGGATACGAACAGATCGTCCCGACCTGCACGAACTTCTTGACGTTCTGACGCCGAGCGGCCTCCATCAGCTGCACGCCCATGATCGCATTGTCGTAAAACAGCGTGGCCGGGTTCTCCTGATTGTAGCCGATGCCGCCGACCGACGCCGCCAAATGGAACACCATGTCCTGGCCCTCGCACACTTCCATGCAGTTCTCCCACACCCGCAGGTCGGTATCCTTCGACCGAGGAATGGTAATGTTCTCCTTCGGTAGCCCACGCCTTTGCAGCTCCTCCACCACGTGCGAGCCGAGGAAGCCAGCCCCGCCGGTGACGAGCACCTTCTTATCGCTCCAGAACGACATCAGTCCACCGTCCACCACTTGTTGGGGAACTTTCTTCGCAGGATCGCGTCGCCCTCGCCTATCGGCTCCAGGCCGGCGGCGCGCATGTCGGCGTCCACCATGATCTTCGCGAGTTCTTCGAACTTGATCCTCGGCGTCCACTTTAACGTACTCGAGGCCTTCGAAGCGTCGGCCACGAGGACCTCGACCTCGGTCGGCCTATAGTATTTTGGATCGATGCGCACATGCTCGCTCGCCTTAAGTCCGGCATATTCGAACGTCAGCTCGACGAACTCCTCCACCGAGTGCGTCTCGCCTGTGCCGATAACATAGTCCTCCGCCTTCGGCTGCTGCAGCATCAAGTGCATCGCCTCCACGTACTCGGGCGCGTAACCCCAGTCCCGCTTGGCCTTGAGGTTCCCCAGGTACAGATACTTCTGCTTCTTCGCCATGATAGCGGCCACCGCCCTAGTGATCTTCCTCGTCACGAACGTCTCGCCGCGGGGGGCGACTCATGATTGAACAGAATGCCGTTGCACGCGTACATGTCGTAACCCTCGCGATAGTTACGAGTCAACCAGTAAGCGTACAGCTTGGCGCAGGCGTACGGCGAGCGAGGCATGAACGGCGTCGTCTCCGACTGCGGTGGAGCGGCCGAGCCGAACATCTCCGACGACGACGCCTGATAGTAGCGCACATTGTTGCCGGACTTGCGGATCGATTCCAATATCCTCGTTACGCCCGTCGCCACGACCTTGGTCGTGTACTCCGGTATGTCGAACGACACGCGGACGTGCGACTGCGCGCCGAGATTGTAGATCTCGTCCGGCTTCTCATTGTATATGATGGAGTGAAGGGTCTCCCCTTCTGTCAGATCGCCATAGTGTAGCCGAAGCTTGGCATCTGGATCGTGAGGATCTACGTAGATATGATCGATGCGCGACGTGTTGAACGTCGACGCGCGTCGTATGATGCCGTGGACCTCGTATCCCTTTGATAACAGGTATTCGGCCAGGTACGAGCCGTCCTGGCCGGTGATTCCGGTGATGAGCGCCTTGGGCATGGTATCAATGACCGTTAAGGATGGGAATACTGAGTATATCAGTTGTTGCGACGATTTGGACCTGGCACATCGAGATCACTTTCCAAACAACCCGTTCCACACGCCCTTTATCCCGGACCAGTTCTCCTTCTTGGCCTTGAACGCTAGGTGCCGCACCAGCCCGATGTCGAACCATCTCGCGTACCGCTCCTCCAGCATTTTACGGTGATCGGGCACGTACCTAGTGATCGGAACCCATTCGTTTCCGTTCAGCACCTTGTACATGTCGTACTCCGACGCCGCCGCCAGGTAGTAGTACCACAACTTGTCGTAGATGCCGTAGCGCATGCGGATGACGAAGTTCTCCACCTCGATGCGCGAGTTCGGGTTGTTCGAAAGGCCCTCGCCGGCCCACAGGTAGTAGCCAAGGTCCTCGTCCACGGCGGCGAAGTCAGCATGCAGCACCATCCGGATGCAGTGGTCCAGGTCGGCCGACGAGCGGAACTGCTCGTCCAACATGCCCGCCTTATCTAGCAAAGAACGCCGGAACATGTAGAACGGTCCGAAGACGAAGCGCCGTGTCGCCTCGCTCTTCGGCAGCTTGGTAGTGTCTCTATACGGTCCTTCGGTCGAGCCGAACGTTGGCACCACCTTGTACCGACCGTGCACGATGCCGATGTCCGGCCGCTCGTCCAGCAGCTGCGCCTGCACTTCGATCGACCTCGGCGTGCGCAGGTCGTCGATGTTCCAAATCGCCAGGTACTCGCCCGAGGCGTTGCGGATGCAGTTGTTCCACGACGCCGAGTACGGAATGACCTTCTCCTGCACCGTGTACTTCAGATGTCCAGGGTACTTCTCCTGGAACTCCCTCACCAGCCGCAGCTCCTCGTCCGACGGTTCGTTCAGATCGATGACCACCTCCAGACGATCGAACGCCGTCTGCTCCGGAAGTTTTTCCAGGAACAGCGGGAGGTACTTCTCACCATGGAAGCAGGATGTGAGCGTGCTGACCGTCGGCCTCATGTCATTCCCCGTTAGCAAGGACCATTCGCCCAGCGATGGTCATCTCGTCACCGATACTCTCTCGCTGGATTAATATGTTTGATTGCTCCCGCGTCTCGGTCCGGAGCATCCATATGACTTTTTCCGACCGATTATAATATATTAAGACCTGCTCATTGTCGGCGAGCCCATGCGCATCGGTTTCTACATGAAGTGGGATAAGGGCCTTTCCTCTCGTCCCGGGTCGAACGTCATCGGCGAGGAGCTGTACTTCGAGGCCATGTGCCGCTACCTTCGTCAACTGCCCGATATCGAGTCGGCCGAGCTGTACGCCCCCAATCATCTTCCCGAGGAAAGGATCGACGTCATGGTGCACGTGAACGACACCCCTCCGTTTAAGAACGCAGAGCGCAACGCGCTGTACCTCCAGAACGGCTACGGCGACGGAGCCGACGTCGTTCTTGAAGAACTTACTAAGAACGGCTACGACGGTTACATCATGCTGTCCGATAGACTTCTTGACGTCCATCGGTCCAAGGGCTTCGACGGCGTCAACATACCGCTCGGCGCTGACACCGAGTTCTTCCACCCTCGCGAGAAGGACCCTTCGTTGGCGTACGACATATCGTACGTGGGCAACGACATCAAGGGAAAGGAAAGAACGGAGCGGTACCTGATGCCGGCCTCGCGCTTCAACCTCGGCCTGTACGGCAACTGGGCGATCGACCACCGGCTGAAAAACTCGTTCCTCAGCCGCATCGGAAGGTCGTACTATGAACGATACCGCGTCGAGCTGTCCAAGCTGTGCCAGGGGAAGATCCCTCAGGAGCAGCTTCCCATATTGTACTCCAGCGCTCGCATCAACCTCAACATCACGCTGCAGGACGCGGTGGACTGGGACTTCTGGAACCTGCGCCCGCTGGAGATCATGGCCTGCGGCGGTCTTCTCATGACCGACCGCTTCCCTAGCCTAGAGCGAGAGTTCGAGGGCGGCGCGTCTTCACCGACGGAGGCGACGCCATGGTCAAGGAGATCGAATATTACCTCAAGAACGATGACGAGCGCGCCAATATCGCTCGCAGGGGGATGGAGATCGTGCGCGAGCGCCATTCGATCAAGGATCGCGCTCGGGACGTCTACAACTATCTCAGGGGGCTATGAGCCACGTCGGCGGACGCATCACTTTGCTCCAGTCCGAAGAATTTCGAGGCGAGACCATGATGATCGGCTACATATCTCTGGGCGACCCGAGACGCCGTGGAACATGGTCCGGCACGCCGCACTCAATCTTCCAGAGATTGTCGCGGGACCACCAGGTGGAATGGATCAACCCCGGAGGGCTGAACACCAAGACGATCTACCGATATCACAAGGTGATCGGCAAGTTCACTGGACGGACGGTTCGACCCTACAGCACATTGCGTTTCGCCTCGGCCGTGGGCCGCAATCTCCGCAAGCATGATCTGAGCAAGTACGACCTGCTGTTCTCTATCGGTTCGACCGAGATCGCCAATCTGGAGACGACCGTTCCGATCGTCCATCTGACCGACGCCACCTTTGCGCAGATGGTCGGCTACTACGACGGCTTCGATATGGGCGAAAAGAGGAACCGCCATGCCAATGAGATCCAGAGGAAGGCCTACGAGGTCTCGACGCAGATCATCTTCGCATCAGCATGGGCGGCCCGCTCGGCCATGAACGATTATCATGTTCCCGAGGAGAAGATCAATGTCGTGCGGTTCGGCGCCAATCAGGACGTCCCCGATCGACTTCCTGAGCGCCAGGGCGATGGAATGCTGCGCCTGCTGTTCGTCGGCAAGGAATGGGTCCGGAAGGGAGGGAGCATCGCCGTCGATGCCTTGACGTCCCTTCAAGACCGAGGCATTGACGCCGAACTCGTAATGGTCGGGTGCGATGCGCCGAGGAGCGTGCCCAACATGAAGGGGCTCACCATCATCCCTTACGTCGAGGATGTCTCCATATACTTTCGAGAGGCTGACATCTTCATACTGCCGACCCGCGCGGAGTGCGCCGGGATCGTTTTCTGCGAAGCATCCGCGTACGGACTGCCGTCGTTCACGACCGCCACTGGCGGCGTTCCTGACTACGTGGAGGACGGCGTCACCGGCCGACTGCTGCCGCCGGACGCTAGGGGCGAGGACTTCGCCGACGCCATCGCCGAGCTGTGGAACGATCCGGAAGCGATGAAGGAGATGCGCCTCAACGCCCGCCGCCGCTACGAGGAGGAGCTCAACTGGGACGTCTGGATGAAGCGCTTCGAAGAGATCGCGGAAAAAGCTCTCACGGCGTCGAAGGCGTGACCATGCTGCTTCGTCGGTCCATCTTCTCCGTTGCCGTCCCGTTCAGACGTTCGATGCCCCGCGTGATCGTCGCCGGCCCGATGCGCGCCGACACCCCGGGACCGCTGCGGGACGCCTGCCACAATATCATCGGCACCGCCAATGGCGCCGCCTTGACGCTTCTGGCCATGATGTGCGACATTCGTTCGGCCACGTCGTCCTTCACGGCCATGAGGTCCTCACGGCTTCGCTCGCGATACCATATGCGGTACGAGCGATAGAGGTAGTTCAGCAGCCACGCCGCCCCGATGGCGTTGCGACGGCTGGCGATCGTGTAGGGAAAGATCAACGAGCGGACGAAGTCCCGGTCCACCGGCCTGGCCATCGTCACCTCCATAGCCCGCCGCCCGCAATCGACGATGTGCTGCCGCTGCTCTTCCTTTTTCCGAACTGAGACCGCACCGTCGTGAATGCGGTAGTCGAGCAGGACGTCCGGCACGTTGCTCATCGAATTATGGCGCATGATGCGCGTCCACAGCTCGTAGTCCTCCCAGTCCTTGGCCGCCGGTGAATATCCGCCCGCTTCTTCGAACACCGAGCGGCGGAACATGGTCGAGGGATGGCACATCGCGCAGTCGAAGTGCATGTTCCAGATCACCAGACCGGGCGACGTCGGGTACGTCCTCGTCCCGAGATGGCGTCCCTTCTCATCGATATGCCGTACGGCCGAGCCGACCACGCCGATCGATGGGTTGTTGTCCAGAAACTCGGCCTGCTTCTCCAGCCGTTGCGGCATCGAGATGTCGTCGGCGTCCATCCTCGCAATGTACTTGGATCGGGCCATGGCGAAGCCGCGGTTGAGCGAGCGGACCAGACCCAGCGGCGAATCGTTGCGGACTATCTTGACACGCTCATCATCGAACTCGTTCAGTATCGCCTCCGTCCCGTCGCGGCGCCCATTTCCTGCACGATGATGAGCTCGATGTCCCTCTCGCTCTGATGTAGGACCGACTCGACGGCGCTACGCAGGTACGGCGCGCTCTCGTACGACGGCATGACGACGCTGACCCGGGGCATCAGCTCACCGTCCGGATGATCACCCTTCTTCCGCCGTCGCCTCCTCCAGGATGGAAGTCCTCGTCATCCGCGTCCCGGCGGCTCAGCAGCCTTGAGTCCAAAATATCCAGCACCTTGGCGTCCATCATGGTGTCGAACTTCCTGGCGAAGAACTTTCCGCTCCTTTCCAGCCGAGGCACGTCCTCCGATAGCAGCGTCGCCGGCAACGGAGTGCATTTCTTTGACCAGTCGGTGAAACGTTTATTGTCGTTGACGATCTCGTCCCGCACCTCCGAGTTCATCAGGATGGTCTGGAAGAACATCTCGTCCGGGATGAGCGATCGCTTGTAGAACGACACCACCTCTGGGTGCTCCTCAAGGAACGAGAGCACGAACTCCACATGGTCCTTGTGCAGGCAGAACCACTGTGAGCCGCCGTACGGCCGCATGCCCAACGGTATCTTCCTGATCCGAGGGACGGACCACATGTTGGCATGCCTGAACGGCCGGAAGTAGATCCTTTCCAGGCGGCGGTATCCTCCCTTCTCGTCGGACCATCGCGGTCGTGGGAACGGCTCGTACTCCACGAACGACTTGCCGTTCTCGGCCGCCAGGCGCTGCTTTATCTGCTCGATCGGCCGGAGCGGGTAGCACTGGCCGGAGAGGTTGATGAAATAATCGTACGGCTTGTCGCGAAAATGCTCCATGGCGTCCAGCGTGGCCTGGACAAGTTTAAAGGAACCCCACCCGTTGGAATACTTGAACACCGTCTCCATGTCATATGCCGGCCGGTCCAGCACTTGACGCCATTTGTCCTCCATTCCCTTGTTGAAGACGTCGACATAGTAATGATCGTCCGCGTCGCCTATCCGGTCCAGTAGGCGTCCGACCTGCTCCGGACGGGTGTGCACGGTAAGACAGTAAGCGATTCGAATATTGACCACCCAGATTGGGTTCTTTGTGAGCGGGACATAAAAAAGGGTTCGGTCCATCTACAATAGGATTATTCCCAGACCGGAACTCATCGCGTAATAAGCATGCTTGTGGCATCCAGCGATAATGGGCCGCTAAGTGCAACGAGGTTGTTGTGGAGAACAATGTCGTATTGGGCCATATCAAGTGAACGCGATGTGGCAAAATCGTCGGCAAGATGAAGCCACTTAAGTCGCGACATGACTCCTAAAGAATCGAACAATCGCCAGCATAATCAATAGTTATTATTCACCATGCGTTTGCTATGAGTATGAGCAAAGTGATAATCTCTAATAATCCAAATGCATTTATTGATTAATATTTAATGGAACCCCTGCTTCTTTCAAAATATTCTTGACCAGTACCTCGCCATCGTCCTTAAGGTGATTGCTAATGATCGCTTCAAGATCAATTGTTTCTCTTGGAAGCACGATTATATTGCTTGGTAATGTATTATAGTCAGCTGCCGTAACGACCTCGTTAGTGACAATCATAACGTCTTTCGGAAACCGACCTATCAATAACTCAATTCTAGGTGTGATGAAATATCCAGCGTTCATGGTACCGAGCGCTTTGATTTGCCCTTTGGCGACAATTGTCGCACCCTTGCCCGACCAGTCCATGGCAACCCCATTATAATGTCCAGCATTGATCATCATCCTTCCATTATGGTCTATCCTGCCACCGATTATCTTCACTAGAGCGGTTGGAGCATTGGAGTAATTGCCCTTCGACAAAAAGCAATCTAGTAGCATGGATATATCTGCATGTTTTAAGAACAAATAATAACGGTAACATATCTTCTGCTCTATCGCCATTTCAGCCTGTACCAACCTATCGTCGGATGTACCAAACATGTAGGCATACCAATTGGCTAACCCTTCCAGTATGTTGAGATCAGGGAATGTCAAGGCTTCCATTAAAGCAGGAATATTAAAGTTGCCAAAAGTGTAATGATGCCCAATCTCATGATTCATGGCGGTTCTGAACACACACTTTTCGAGTTGATTAGCATTCACCTCTAGTACTCGGTTCTTCAATGTCGACGCCTTCTCTCTGATCCTGTCGATGCATAACAGAATAACGCTCGACCATTGATCATTATGAATTGCCTTAGTACAATCGTGCTCATAAATGGGGCCCCAACAACCTAGGCTAGCATCCAGCCACACTCGACTCTTACTGCCATAAAAATCTTCAAGCCTGACAGCCGTCTTCGATGAGATCTCGTTGTAATCTTCCACGCTCGGTTCGTAGCCTGACTCTAAGAAGTGGCTACTGAATCCTTCCCTTCCCTTATCATAATCTTGTTCGTTCAGGAGATAGATTTTTGAGATTGGCCTTATTAGGTGGTAATGTCCCTCTGGACCATATGATATCTCTGGTCCAAGCCCATTCAAGATTTCACGCGTCCACTTTATATATTTTTTTGAACTTTTTCTTGACCAATCAATTTCACATTGCATCATGTATTTGATATGGTTAAGCTTTATAATATTTCTAACCACTTCACTTAACCATTATATACTATTGATATAGATAAATAAAAATTTAGATAGCTTTCGCACTCAATAACATATTATTAGTTTTATTAAATATTATCAGTCCAGCTCCCACTCGCGGTCCAGGATGACCGCTGCCTGGTATGGGTCCACGAGGCCGCCGGAATTGAAGTCGATCGGCGCCGCCACGTTGACGCTCCTCTCGATGCGGTGCCCGGCCAGCAGGTCGATCGAGCCCTGCCGCTTGGCGCCCATGGTGATGGTGTAAGCGCCGTTGACCAGTAACTTCCCGGGAAACGACAGCCGGGCGACGTGAGACCCAGCCTTCATGTCCTCCTTGCTGACGTCCCAGTCGGAGAAGAACGAGCGCACGATCTCGTCCCCGAGGGCATTGTTCACGTACACGCCCATGCGTAGCTTCTCCATGTCGCGCGGCAACCGGAAACGGATGACGATGTCGAACGGCCGCGTGCCGTCGATCAGGTTCGTATCGCGTCCGTTCTGCAGGATGTCCAGCGCCTCCACGGTGATCTCGCTCGCTTCCACGGGGAACTCCACGTTGGCGCTCTCCAGCGAACGCGCGTACTCGTCGATGACCTCGTTCGCGCTGCCGGTGGCGGCGATGTGGCCGTTCTTCAGCAGCACGGCGCTCTCGCACAGCGAGCGAACGGCGTGCATGTTGTGCGAGACGAAGATGACAGTGCGGCCCTGACGGTACACCTCCTTCATCTTGCCGAGGCACTTGGCCTGGAACTGCTGGTCGCCGACCGCCAGCACCTCGTCGGCGATGAGGATCTCCGATTCCAAGTGTGCTGCCACGGCGAACGCCAGACGGAGGTACATGCCGGACGAGTACCTCTTCACCGGCGTATCGAGGAACTTCTCCACCTCGGCGAAGCGCACGATCTCGTCGAACTTCCCGCGTATCTCCTTGCGGGTCATGCCCAGGATGGCGCCGTTGAGGAAGACGTTCTCCCTGCCAGTCAGCTCGGGATGGAAGCCCGTGCCGACCTCCAGCAGAGAGCCGACGCGGCCTCTCAGCACGACGTCGCCCTGCGTCGGGTAGGTGATCTGGGATAGGATCTTGAGCATCGTGCTCTTCCCCGCCCCGTTGCGCCCGATGATGCCCATCGATTCGCCCTCACGAACATCGAAGCTGATGTCCCGCAGCGCCCAGAATGACTCCTTGGCGCCCACCATTCCCTTGACCGTGAGGATGGGATGCCTGATCGTGTTCGTGATCGTCTCCGTTAGGCGAGACCCAGCCGCCGTGTACGCCCCGGTGCCGATGAAGTACTGCTTCGACACGTTCCTAACGCTAATGGCCGGCAGCATCAGATCACATCCGCAAGCTCACGTTCGTACTTCTTGAAGTACAGCAGTCCGATGGCGAAGACGACGGCCGACACCACGATGCTGGACGCGAAGACGGTCAGGTCCATCTCCGGCCGGCCGAACACGAAGAACCGCTGGGCGTCCATGATGCCGGCCAGCGGGTTCAACGTCATGATGCTCCTGAGCATGGGGTCCTGCGCCGCGTTGAGAGGATAGAGAATAGGCGAGGCGAACAGCAGCAGGGTGGTGAAGAACGGCACGATGTACTGCACGTCGCGGTACTTAGCGGCCATGGCCGAGAACAGGAACGTCAGTCCATTGACCAATATGAACGACAGCGCCAGCGGCACCCAGATGAACACCATCCACGAGCTGAAGACCTCGCCGGTGGCGATCATGATGAGGATGAACACTCCCCACGAGATGACATAGTCGAGCAGGCCGGCCAGGGCCAGGCTGAGCGGCAGCAGGAACCTGGGGAAGTAGATCTTGGAGATCATGTTGGCGTTGCTGACCAGGCTCAGAGAACCGGAGTTCAGCGCCGACGAGAAGAACGTCCACAGCATCAGGGTGGAGAACAGGAACGGGTACACCTCGATGCCACCGGTGTCGAAGTTCCCCACGCGGTAGAAGATCAGGGCGAAGATGGCCATGGTCAGCAGCGGCTGCAGGACGACCCACACCACGCCGATGGCCGTCTGCTTGTACTTGGTCTTGATCTGCCGAAGCGTCAAGAAGTACAGCAGTTCACGGTAGTCCCAGATGTCGCGCAGGTTCACTTCCCACAAAGATCTCTTGGGACTGATGATCTTCTCCTTGCTCGAGGCCATTATACGACGTCCAGAATCAAGCGGTTTGGCTGTGTGATTGAGCGTGACATATATAATCCTCTTGCGACAGGAATCTCTTCATGGGGCACCTCTGGTCATCGCGTAAGCTCCTGGAACCAATCCACATATGCTTTCGCCTGCTTGACCGCATCGAACCTCTCTGACGCCACCTCGGCCGCTCGGGCCCCCATGCGCTGACGAAGCTTCCCATTCTCGAGCAGCTCGCTCAGTCGGTCGCGCATGGTGGCCGCGTCTCCCGCTGGCACGAGGTATCCGGTCCGCCCATCGTCCACCTGTTCCGGGATCCCGCCCACGGAGGTCGCCACGACGGGGACGCCGCAGGCCATTGCTTCGAGCACGGTCGTCGGGAACGTGTCCTGTACGGCCGGATGGACATAGACGTCGGCGGCGCGGTACAGGTCGGCCATGCGTTCGCGGTCGGACACCGGCGGAACGAACCGCACCTCCAGCCCTCCTCGACGGATCGGCTCGCTGGCCTCGCCCACGCACAGCAGCGTCACGTCGCGATCGAGCTCTTCCAACGCCCTCTCCATGAGGCCGTAGTCCCGCCAGGGGCTGGTGCGGGCGTAGGCGCCGGCGTGCAGGACGATCCTGCTGTCCTGATCCAGCCCCAGTCTCGCTCTGGCCTCGGACCTGCTTCCCGGATTGAAGATACTGAGATCGACGCCGTTAGGTATCACACGTCCTTCGAGCATACGGTCGGCCAGGAGAGACCCCTCGACCTTATCCATGAGCCAGCGGCAGGGGGTCGCCACACGATAGTCGAATTGTGAGAACACCTCACGACGCTCGGCATGGTTCGCCCCGCTGCCATCCCGTCTTATCGGGATCTGCGCCCGAATGTCCGGACAGTTGCCGCAGCCGGTCCTCCAGCCCTCGCAGCCGAAGGAATGGGCGCAGTGGCCGCCCAGCAGCCAGCAGTCGTGGAGCGTAAGTACGACCGAGGATTGCTCGCCCATCTTGGGAAGGGCCTTGAGGTCGAAGTAGTGTCCATGGAGGTTATGGCACTGCACGACGTCCGGCTCCTCGTCTAGTATTCGCCATGTCGCCCGATAGTGGAGAACGTCGCGGCCGCGAGACCGCCTCCAGGCGTTGCGGTAGGTATCGGCACGAAAAGCACGATGGGCGAGGCGCCTCGCCCGCTCTGTCCTGGAGAGCAAGGACTTGGACAGTTCCGCCTCAGGAAAAGGGTCCAGCTGGAACGTGTCTGGGTCGCTGCCATACATTCGACCGACGGCCAGGCGGGCGTCCTCTCCCATTCTGCGGTAGTTGACATGAAGTCCCCGTCCCACGGCGGCCGCCCCTCCGCCGAGATCATAGGTGTTCACTTGCAGTATCTTCACGGCTGTCCGGACCCTCTCGCATTGAACTTCTGAGCCGGAACTATTTGACCTATTGTTGTATTTGTTGTTCGTTAGGTATCACAGCAGCGCGATCACCAGGTAGTTCAGAGGGGGGCCTGGATGCTGATTCAGAGGTAGCATGGTGCGACCGCCCTGAACAAATTGGCTGATTATGCTGGCTTGTGCAACGGACCCTTCTCGCCGCGGACCTTCAGCCATACCCTCCACACGAAGCGGTCGGCCACGCTGATTATGCCCCTCGGGTTCACATCCTTCATCACCGCGCGATAGATGGCGCGGTCGGCCGCCCGGTCGGTCGACACCTTGGCGGGATGGACCGTGTTATCGACGTCGAATCGATGTCGCGGTAAATTCATGAGCACTCCGTCTGGTCCATCGCCCTTCATGTGAGCGCCGACATACCCTATGTTGGAGATCAGGTTGCCATTGGGGCAAACGGACAGTTTGCCGCCAAGGAGTCCGGTGAAAGCCCACTGGTAGTCCCAGGTGTCGATCCCTCCACGGTATGTCTGTTCGAAGCAGTCCTCGAACCATCGGGCCATGGTGGTATCCCTAACAACCTTCCTCACTCCCTTCCTCCGCTTGAACTCGGGCCACGCCGTCATGCGGAAATCATAGTTGTTCCAGGCCCTGCGCCAGGTGGCCCAGCCCCATATCGGGAAATAGGTTGCGAAGTAGTAGCTTGGGCCTTTGACCCGCGGCCGGAGCGAATAGTCGCTGCCGGCGACCATCATGACCCTGTCATCGTTCCGATACCTCTCAAGCATCGCCCCGCAGTAGGGAAAGAACGACGGATCGGGCACGCAGTCGTCCTCCAGGATGATGCCCTCCTCCTCGTTCTCGAAGAACCACGTGATGGCCGACGATACCGCCTTCCCGCAGCCCAGGTTCTCATCGCGGTAGAGGCGCTTGACCTCGCAGGGCCAGTCCACCGACTCGGTGATCTCGCGCGTCAAGGCGCACTTTTCAATCTCACCCTCCCTGCCTGCTCGCGGACCATCGGCCGCCACGTACAGCCGCGGCGGTCTCGCCCGCCGAATGGCCTCAAAGACCTGAGCAGTTGTATCGGGGCGGTTGAAGATCATGAAGAGGACTGGAACCTTGGAAATATCGTCGGCCATGGGTTCACCGAGAGCGAGTACTTTGCGGCGATGCCAGCCGTTCTCGGCAGCATCTCGCTCCTGGGGGAACGGTATGACTGGATAAGAAGGCATGCCCTGGGCGTTGTAACTTCATAACTGGAGCTTGATGGCACCAATAAAATAGGCGGAGGGGATTGGCCCTGTCCTGTTACAATGCGCGTACTGTTCGATCATCAGGCGTTCTGGATGCAGAACTACGGCGGCATCTCTCGCACCTTCGTCGAGCTCATCGAACGGCTGCGCGCCTCGGGCGTTGAAGCGACGATCTCGCTGTGGTACTCAGATAACGAGCATCTCAGACGAGCGTCCTTGGCGGAAGGCTCAATGCCGGCGCCGACCGCATGGCCCCTGGCTAGAATGCTGAAGAGGCGGGCCAATATCGATGTCGTGGAGTTCATGGACCGGCGCCGCTCCGTCAGGGCGTTGAAGCGGGGCAAGTGGGACCTCTTCCATCCGACCTACTATTATCCCTACTTTCTGGAGCATCTCGACGGCAGGCCGTTCGTGGTGACGGTGCACGACATGATCCACGAGGCGTTTCCCGACATGTTCAAGCCCTTCGATCCGACGAGCGCGAACAAGCGATCGCTGACCGAGCGGGCCGACAGGATCATAGCCATATCGGAATCGACGAAGAAGGATATCGTCCGATTCTTCGACATATCCCCCAACAAGGTGGATGTGGTCCATCATGGCCCTACGCTCGATCCCCGCCTTGCCGTTCCTAGGATGGACTGGCTGCCAAGCCGGTACGTGCTCTTCGTCGGCAATCGTCACACCTACAAGAACTTCGAGCGGTTCGCTCCCGCCATCTCCAAGGTTATGAAGGAAGAGCCTGGCCTCCATCTCGTGTGCGCCGGCGGGAAGCCCTTCAGGGAGTACGAGACGGCAATGCTCGGCGAACTGGGAATCCTAGAAAGGACGATCTACACCGACGTCGACGATCCGCTGTTGGCCTGCCTCTATCGCCACGCGGAGGCGTTCATCTTTCCCTCTTTGTACGAAGGCTTCGGACTGCCTCTGATAGAGGCCATGGCCTGCGGCTGCCCGGTCATCGCGAGCAACACCAGCTCCTTCCCCGAGGTGGCCGGCGACGCTGCCGTGCTGTTCGATCCGGCGGACGAGGACGACATATCCAGCACCATGCTCGATGTGCTGCGGGACGCTGACCTGCGCGCCCGCATGGCCGAGAGGGGGCTTCAGCGCGTTGGTCAATTCAGCTGGGAACGGACGGCCAGAATGACAAGGGAAGTGTACGAGAGGCTGATCTAGTCCTCGTCACCGATCGTCCGGGCGATAGTAAAAATAACGCGTTGGGGCATCCGTCACATCATGCCTATCGGCGACCCCATGGGCGGAGAGACGCCCGAATCGGACATAGGCGGGCATCTGTACATCGAGGCCGTGATGGTTCCAGTCTCCGACTTCGACAAGGCGCTGGAGTTCTACACCGAGGTGCTCAACTTCACCATCGCCGACGACCGCCGCGCTGAGGGACGTATCGAGCTATGCCTTCCGGAGGGCGGGGCGCGCATCGTGCTGTACCTGCCGAGGCCGGGCGAGGAGGAGCCCGGCATACGCACCGGCATAATCCTGGCGACCGATTCGGTGTACGATCTGCACAAGGTCCTGGTCGACGAGGACGTAGAATTCATCGTCAAACCGGAGCGGGACCGCTTCGGCCGGCTCATCGTTCGATTCCTCGATTTCGACGGCAACGAGATCGAGGCCGTCGATTGCCCGCCCGCCGTGCCTCCCGCGAGGCCCAAGGCCACGGCGGAGAGCATGGCCGGCGGACGATGCCCCAGAAGCAAGCGGTGAGCGATGCTCCCGTCGATTCCGGTCATTACACACTATATTTTGGTCATTAATGCTTAAAACGCCAACTCGGCATGAGCGCTTAGCGGAGAAGCCTTAGCAACATTCATAGCGAAACACATTGATAACCTGTCAGAAAGTGAATGGATATCAATCAAATCCCCTACTCCGCCATATGGTCGAGGCTCAATGCTCAAGGAAAGCGTTTCGTATCCCGGGAAACGATCGGCTCGATGGCTGCTGAGCTGTGCCGGGACACGCAAAAGAGCATCGACTACCTTCAGAGGAACGGCTACCTGTATCGAGTGTTCCGAGGGATCTTCTATGTGCCGGATCACAAGGAGAGGGCTCTCGGGCGGCCAGACCGCTCGATACACGAGCTGGTGAGCCAGGGACTCCGTCAAAAGGGTGAAAAAATATGGTATTTCGGGATGGAATCGGCACTGGCCCTGAACGGTATGACCCATGAGCACTTCGACACCGAGTACGTCATCACCGGCTCATACTATACCGGAAGGCCGATCGACATCCTTGGAAAGCCGGTGATGGTCATCGCCTGGAAGGATTCCCTGCTCATCCCTGAAGCCATCAAGAGCATCCGCACTAGCCACTCGGTGACGATCCCTTATTCCGATCCGGAGAAGACTGTGCTTGACCTATCTTACTGGCGGTACACTACACGCAGGAGGAACGTTGTAGCACCCCTCCTTGAATATGGACCATCATGCGACCGGGACGTCCTTATGCGATATCTGAAAAGGTATCCACCAACCTTCAGGACCATCGTGGGGGCCTGTTATGAATCGTGAGTTCATCATCGACGTGAGCAGGAGCATCGGCACGATCGATTATGCCATGGTGGAGAAGGATGCCATCATCCATCGATTGCTGGCGGAGATCGCATCGGATGAGCACCTTTCGGAGCGTTTGGTGTTCAAGGGAGGAACTTGCTTGATCAAGGCTCATTTGTCCTATTATCGTTTCTCTGACGATATCGACTTTGGCTGGGCCGGTGGCCGCTTGTGGAAGGATAGGAGCAAACGGTCTACGGAGTCTAACTGTCTGGCCGAGATCAAGAAGGTCATTGAACGAATGACATTGATCGCATCACGCCTGGAGATGGCCTTTGATCCAACCCTATCGTCCCGCAACGACGTCTTCGTCAGCAATACAGGCACCAAGGTCACGTTCCACCTGCACTACGAACCGGCAATATCCCCATCGTCTGGCAAGATCAAGATGGAGATAAATCTGGTCGATCTTATCTTGCATCGACCGTTAAGGATGTCACTGTCCTCGCTTCTCGATCGAGTCGATGCAAGGACCAGGTACGTTCACCATGAGGACGTGCTCACTTATGGGAACCCGGTCCGAATGTTGTCCTACCCGAAGGAGGAGATACTGATCGAGAAGTGCCGAGCCGCCATGACTCGGGGGCAGTACAAGATCAGGGACACCATTGACCTCGCCATGCTCAAACGGAGATTCGATATGGACATCTTTGATTTCGAAGGCGAGATCGAGGAAAAGCTGAGATTCACCGTCGATCGCTTCCAGAGATATAGGGAAGCGTTCAATGAAGCATCGCTACCCGAAGACCCAGACGAGCTGGAGAAGGACATGAATTTACTGATCATCCCGCGGCCTTCTAATCTAATGAAAGACATGGTCGAGATCAACAAGCACCTGAACCAGCTGAAGAACGAGATGTGCAAAAAATGAAAACGGTTTGAAATGGTTTTGACGAGCGCTCAGCGCTCTAACATCACTTTGCCATCATGCCGAGGGACGCCTCGGAGCCTGCAGGGGCCTCGCTCTGCGGCACCGACATGCACACCTCGCGGTTGATGTTCATGATCTGACCGTTCTTCCAGGTGATGTTCATGTCGATGCTGCCGCTGGTGAGGTCTACGGCAAAGCTCCTCATCGAGGCGGTGTACACCGACGCCTTTCCACGAGTGGACGTCCGGACCTTCCCGGTCTCGGCCAACAGGCCCAGGGTGGACATCTTCTCAACGACCTTGTAGCAGGTCGCCAGGGGGATAGCCGTGACGGTGGAGATCTCCCTGACGGTGAGCCCACGGCGGGCGGTGGCGGCAGCGATGATGAGCACAGAATTGTCCACGAGCGATTCGACCAGTTCGTCGCGGTGCATGTTGGCCGTTCTGATGGCCTCGAGGATGCAAACCTCTTCTTGATCTCCGGAATTACGCATGAGAGTGCCTCCAATCTTAAGCCTTCCCGATTAATAGATAGCATATTAATCTTTTGAATTGAATCCATCATTATCCAGCATGATATCGCTGAATGGTGATACTGCTGGGAACTGGTGAAAAATAGAGGAGGGAAAAGATCACAGGAGCGAGGCGTAGCACCTCTTCTCCCGGATGTCATCAGTATCGAGGCCGAGGATGGGGATGACCATGTAGAAGTTCGTCCTCTCGCCTGGGGCGAGCGACACCTCCCTCGATGCGTTGTACACGCCGTCCGACGTGCGCACCTCGCAGTGCACCGTCTTGGTCTGGGCGAACAGGCCGTCGTTCTTGACGGCCACGTTGAACCCCACCCCGACGAACGGGACCTCCGCCGAGGACCACTCCTCGACGGTCATGCTCAGTCCGGTGCCCAGGTAGGCCCCAAGCAGGAGGGCGATCGTTGCCACTATGCCGACGATGACCGTGATGCCCTTCTTGGAGCCCTTGTCGAGCGACCCGCTCCCCGTCATGGACGGGCGATGGCGTTCGCCCAGTAATAAGGATATGATGAAAAAACGAGGTTTGAGAAAAGGTTTCAGCCCTGGGACAGCTCGGCCTGGGCGATGGTCCGGTCGATCTCGGCCTTCAGCTCGTCCGGTATGTTCCGGATGCCGACCTCCAGGAAGCCGCGGACGATGATGCCCACCGCCTCGTCCTCCGACAGGCCGCGGGACATGATGTACTCCACCTGGTCCCGGGCGATCTTTCCCAGCGAGGCCTCGTGGGTCATCTCGACGTCCGGGACGTGAGCTTCCAGCTCGGGGATGGCGATGTTCACGCCCTTGTCGCCCAGGATCAGGCCGCGGCACTCCAGGTGCGCCTTGATGTCCTTGGCCTTGCCGACCAGCGAGCCGCGGTTGATGACGCTGCCGCCGGTCGTCAGTGAACGCGAGATTATTTCAGCCCTCGAGCCGACGCCGCTCAGGATGGCCCTCGAACCGAGGTCGAGATCGGCCCCAGGCTGGGCCACCGCCACGGTGTTGAACCGGGCGACGGCGTTGCGGCCCACCAGGTGGGCGGTCGGATACGTCTGCACCGAGCGGACCTTCTTCAGGATGACGTAGTTGTTCACGTACGAGGCGTTGTCCTCCACCAGGACGCCCGTCCTCGGCCGCACGCCGATCTGCTCGGCCCAGTTGTGGATCATGGTGAACGTCAACTTCCCGCCCTTCTTGACGTAGAACTCGGAGATCCCCATGTGGATCGCCTCCTCCACGCCCCTCTGCGAGACGCATCCGGTGACCACCTCGAGCGAGGCGCCCTCCTCCACGATGATGATGTTGTGCACCATCTGCGCCGAGCTCTGGGAGCCGACCATCATGCAGGTCTGGATGGGCAGCTTGACCTGCTGCCCCGGCAGCGCCCTGATGAAGTATCCGGGGGCGTCGGCCAGGTACGTCGACGCGGTGTACTTGTCGGCGTCCGGCTGGACCAGCTTCCACGCGTAGTCCTTCAGCCAGTCGTGCTTCTGGAACGCCGCCCGGGTGTCCATCAGCTCGTACACGTCCGAGGATACGCTATGGGCCACCATCGAGTTGTCCAGGACGACCAGGCTGCCCTCGCGGCCCTCGCCCGACGGCACCACGCCGGAGCGCAGCATGGCCTCCCGGGCCTCGTCGCTCAGCTCGTCCAGTGACGACACCTCGGGAATGTCGCGGGCGCCCTCGCGGTACTTGGACAAGTCGATGTCCTCGCCCAGCGCGGCCTTCTTGTCGCGCGCGGCCTCCACGCGCTTCCTTATTTCTGCTTCACCAGACGACATTCCACACACTCCTCGTATCCGTTGTTCCTTATCTCGCGCAGAAGCTCCCGGGGGTTGCCGGAGCATGCCACCATGCCGTCGCACAGCACGTATCCGCGATCGGCCTCGATGAAATCAAGTATCTGGCCGGTGTGGGTGATCACCAGCGCGCTCTTGCCCTCCATGGCCCGCCGGCCGGCGCAAGACACGCCGCCGGTGAGCAGGTCATGGATCATCGTCCCCACTCTCTCGATGCTCTCCAGGTCCACGCCCGACTCCGGCTCGTCCAGCATGTAGAAGCAGGGGTTCTGGGCCGCCAGCTGCAGCAGCTCGGAGCGCTTGATCTCGCCTCCCGAGAAGCCCACGTTGACGTCCCGATCAAGGAACCGCTTCATGTTGAGCGACTCGGCCAGCGTGTCCGGGTCCCTCTTCCCCTTGGAGGTCAGGTGCAGCATGTCCCGCAACCGGACGCCCACCAGGTTGGGGGGCCGCTGCGACATCAGCCCGATGCCGAGCTGTGCCCTCTCATGCACCGGCATATTGGTGATGTCAACCCCATCGAAGATGATCTGGCCTTCCAGCACGCGGTAGTTGCCCAATCCCATTATGGTGTTGAGCAGCGATGACTTTCCCGAGCCATTGGGGCCGAACAGCACGCTGGTGGAGCCTGTTGGAACGGAGAGGGAGACGTCCTTGAGAACCCTCCGGTTCCCGACCTCCACGGTCAGGTTCTTGATCTCGAGCATGTTCCTACCGAGCCTTCGAGAGGTTTGACTGACTAAATAACCTTTACAGGGGTCCATCGCCCCGCGTGCGCGATAACGAACGTTCCCTACTGCCGCTGACGCGCTTCTCGCAGCTCGGGGGACCGCTTGCGAAGCCCACCTTTCGTTCTCACTCCCGTCAGCATCGTTCCGAACGGCAGCAGGTTCAGGACGAACAGCGCGGCGATTGACAGCGCGACCGTGCCGACGAGCAGGAGGATGTAGAACACTGCCTGATCGGCAAAGATGCCCACCGCCCACAGACTGTTCACCACCACGGCGATGACCAGCATGTGCGCCAGGTAGATGCCGTAGGCGTACGTGCCCATCGTTCTGAAGGCGCGGTCGGCGACGCTCCGCCGGGCCATCACCCATCTCGAAAGCCGGTACAGCTGCCCGAGCATGACGACCGTGAACGGCAGGACGACCAGCGCCCACCATGGTCCGGATCCGAGGAGCGTCAGGACTCCGGCCAGCAGCAGGGCGACCGGCAGCAGGACCATCGAGCCGAGTTTTGTTACCTTCGACTCCCACGAAGGCGAGCGCTGCGCCCACATGCCCAGGGCGAAGAACGGCAGGTAGCCGATGAAGATCCGGCTGGCCACGATCTCTCCGAAATCGGGCACCGGCTGAGCGATCGAGCCGATGGCGGCCGCCGTTGGTTCCAATAAGAAAAGATACCAGACGATGTAGGCGAAAGTGGACACGGCCAGCATCTCCCATCCTCGTCCCCGGCGCTCGGAGGAGCGCTGCCATCTGGTCAGCAGCGGGAAGAGGAGGTACAGCTGCAGCAGCACGGCGATGAACCAGAAGATGCCGGTGGCGTTGAACAGCACGACGTCCCAGGCCGCGCGCGATGCCGAGTACTCGAAAATGGTCATGAAGTTGTAGACGATGTACAGCGCCGAGAACGCCAGATACGGCAGTACGATGACCGACAAACGCTTCCTGTAGAAGTTCTTCAGGTCCATCTCGTTAAAATAGCGAAGCGTGAGGACGTAGGCGGACACGAAGAAGAACACCGGTACACCGAAGTCGGCCAGGTGGGTGATGTACGAGGCGATAGGAACGATAAGATCGCTCGGATCGATGGTGTTGTAGTACGAGAACGAATGGATGACCACGATGCCCAGGATGGCGAATCCGCGCAACAGGTCGAACTCCCCTATCCACTTGGTCGTTCCGGTCATCCTATCATGATTGTGAGCCGCTAGATAATATCTCTTTAGATAATGATTACAGCGAGCACGAGCATTTCTTAAACGCCGCTTCCATCTCAGCCCTATGCTCCTGGCGTGCCACCTGTTCATCGGCGCCCTGATCGCTACGCCGTGTTCCGATGGAAGGGCAACGCCCTGGCCATCCCGGTGGCCATGCTGGCCGCGCTGCTTCCGGACCTGGTGGACAAGCCGCTGGGCCATCTGTTCCTGCAGGACACGCTGGACAACGGACGCATAATCGCCCACACCCTGTTCTTCCTGGGAATGCTGGCCGTCGCCTCCCTGGCGTTCCGGAAGAGGTATGGGGCGGTGGCCATCGCCCTGGTGGCCGGAGTGGCGTCACACCTCATCCTCGACGGCATGTGGAACAACCCCACCACGCTGTTCTGGCCCCTGCTGGGGCCGTTCGCCCAGGACCACTACCCCGACTATTTCGGGAACGCCGTCGTCGTCGAGCTCACCTCGCTGTCCGAGTACGCCTTCATGCTCGGCGTCGCCCTCATCGTGGCTGCCGTGTGGGGCGACCGCCTCGGTCCCACCCTCAGACGACTGGGCGACGTTCTCCTGCGACATCGGCGCGTCGTATACGGCGTCATGCTGCTCGTGGGCGCCTGGTATCTCGTCCTCGGCATCGCGAGCGGGATGGAGGTCCAGAACGAGCTCATCGTGTCGGCCGCGCTGCTGGTCGGAGGCGCTTCGCTCCTTTACCTAGATCCCAGCGGGCAAGCGTCGTACGTTTTAGAAAATTGAAAAAAGAGGTAAGGGCCGGGCGGTTCAATCGTCCCGCTGCAGCCTCATAATGGTCACCAGGGATAGGCCGAAGAAGCACAGCATCGCGGCCGGGCCCAGGGACGGCATCAGCACCGCGATGGCTATGCAGGGGATGGCGCAGCACTGCAGCGCCAACGTTCCCCTGCTGCCCCGAATCGCCCTCCTCGATCGCCGTAGACGGGCCGACAGCAGCAGGAGCAGCGCCGCCATGGCCGTCGCCAGCAGCACGAAGGGTTCGAGGAACAGGATGACCGGGGACCTCCGCATCAAACGGTTCACCGCCTGAAGTCGAATATGGGGAGGAGCTCCCCGCGGTTCCTCTTTCTCCGACGGACGGCCGGCGCGGCCAGGCCGGCGGTAGCCATCATGGCCGTGGCCTTGATGTTGGACAGCGACACGCTGTTCCTCATCTCCATCACCAGCTCGCGGGCCACGATCTTCTCGTCGACCTCTCCCTCTTCCTTCACCTTGGTGAGGCGGTGCAGGGCGAACATGCCCAGGACGAAGGCCACCACGAAGAAGATGGTCCAGCCCTCGAAGTACTGGGAGAGCATCCCGCCCAGCAGGGGCGATATGGCCGCGGCCAGCTGGGTGAACAGCATGAACGAGGCCATGTACGAGGTCCCCTTCCCGTGGGGGGCCAGCTTCAGCCCGATGCTGCTGGTGGCGAGGTTCACGCCGGCGGTGGACATGCCCCACAGCATGTGGATGCCGATGACCATCGGCACCACGGCCGGGCTGCCCTTGAACATGGACAGCGAGGCCCACAGGGCGAACGAGACCAGGAGCAGAGGACCGGACACGCGCAGCACCGACTTGTTGGAGTACTTGTCGGCCAGGGTCCCCCATACCTTGAAGAAGGCCACCATGGTGAGCTGCTGCAGCGCGGTCAGTATGACGACCATGGTCATGTCCATGCCCAGCCCGCGCAGCATGTAGACGGTCAGGAACGGCAGCGCCAGGTTGACGGCGAAGTTCCAGGAGGTCAGGAACCAGATGAGGTTCTTGAAGTTGGTGTCCCGGAACGGCTGCATGAGCAGCTCCTTGAACGGCGGGATCTTGTCCACGGACTCCATCCGCGGCTCCGGTATCCGGGAGAGCTGCACGATGCCGAGCATGCCGGCGATGAAGCCGCCCACGAACAGGATGGCGTAGCCGACGAGCTCCAGGTCCGGGAAGGTTGCCGTCCACACATCGATGAAGTAGCCGGCCGCCAGGGCGGTGGGTATGGCCACGGCGGTCGCCAGTAGCATCTTCTTGGAGAAGAACCGCCCCATCGTGGCCTGCGGCACGAGGTCGTGCATCCAGGAGTTGTAGCTGCACCCGCCGACGTTGGCCAGCAGCGAGTTCAGCACCAGCGCCACCAGGACGATGGGCAGCGCCACGTTGAACGGCACGATGAGCGGTACGAAAGCGATCACGAGGAGGAACGCCCTGCTGAGGGCCGATGCGACCATGGTAATGGACCGTCTGGTCCTGAACCTCTCCACCAGGTAGATGGTGGGGATCTGCATGATCCCGCTCAGGGGCGGGATCGCGGCCAACATACCTATGACCAGGTCGGAGGCGCCGAGGGCCAGCGCGAACGCCACCAGGAACACGCTGGTGGTGAGGGTGGTCATGACCTGGGTGGCCAGACCATCCCCGATGACGTTGCGAAGGCCCCTTTGTACCTCCCTTTCCGATAAGGTGTTAGTGCATCCCATCTCTTCTCACTCGGGACCTTGGGAGTCCCGGGTTTCGCGACGATTCGAGGTTATAAACTCTTTAAGACCCCATTATCATCGATGATATCTCTAAAATATCGGTCGCGAAATAATCTGCTGGATAAATCGACGTCCATATGAACGAACGCTGCCCTCGCCGTCCGAACACGCGCTCGTCATCGATGGAGTTCGCACTCGGCGACATCACTATGGGCAAGATGCGCGGACGCTCCCTCCCGTTCGAACGGAAACGTCCTTTCAAGATGGCGGCCGCTCACCTTATCAGAATAAATGAAAAAGGAAGGGGTTTGGAGGGAATCAGTTTCGTGGGGCTCTATCACTGCCCGACCGACAGGGTGATGCTCACCGGCTCGCTGGTCGCGTTCTGAGGCAGAGGCAGTATCACCTTGGCGGCGTTCTTCCCCTCATACATGAAGAACGACGAGCCGTCCGAGATGTCATCCATGCTCTGCCCCTCGCTCAGCTCTTCCCCGTTGACCATGACCGTCAGCGTGCCGTTGCTCATGTCCAACGTGTTCTGGTCCACGGCGATCGCATAGAACATCTGCCCCATACCGGCCATGGCCGAGGGCACCTGCTCGGGCGGCGTCAGGTTCACCGACACTTCGGTTCCAGGCTGAGCCTGCACCTCGGGGGTCATGATGCCCCCTCGGTGGCGTACCACATGGTGGTGGAGTCGACCGTCATCACGGCCATCTCGCCCTCAACCGTCCAGTTGGCAAGGTGCTGCGCCAGCCTCAGCTCGTCGGCCTTCGGGAATGCATCGTTCACCGGCAGGGCGCGGAACATCATGCTCCCCTCCGCCGGCAACGTCACGTTGATGGACCCGGCCTGATCGGAGCCTTCCTCTTCGGAACCTCCTCCGAAGAGGCCCTGGAACCAGTTGGTTATCTGCTCCATGATCCCGCCTCCTCCGCTCTCGCCACCCAGGGAGGACTGCACCTCACCGTTCAGGACGACCAGCACGCCCGTGACGTTACCGCTGGTCAGCATCCACGCCGAGGCGTTGGGGTTGGACGGCTGCATCTCCACCGCCGTGAGGCTGGGATCGGTCATGATGTTCACGGTGCCATTGCCGACAACGTGCATCGTACCGTACGGGTTGTCGTGGACGAACATCGTGAACTCCCCGTCGGTGGCGTTGAACAGCGGACCTTCCACGCTCATCTCGGTGGGCTGGAAGTCCATCACGCGCACCTCGCTGAACACCGGCACGGCCTGGCCATCCTTCATCAGGGAGTAGTCACTGAGCATCCCGCTCTGCTGCTCGGCCGAGAAGGACACGTACTCACCGGTCACCTGGTCGCCGCTCTGCTCGAAGATGCCGAACAACGGGTCCTTTACGCTCTGGACCGCATCCATCATCTCGTCCTGGCTCATGTCGGCACCCTCTCCCGTGGTGCCGAACGCATCGTTCGCAGGCATGGCGCCGGGCGACGGTCCGGTCTGGGCCGAGATCGGGAATGCCGATACGGCCAGGGCCAGGAGCGCCACCGCGATCAAGCTCCATATGGTGCGCTTGTGCAGATAGATCACCCGGCTGGTACTGAAAAGACCGACTTGATATAGATTGAGCGAGATAAGATAAATATGGCGGGACTTGATTAATGATGGCTCATTTTTCTGCTGCGGACATCAAGTGGGGCTCAGCGTACGTTCGCTGATGCCGACCTCGTCCACGCTCAACATCGTCAAGAACGTGGGAGCGTACCTTTCCGTTTGCTCAAACCCCGGCAGCCGCCACAAGAGCAGACGCCCATCGCTTGCACGATAGGGCGTGCAGGTGCATGTAGGTGCCCATGGAGCGACGGAGCATGAGGCCGTCCATGCTGGCCACGATGCCGACGCCCCGCTCCACCCTGAAGCCGTACGAGCCGGACGTGGGTCGCACCTCGGAATAATGGAACTCGTGCCCGCGGACCGCCGTGTTCGGCAGGAGGAAGTTGTCCTCGGTCCCCGTGGCCCTAACGTACGACGGTCCATGACGCTCGCCGGTGAACACCGCGGTCGAGGGGAGTATGCCTGACATCCGATGCTCCTCGCCGTTCATTCGCAGCGATGAGCACATGGCCAGCAGGCCTCCGCACTCGCCGTATACGACCCCGCCGTCCTCGGACAGCGTCCGGACGCCCTCCAGGAAGTCCCGGTTGTCCGCTATTTCCGACGCATACAGCTCTGGATATCCTCCTCCTAGGTATATGCCGTCGCAGTCGGGAAGGCCCTCGCCCTCGGTCGGGCGGAAATGCACCACCTCGGCGCCCGCCGCTTTCAGGGCCTCGATGTTCTCCGGATAGTAGAAGCAGAAGGCGCGGTCGCATGGCACGGCGATCCTGACTCCCGTCCTCGGGCGTCAGGAAAAGGAGAGGATGACGAAAGCTCCGCATCGCCGGCCGATAACGCGATATCCATGATCCTTTCGACGTCCACGTCCTCGACCAGAGCCTCCAGAGAGGCCATCGTGCTTCCCGACTCGTCGGGCTCTATGAGGCCCAGATGCCGTTCCGGAAGCCCCTCCCTCTGCCGCGCTATCGATCCCACCACCTCCACGCCGGCCAGCGACTCGACCGCCTCGGTCGCCTTGGCCAGGTGCCGCGAGCCGCTGACCTGGTTCAGTATGACGCCCGCGATGCGCACCGAGGGATCGAGCTGACGGAAGCCGAGCACCACGGCCGCCGCGCTCTTGGCCAGGCTGCGAGCGTTGACGACCAGTATGACCGGCGCGTCGAGCATCCTCGCGATCTCGGCGGTGCTGCCGGTGTCGCCCACGGCGGTGAGGCCGTCGTACAGCCCTCTCACCCCTTCGACCATGGCGATGTCCACGTCCTTCGTGGACCATCCGAAGAGGTTCCTCATGACATGGGGCTCGAGCATGAACGAGTCGAGGTTCCGCGAGGGCCGCCCGGTGGCGGCCGCATGGAACATCGGATCGATGAAGTCCGGCCCCACCTTGAAGCCCTGTACGCGACGGGTTCGTGACAGCTTCCGCATGAGGCCCGTGGCGATGGTGGTCTTGCCCACCCCACTGCCCGCGCCGGCAAGCACGATGCGGGGCACCATCACTGCATCTCCCGGAGCATCGCCCGGATGTCCTCCGGCTCCATGGGGGCAGGGACGGCCAGTTCGGTGTTCTCCAGAATGTCCCTGGCCAGCCGGCGGTACGCCTCGGCCTGAGGATGCTCGGGAGCGCCCTCGATGACCGTCATGCCGTGGTTCTCGCAATCCCGCACGATGCCATCCCTGGGGACGAAGCCGATCAACCGGGTGCCGATGCGGCGCGCGAACTCGGCCACGATCTCCCGCTCGTGGGGAACATCGCGGGAGTTGCAGATGATGCCTCCTAGCGTGATGTTCAGATTGGCCATCCCGCGGGCGATGTTGTTGGCCGCATACAACGCGAGATACTCGCCGCTGGTGACGATGTACACCTCGTTGGCGTATCTCTCGCGCACGGGCGCGGCGAAGCCCCCGCAGACGACGTCCCCCGGCACGTCGTATATCAGAATATCATCCTCTTCCCGAAAGTGATGGCGACCCAGTTCTTGCACTGCCACGATGATCCCCCGTCCGGCGCAGCCCACGCCGGCCAGCGGCCCGCCCGTTTCCACGCAGTTCACCCCGGCGAAGCCTTCGAACACGCTCGTTTCCTCGCCATCCTTCATCTGCTCCAGGAAGGTCGGTATCTTCCGGCCGTTCAGCAGGGTCATGGAGCCGTCCGACTTGGGGTCGCACCCGATGTACCATGTTCTCAGCCCCGACGTGGCCAAGGACGCCGCCAGGTTGGCCGACACGGTCGACTTGCCGATGCCTCCCTTCCCGTACATGGCAAGCTGTCTCATGCCAGGCCTCCGTTTGCGACCTGGCGTATGGTATCGCCCAGCTCGGAGCATAGCACCGAGCGCGCGGACATGACGTCGGCATGCGTCGACAGCTCGCCCACTGCCATGGTGAAACCCTTCTCCAGGTAGTTGCGCAGCTGCCGCGGCTGATCGGTGACGAGGACGTCGTCCACGGCCAGCCCGGGCACGGTGTGCGGGACCCCGACGATGACCCGCAGGTCGGCACCGCATCGTTCGAGCACCTCCGCGGCCTTCTCCCCCGCGACAGGATACTCGTCCAGGCCGCCGGTGATCCCCACGTCGACGCCGGCCTCGTCCAGGTCCCGGAGGATATCGGACGCGTAGCGGCGGATGCGAGGCAGTCCGACGTTCGGGTCCAGGTTGCCGATGTGACACACCTCGCCGCCCACCTGGGAGCGGGCATGCTCCACGGCCCGCAGCACGTCGGCGAAGCCGTACGCTGTCTCCTTCTTGGCGTTCATGGCGACCGCCACCTTTCCACCGCCTCGTAGCGTCCTCACTATCGCCTGGGCGGCGCTCAGCTTCGTGGTCCCGGGATGCGGCTCCAGGTAGCTCTTGGACGTCAGTCCGTGCTCCTTCTCTATCAACGTAGCTCGTTCCAGCAGCTTCTTCTGCCGGTCCCTCTCGTCGTACGTGATCAGACGGTGTGCGGCCGCGGCCTCCAGCGCGGCGATGGCGCCGGTGGTGTTGGGGCCGGAGCAGCCGTGTATGTCGACCGGCAGCACCGTCGCCTTGACGCCCGCCTTCCTCACCGCCCCGTCGAGGTTCTCGCCGATGATCATCGACGCGCACGTTCCCACCACTCCAATGAGACTGGGATGAAAGCGCTCGTCTATGGACCTCAGGATGCGGACGAGCTTCTCCTCCGCTCCGAAGATCAGGTCGCTTTCGCGCATGCCAGTGGTCATCACGCGAACGCCCGCCTCCTCCAGTCGGCGAGCGGCCATGAACCCGCAGCCGGCCGGGCCGTGCATCAGTATGATGTCGGCGTCCAGATCGCGCAGCGTGTACATGGCGGCGATGATGGGGTTGGGCCTTGGGTGCAGTATATCGTTCAGAGGTATCCCTCCTTGGTGCACCACAGCGTAACCTGGTGTCGCTCTCTCACCTCATCGATGGAGTCGACCGCCACAAAGCCGTCGCGCTCGCCCCCCGGCGGCATGAGGTACAGCCCCGTCACGGCCGCATGCTTCTCGATCGCGGATCTCACGGCCGCCAGGTCGAGCTTCTCGCACACCTTGATGCTGACCGGCTCGATGGCCACTCCGACATCACGGCAGTCGTAGGTGTCCAGACATTGCAGCTCCCATTCGATGGAGGCGGCGCTCACTCCCGGGTTGCGGTCCCGGACCAGGATGCGTCCCTCCTCCACGCTCACCTCCCCCCGCCCCCTTGCTCCGTTGAAAGAGCTGAGCGTTCGGGCGATCGCCTCGGCCGATGTTCCCAATGAAAAGGCGGCCGCGGCGGCCGCGCCGAAGACCGTTCGGTACGCTGGGACGAGATAATCGCCGCGTAGCTCGGCCGTCGCCGCCTCGTCGCCGGCACTGAGCCGCATTCGGGCCGGCCGGCCGAGCGACAGTCCCTCGACATCGATCTGAACGTCCCCTCCCGGACCGAACGTGACCGATCTTCCCGATGGCACATGCGGCTCCCACAGTTGCCTCTCCTCCTCGGGGAAGACGACCGTCCCGCGAGCCGAACGGACCATCTGGACCTTGCCATCGAACGCCCTCCGGGTGCCGCCCGCGATGGCATAGTCGTCACTGATGGTGGTGATGACCGAGACGTCGGCACCGGTGCCGCCCAGACTTACCTCGAGGACCCCGATGTCCGCATCGTATCGCTCCTGGGCGACATCGAGCAGGGTGGGCGGGGCTATCGAGACCTTCTCTCGAAGCGTCTGGACGCCTTCGGCATCGACCATGTCCAGCCCGCCGCTCGTCAACAGCAACACTTTCTTCCCCTGGTCGGCCAGCATGCGGGCGATCAGCTGGCAGGCGGACGTCTTCCCATGGGCGCCCGTGACCTCGACCACTGGGTGCGAGAACGAAGCCAGTCGTCCGACCGCCCGATGGTGCGTGATCCTCTCGGCGCACCGCGCCTCTCCGTAATGGCGGTCGGGGCAGTGTATCGGCGCCACGCCCAGGTCGAACGGCTCGGGCGGGGATGATCTCAGCACTTGAACGCCCAGGGCGTTCAGGCCGTCGCGTAGCTCGGCCGTCGACGTACCGTACACATCCACGGCCGTCACGTCATCGCCCCGCCGAGCGTAGGCGCGGGCCAACACCTCGCCCCCGTGGGTCAGGTCCAGTACGAGCACTCTCATCTCAGCCCTTCTGCGCTCTCTGCCGAACGCGGTCCGCCAGGATGGCCGCGATACGATCATCGTCGCCGATCGGTTCGCAGTATCGAAGGTTGATCCGCTTCCCGTCGACCATCATGGTCGCCTCGGTCTCTCCCTTCTCCAAACCTATCTCTCCCGGTATGTCCTCGGTGAGATGGATGCCGGAGGCCAGGAAGCACGGCTGGACATAGATCGTATCGACCCCCTTGTCCACCAGGGCCCTGATGCCCGTTCTTATGTCCGGCTCGTTCAGCTGCATGAACGCCGCGCTCACCGGGCCGAACTCCTTCATCCGGTCCATCTTGGCGACCGCGCTCACCACGAGGTCCTTGTTGAACTGCAGCTTGCTTCCGTGCCCCACCACTAGTACTCCCGAACTCATTTTCAGCTCTCCCGGGGCGGGCCTCGACCGCGCCCTGTCGCGTAACACGAATGAGAAGTATTTTATGCTTCCGTTTGTTCTGGATGTCATACAAAAATCGGCCGGGAGGAGCGTCTCAAGGCCCATCGATGATGAGGTTAGCGTATGCGATCGACATGTTCGATGTTCATGTCAGGACGGTGATAGGACTGCTTCCCTTGTTCGTGGAATTGGGTGGGAAGAGGGCGGCGGTGTTCGGGGCCGGGCCGGTCGGGGTGCGCAAGGCCAACTACCTCGTACAGGAGGCTGAAGTGGCTGCCATCGCCCTTGACTTCGCCGAAGGCCTCGACCCCCGCGTCCGGAGGGTCATGGCCGACGCCCGCCAGTCGATGGACGTGTGGATGGAGTGGGCCGACCTGGTGGTGGCCGCCACCGACGACATCGAGCTGAACGCGCTCCTGGCCGCCGAGGCGTCGAAGAGAGGAAGACCGTTCAACCGCGCCGACGCCCCATCGACCTTTCTCATCCCCTCCGTGGTATCGAGGGAAGGATACACGGTCGCGATATCGACCCTCGGACGCTCCCCGGCCATGTCCCGCTTCCTCCGCCTCAAGCTGGAGAGCGACCTCGACGGCCGGTACGACCTCATGGTCCGGCTGCAGGAGGAGCTGAGGGATGCGGCCCGCGGTACGATGTCATCGCAAGGCGAGCGGGAGCGGTACCTGCGCTCCATCCTGGAGGACCGAGAGGTGTGGGAGCTTCTGGAGGACGATTATGGCAGGGCGAGGGAGCTGGCCCTGAGCAGGATGGTGGGCTGATGACCACCTTGTTGAGCGCCCACCTGACCCACCGCCGCTCGCCCATGTCCGAGCTGGAGAGCATCGGACGCCGGGACCCGGCCGAGCTGCTGAGCATGTTGGCCGATCTGCCCGGCGTCGAGGAGTGCGTGGTGCTGAAGACCTGCAACCGCATCGAGTTCTACACCGTCACCAGCGACGCGGCCGCCACATGGAGCTCGCTGGACGGCGCCATCGTGGCCATGCTACCGTTCGACGCCCGACCGGGAACAGTGCTCTATCTCAACGGGAAGGACTCGGTATCGCACCTGCTGCGGGTGGCATCCGGCCTGGACTCCATGGTGCTGGGGGAGGACCAGATCCTGGGACAGGTGAAGGACGCCTACGAGCTGGCGCTGGCCCAAGGCCGCGTAGGTCCCACCCTGTCGATCGTGTTCCGGGGAGCGATCTCCACTGGCAAGAAGGTGAGGACCGAGACGGGGATCAACAAGGGCGAGGTCTCGGTCGGCTCCGCGGCCGTTAAGATGGCGGAGGCCCGCCTCGGCAGCCTGAAGGGTCGGAACATCCTGATCGTGGGCGGAGGGGAGATGGCCGGCCTGATCGCCAGGCATCTGGTCGGACGCGAACCCAACGCCGTGTTCGTATCCAACCGCACGTATTCGAGAGCGATCGAGCTGGCGTGGGAGCTCAACGGCCGCGCCGTGAACTTCGACGGCCTGGTCGAGCATATGGCAAAGTGCGACGTGGTGCTGTGCGCCACCTCGGCCGCCCACATGGTACTTACCATGGAGCATGCCCAACGGGCGATGGAGGGCCGAGATGGCCGGGAACTGCTCATCATCGACGTATCGTTCCCCCGGAACGTCTCTCCCGATGTGGCCGAGGTCCCGGGCGTCCGTCTATACGACATCGACGGGCTCCGGGAGCAGGCGGAGGAGAACCTCCGGCGACGGAAGGACGAGATCAAGGAGGCCGAAGGGATCATCGCGACCGAGCTCGAAACGCTGCATAGACGGTTCAACGAGATGCAGGCCGACGCGATCATCTCCCGGATGTACCTGAGGTACAATTCGATGAAGGAGAGGGAGATGCGCAGGGCCCTCAACCGCCTGGCGGCCGGACATGAACCGGCGGAGGCGGTGCTGGGGGACCTCGCCAACGCCCTCACCAACAAGTTCCTCTTCGAGCCCACCGCCGCGCTTCGAGAAGCGTCGCGGGAAGGGGACCTGGACAAGCTGATCGTGATGGGCGAGATGTTCAAGATGACGGGTGAACCAGATGTTTCCAAGAAGCAGGCCCCGAAGGCTGAGATCGGACCCCACCATTAGGCGGATGGTGCGCGAGAACACGCTGTCGGCCGATGACCTCATCGGCCCGGTGTTCGTCAACGAGACGCTGAGCGCGCCGTCCGAGGTGCGGTCGATGCCAGGCGTGATCGCTCACACGCCCGCCTCGGTGGTGGACGAGGCCAGAAGGCTGGAGGCGCTGAACGTCCCGGCCGTTCTATTGTTCGGGGTGCCGGAGCGAAAGGACAAGAGCGGCTCCCAGGCTTGGGACCGCAACAGCGTGGTGCAAGGAGCGGTCAGGGACATCAAGGGAGCGACCGATCTTACGGTCATCACCGACCTGTGCCTGTGCGAGTACACGTCCCATGGCCACTGTGGCGTTCTCAGGGATGGCTCGGTGGACAACGATCTCACGCTGGAGCTGTACGCCCGAACGGCCGTCGCCCAGGCCCAGGCGGGGGCGGACATCGTGGCGCCGTCGGGCATGATGGATGGCCAGGTGATGGCGGTACGCGATGCGCTGGACGATGCCGGCTTCGAGAACGTGGCCATCATGGCCTATGCCGCCAAGTACGCCTCCGCCTTCTACGGCCCGTTCCGCGATGCGGCCCACAGCGCCCCGTCCTCGGGCGACCGCCGCACTCATCAGATGGACCTGGCCAACGCGCGGGAGGCGATGCGGGAGATGCGCGCCGACCTTGCAGAAGGAGCGGACGTCCTCATGGTCAAGCCGGCCTTGCCTTGCCTGGACATCATCGCCTTGGCCAGAAGGAATCTCGACGTGCCCCTGGCGGCCTATCAGGTCAGCGGCGAGTACGCCATGCTGAAGGCCGCGGCGGCCAATGGCTGGTTGGACGGCAAGGCGTCGATGATGGAATCGCTGCTGTCGATCAAGCGGGCCGGGGCCGATATGATCATCACCTACTTCGCCGCCGAGGCGGCCGAGGTCCTGCGGGGGATCGAATGAATCGTTCCCGCTCCCAAGAGCTCTACGAACGCTCCCGGCGGCTGATGCCGGGCGGCGTGTCCTCGCCGGTCCGGGCGTTCGAACCTTATCCATCGTTCATCCAGAGAGCGAGCGGCTCCCGCCTTTACGACGTAGACGGCAACGAGCTGATCGACTACTGCATGGGCTTCGGCCCCCACATCCTGGGTCATGCGCATTCCGCGGTCGTGAAGGCCGTCCAGCAGCAGGCGGAGCGAGGTACGTTGTACGGTGCCCCGACCGAGCTGGAGCTGAGGATGGCCGAGACGGTGCGGCGATGCTTCCCATCGATGGAGATGATGCGGTTCGTATCGTCCGGCACCGAGGCCACCATGCATGCGTTACGTCTCGCCCGCGGCGTCACCGGGCGAAAGCTGATCGTGAAGATGAAGGGCGGCTTCCATGGCGCCCACGACAGCGTGCTGGTGAAGGCGGGCTCGGGCGCCGCGACCCATTCCGCGCCGGACTCGGCCGGGGTGCCCGAGGAGGCGGCGTCCAACACGCTGCTGGCGCCGTACAACGACATCGAGGCGGTCGAGTCCCTGCTGTTGTCCAACAAGGGTCGAGTGGCGGCCGTCATCGTGGAGCCGGTCCTGGGGAACATTGGACCGGTGGAGCCGGACGAGGGCTACCTGCCCCGCCTCAGGGAAGTGACCGAAGAGCACGGCGCGCTCCTCATCTTCGATGAGGTCATCACCGGGTTCCGGCTGTCGATGGGCGGCGCGCAATCACGATTCAACGTGCGGCCCGACATCACCACCCTGGGCAAGGTGCTGGGCGGCGGCCTTCCGATCGGGGCGTTCGGCGCTCGGGCCGAGATCATGGAGAAGGTCTCGCCCCTCGGTCCGGTATATCAGGCCGGGACGTTCGCCGGGAACCCCCTGAGCATGGCCGCCGGACTGGCGGCACTGAAGGAGCTGGGATCGGTGGGGCATGAGGGGCTGGAGCGCAAGGGCCAGGTGATGCGCTCCCAGCTTGCCGCACTGTTACGGGAGCACCGCCTGCCGTTCCAGGTGGCGGGCGTCGGCTCCATGTTCCAGATCTTCATGGTCGACCGACCGGTTCGCGATCACCGGGATGCCATGGCGGCCGACGCCAAGAGGTTCATGCGCCTCTTCCATGCCTTGCTGGAGAGAGGAGTCTACATCCCCCCGTCGCAGTACGAGACATGCTTCCTCAGCACCGCCCATTCGGACGAGGACATCAACAGAACGGTGAACGCCTACGACGAGGCGCTGGAGGCCATCCAATGATCATCGGCACCAGGGGAAGCGAGCTGGCGAGGGTGCAGACCGACATGGTCATCGCCATGCTGAAGGAGCGACACCCGGAACTGGACGTTGATGTAAGGATAGTCGCCACGACGGGCGACGTCGTGCGGGACCGACCGCTTGACGCGCTGGGAGGCCTCGGCGCCTTCACCAAGGAACTGGACCGATTCGTCGTCAACGGGGAGATAGACGTGGCGGTCAATAGCCTGAAGGACATGCCCGTCGACCTGACCGAGGGAACGGTGCTGGCGGCCGTACTTCCCCGGGCCCCGGTGGAGGACGTTCTGCTGTCGGACATCTCGCTCGAGCAGCTCAGGCCCGGAGCGGTGGTGGGAACGTCCAGCATGAGAAGGAGGATGCAGCTGCTGGCCCGCCGTCCTGACCTGGACTTCAGGGACCTGCGAGGCAATGTTCCTACCCGCATCCGCAAGTGGAAGGACGGCGAGTACGATGCCATAGTGGCGGCCGCGCGGGACTGGTGCGGCTTGGCCTGGACGAGGGGCACCACACGCTCCCTCCGGAGATCTTCGTGCCAGCGCCCGGGCAGGGGGCCATAGCGGTGGTGTGCCGGGCCGGAAGCCCATATCTGCCGGTCCTGCGGGAGCTGGACGATGCCACGACGAGGACGGAGGTCAATGCCGAGCGGCGCGTGCTCAAGGGCCTGGGAGGAGGCTGCTCGGTGCCCATCGGGGTGTGGGCCAGGGTGGTGGACGGGAGCATGGACATCAAGGCGGTCGTGAGCTCGGAGAAGGGCGAGATGAGGGTGGAAAGAACTCTAGCCGCCGATGAGTGCGACGAAGGACTGGAAGAGCTCATACAGGAGCTGCTCGGGGAGGGGGCATGACCGGCCTCGTCGTACTGGTGGGCGCCGGGCCCGGGGACCCCAGGCTGATCACCGTGGCCGGCCTTGAGGCGCTACGCTCGGCCGATGTCGTCGTGTACGACTCCCTGGCGGGGAAGGAACTGCTCCGCGAGGCCAAAGAGGATGCCGAGATGATCGACGTGGGAAAGCGCGGAGGCTGCCACAAGGTCGAGCAGAGCGAGATCAATCGCATCATCGTCGAGCGGGCCAAGGGCGGCTCGACGGTCGTCCGGCTGAAGGGCGGGGACCCCTTCATGTTCGGCCGAGGTGGGGAGGAGGCCGAAGAGCTTCGCGCCGCCGGTGTCGAGGTCAGAGTGGTCCCGGGCGTCACCTCGGCCATCGCGGCGCCCGCCCTGGCCGGTATACCGGTCACACATCGCGATCACGCCTCGTTCGTGACGTTCGTGACAGGCCATGAGCGCGACAGGGAGGACGAGCGCATCGATTGGAACGGCCTGGCGAGATTGGGCGGCACCATCGTCATACTGATGGGAATGGCCCGGCTGGGCAGGAACATGGAGCGGCTGATCGACGGAGGGCTGGACCCGTCCACGCCGGTGGCGGTGGTCCGCTGCGGCTCCCGGCCGGAGCAGCGCTCGGTGCTGGCCACCGCCGCCACCATCGAGAGCAGGTGCAACGAGGAGGGGATCGGCTCGCCGGCCATCACGGTGGTCGGCAGCGTCGCCTCGCTCCGCGATGTCCTGGGGGACCTGCGATGAGGCTGGCGGTCCTGCGTCCGGCCAATCGGCTGGCAGAGGCGGTAGCGCTGGCAAGGGCGATGGGCTTCGAGACCGTGGCGGCATCGCCGCTGGCCATCGTGCCGAACGACGATGCCGATACCCAGCGCCTCGTCCGGGCGCTGAGGCGCGACGAGGTCGACCACGTGGTCGTTACCTCCTCGGCCGCCGTCACGTCGATCCTTATGATGTCGAAGAGGTACGATACCGACATCATCGGCCTGCTGGACAGGTGCAAGGTCACGGCCATCGGCCCGGCCACCGCCAAGGCCTTGACGGCCGCCGGGATCAGGGTGGACATGATGCCCGGCGAGTTCACCTCGACCGGTCTGGTGGACATGCTGACCGCCAGGGACATCGGCGGGAAGATGATATGCCTGCTGCGCTCGGATCATGGCGACCCCAGTCTGGTGACGGGCCTGGAGGACGCCGGGGCCTTGGTGCTGGAGGTAACCGTCTACAAACTGGTACCCCGACCGGAGGACCAGGACCTGGTCGCGCTGGTGCGCAAGGCGTTGGCCGGGGACGTCGACGCCTTTGCCTTTCCCTCGGCAATGACGGCCGCCACCTTCATCGAGGCGGCCGAGCTCATGGGTTCGAGGGACATGCTCATCGCCGTGCTCAACGACCGCCTGGTGGCGGCGATCGGACCGCCCACCCGGAGGAGGCTGGAAAGCATGGGGGTCCGGGTCGGCATCATGCCCGGGCAGGCCACTTTCAAGGCCATGCTGGAGGCGATCAAAAGGACCCCTGAGGGCGGCTCGAACGACGATATTCCTCTCCGATTTGAAAGCTTAAGTAGGTCATAATGGATATCTGCTCCTGTTCGCGTCCGCTCGCGGATGCGACGCTTACAATGACCATGGGCGCCTGCACGTTGCCGTGCCCGCAACGGACCGACCGGCGGCGGTGGATGCCATCGCCGCGACTTAGAATGGGGATTCCGGCATCACCGATGCTGCCTGAGGAGGGAGAGTGGTCGGCCCATCGGCCGCGGCGGAGGAAAGCGGAGCATGGCGCCCTAGAGCTACATCTCAAGAGGGCGGATAGCGGACCTTCTCGGAGGGCATCGTGGGTCTAAGGAGGAGCCGGGAGGGCCGCCGCCCTCAGACAATCGCCCGCGTCCACCGGACAGCGGGAGCAACCAGCCATACTGCCAAAGGTCGTGGTCGGTCGAACCGACATTGGTAGATATACATTGAAAGACATTCTCCCGACGGAGATTTTCCACGATGTCCAGGCCCGATTGGCTACAGGGAGACGGCGTCACCATCGCGGCATGCCTAATCATGATGGCGGCAGCATTCCTTCTAGACATCGAACTGCCGATCGGCATCGTGGGAAGCATGTTGTACATAGTCCCCGTCACGTTCGCATTCAGGGTCAGGCGGCTCCGCAATCTCTACCTCGTGGCAGCGATCGCCACCGTTCTCACCTTCGCCGCCACGATCCCCAAGACGCCGGACGAGGTGCTGATCATAGCGTTCAATCGCCCCATATGCGCCGGCATCATCTGGCTGGTCGTCTACATTGGCGTGCTGAGGAGGAGGGGGGAGAAGGCCAGGGACGAACTGGTACGCAAGCTCGAGCACACCACCGAGGACCTGAGGCGCTCCAACGATGAGCTGCAGCAGTTCGCCTATGTAGCGTCGCACGACCTGCGAGAGCCGTTGCGCATGGTGTCGGGCTACATGGCCCTGCTGGAGAAGAAGTATTCAGCCAGCCTCGACGAGCGAGGAAAGGAGTACGTGCAGTTCGCAATGGACGGCGCCAAGCGCATGGATGCCCTGATCATCGACCTACTGGCCTATTCCAGGGCGGGAACGACCCCCCCTCAAGCCCAAAGCGGTGGACCTGGGGACTGTCGTCGAGCGGGCCCTGAACAATCTTGGCCCGGCCATCGAAGAGTCGCACGCCCATATCGAAGTGTCCAGGATGCCCGCCGTGTCCGCGGACGAGACGCAGATGCTGCAGGTGTTCCAGAACCTCATCGGCAACGCCATCAAGTACCGGGGCGAGGAAACGCCCCGGATCAGAGTGGCCGCCAAGGAGGGGGAGAGCGCCTGGGAGATAACGGTCAGGGACAACGGCATCGGCATCCCGCCCGAGCAGCAGCACAGGCTGTTCCAGATGTTCGTGCGATTGCACACCCGGTCGGAGTACGAGGGAACGGGCATCGGCCTGGCGCTGGCCAGGCGCATCGTGGAGCGCCATGGCGGCCGCATATGGGTGGAATCGGACGGAAGGACGGGAAGCACCTTCCACTTCACCATATCAAAGGGATTGGCGGCGAGCACGGTCGAGGAAAGCGAGGAGCGGCACAACGATTAATAGCGAAACGGCCATTCCTTCCGCAGTTGGATGTATGCTCCAATTGCATCGGCATCGATGCGGTAACGGAGCGCCACAGGAGTTCACATGCATCGTCCCAGAGTGGTCATCGCGGGAGAGCGAAGCGGAGTGGGAAAGTCAACCATCACCGTCGGCATCCTGCTGGCGTTGAAGGAGCGAGGTCTCGACCCCCAGCCGTTCAAGGCCGGGCCGGACTTCCTCGACCCGATGCACCATTCCGTCCTCCTTGAGCGAAGATCGCGCAACCTGGACACCTGGATGTTCCCCTCGGCCGTTCCGGGACTGTTCGAGCGCGCCTCCGCGGGCGCGGGCATCTCGGTCATCGAGGGCGTCATGGGGATGTACGACGGCTATGACGGCCGCAGCGAGGAAGGCTCTACGGCTCACCTGTCCAAGGTGCTCAAGGCCCCCGTCATACTCGTCCTGGACGCGTCGGCCTCGGCCCGGAGCGTGGGCGCGATCGCTCTGGGCTTCCAGCGATACGATCCGGACGTCGACGTCCGGGCGGTCATCTTCAACAACGTCGGCGGAAGGCGTCATCTGGACATGCTCCGCGACTCGCTGCGCGGCATCGAATGCCTGGGAGGCATACCTCGCGACGCCGGCATCAAGCTGGAGAGCCGCCACCTGGGCCTGGTGCCGGCGGAGGAGAACCTCGACCGGGAGCGGTACGAGGGCATCAGAAGGCTCATCGAGGACAACCTGGACATGGACCGCCTCGTCGGGATCGCGAGGTCCGCGCCCGATCTGGTATCATCCGTCCGGGATGGCGAGCCCAGGCCGATAGTGGCTCGTGTCGGGGTGGCCAGGGACGAAGCGTTCAACTTCTACTACGAGGACAACTTTCAGTACCTAAGGGACGCCGGGGCGGAGCTGGTTTTCTTCTCCCCCCTGAGGGACGCGATACCGGACGTGGACGGTCTGTACTTCGGAGGGGGATATCCTGAGATGTTCGCCGAGCGGCTCGCATCCAATGCGGTCGCCAGAGATGCAGTGAGGCGCCTCTCGGAAGAGGGCATGCCCATCTATGCCGAGTGCGGCGGCCTGATGTACATGTGCCGCGGACTGACCACTCTGGACGGAGAGAGGTACGACATGACCGGAGTGTTCGACGCCGAGGTCCGCATGACCGGAAGACTGCAGGCGCTGGGGTATGTCGAAGCGAAGGTCGTCCGCGATAACGTGCTGGCGAAGACAGGGGACTCGGCCAGAGGCCACGTGTTCCACTACTCCGAGGTCGTGGAACACGGCGATGAGGAGTTCGCCTACGACCTGGACAAGGAGAAAGGGATCGAAGGTGCGATGGACGCGTTCGTCAAGAACAGGACGCTGGCCTCGTATACCCACCTGCACTTCGGCTCCTGCCCGGAGTGGGCCCAGACTTTCGTAGAGGCCTGTCGGGAATATTCTGAAAACAGCCGTTCCGCCCGAACGCGGTAAGCTAGCCTTAATGTATCTAGATAGGTGGATTGGGCTTGGACATATTTTTATTTTCTGAAGGAAGCATATAATTCACGCTGCAAATCGGGTTCGAGACCTATCTGGAGGTTTTACATACGGGGCTGTTTGATCTGCCAAGGTTCCTTGTACCCCTGCTCTTGATAATCTCTTCAGATGAGCATGCCTTGATGCTATTCTACTGAGTTCGGCTTAATTGGATAAAGATGTAAATGCCGAGGCAAAAAAAATCCTTATCGCTATGAATTGGGGTTAATGTTGCAAACCATTACGACCCTGATTGTCGCAGATGGAGCAGGATTTCTACTCAATGAATATATTGGTTAGATTCTGTATCGAACGTACCTTTGCTCAAGACCATCAATCCAGAGCGGATGAAATAAAATATCAAAACGATTATCAATTTTCTAGGCTTTTTACTAATAGCTCTCAGAATAAGAACCTAGTCCGTCCTGCATCGCTACTTCTCATCTCTCATGTTTAATGGTGATTATTTCACAACCTATTTGGCATAGTTTGGTGATATATGTTATAAGCGAGGACAATAGTAAAGGAAGGGAAATATCGCCATGTTTAAGTTCGAGAAACAGGAGAAGCAGAAAACGCAGAACATTCATCAGAATAAGTCAAGCGATGCTACCGTTACACTCGATGTAAAATTATGCGGCCCTGTTAAGACAAGGTCCAAAAAGGAGCTATTGTCAAGTTCATCAGGAATTGTTAGGACAGTTGATAGTGCAAGCCCGAATTTAAAGAAGTTTAATATCTTAAAGAGATAAAAAATTAACATTCTGAATGGTCAGAGAAATCGCAAGAAAACTAAAGGCGATTATCAAGAGTAATGCGGAATTATCCCATTTTATAGTTTGATTGGCTAGTGTTTCTCTATTCTCTTTCTCAATTGCTTTTAATTTATAAATTAGCATAAGCTTGGTAAAATAACTGTCTTCTAGATTTTGACACAGGTCTTCCCATGCTTCTTCGACACCAAATACTTTCATATCGGATCGAAGTGCGGATATGGTACTATATGCGGAAACCAGTAAAATAACGATACTTATGGAGGCAGTAATCGGTTCAAGACTTGCGAATGAATTGAGAATGATTCCGAGTAGGACACCATCTGCGGTAAGGATCACGCTCGTTTTGACATTGAAGGACCTACTCTCGTTCCTACAGTCTTCAACTCTCTTTAGGGTTACATGCAAAACTGCGTTTAGGGATTCTTCAGAATAGATATGTTCTCGTGAAGGCACGGGCTGTCCCAGAGTTGACTCGGCCGGACCTTCCCCATCCATTAGATGAAAAATGATATAATGCTAATTAATATTTCTTACTAAACGTAGGCGAGAAAGCCCACGATCTTGATTGTTGAATGGATCGCCCCAAATCTCATAAGCCATCATTCCCATAAAGTTCGAGCCATTATACTACTATCCTTGGATGTGCAAGTTCTGGCAAGAATCTCCTACTGAGCAGTTAACGTCATCGGCCTGGGATGTCGTTCAATTCATCCTTGATCATAGATGCCGATTGATCGCATGCAGATGGAGATGTATGCAAAGGACGCGTTGATGTACTCAAGAGAATTCGTCGTGAGCGACGGCGATCTCAGAGACTTATGGTTTATGCTGAGAGAGAATCAATGACATAATTGCTTTATCATCGCTGCCTGCAGCCCTCTTCCAACATCGCCAGCGCCTCGTCGATGGTGAGCGGCAACGGTCCGGTCCGGCCGGTGCGCTCCATCCATCGCTCCATGAGCCGCGGTATCGACGGCAGTTCCAGCCTCGCCTCTGACAAGATGTCGGGCCGCTCCACCAGGCCGCGGAAGCTGCCATCGTACAGGACGCTCCGCTTGAGCACGATGACGCGGTCCGTCAGCTCGAGCGCCACCGACATGTCGTGAGTGGCGATGACCATGGTCTTGTCGCACAGCGACGTCAGGACGTTCACCAGGTCCCGCCGTCCTTGGGGGTCGAGATTGGCGGTCGGCTCGTCCATCAGAAGGATCGGTGAGCGCATCGCCAGAATGCCGGCGATGGCCACCCTCTTCTTCTCTCCGAAGCTCAGGTGATGGGGCGCCCGGTCCTCGTAACCGGTGATGGCGGCCAGCTCCATCGATTCCCTGACCCTCCGCTCCACTTCCTGAGGGTCGAGCTTCATGTTCATCGGCCCGAACGCCACGTCGTCCCACACGCGAGGCATGAAGATCTGGTCATCGGGGTCCTGGAACAGGAAGCCCACCTTGAACCGTGCCTTCTCCATCGTCCTCTTGGTGATCTCCTCGCCGTCGATCCTTACGGTCCCTGACGTCGGAGCGTACAGCGAGGACATGATGTGCAGCAAGGTGCTCTTCCCCGCCCCGTTGGGGCCGACCAGCGCCACCCGTTCCCCGGCATCGATGTCGATGCTGACGTCCCGTAGCGCCTGCACCCCGTCATCGTAGGTGAAGTCGACCTTGCTCAGTTCCACGGCCTTCAAAGTACCAACCTGTCTGGAGAATCACGGCTATCGCTCCGATGCAGAAGAACATTGTGCCGAAGGCACGTCCCTACCGCGGACCTTCATTCGGTCAAGAGTATGGACGTCGCCGCTGTAGCCGCGGGCCAGCAACGCATCGTAGATCCTGGTGGCCCGGCTGTTCGATCGGACGAAGATCATCCCGGCGGTGAAGGAGAGCGTCCGGAACACGTCCCGGGACAGTATGTTCCCTCGGCCAGTATAACCGCGGGCCATCCTGGCCATCTTCATCCGGTCCATCTCGTCGATCAGCACGAAGATGAACCGGTAGGCGAACATCATGATGGACGAGAGCAGCTTGGGCATCCTGAACCACCGGAGCGTCCTGAGGAGGTCGAACAGCGGGGTGGTGGAGATGACCGCCGTCAATGCCAGAACGGAGGCCAGGATGCGCATGGCCAGCACGGCGGCGTTGTACGGTCCGGAGGTGAACAGCAACGCCAGCGACGGCACCACGATAAACGGGACCGCCAAAGCAAGGTTCTTCCACAGATGTCCCAGCGGCACTCTCGAGAACAAGACCAGCAGGGCGGTGAAGAGGAGAACGACCATGACCGCCTCCATCGAGCGCAGGAAGGCGGTGACCACTATCAGCGAGATGGCGCAGGCCAGCTTGACCCGGGGATCGAACTGGAAGAGCGATGAGGAATGAGCGTACTTGTCGATCTCGTAATGCTTCACCGTGAGGCTCCCGAATCGGTCTAACAGGAAAGAGGTTCAAAAGGGTTTATCGGGGCTGCTCCAGCTTCTTGGTGCCTCTCATGTAGAGATACACCACGCCGAAGGTGGCCGCGAATCCGATGATGCCGGCGATGAGGCCGCCGACGTAGTCATCCCCATAGTCCAAGGGGGCCTGCCAGACCTGTTCCGGTTCCTCCCATCCCGCCTCATCCATGGTGACCTCCAGGCCGTCCCCCAGTTCGGACGAGACCAGCCAGAATCCTACCAGGCCGACGGCGAAGGCCACGAGTATCGCGGCCGTTGCTTTGAGATACCTCCGTTCCATGCTCATGCCTCCGTCGCTTTTATGACGTTCTTGGGCGACAGCCTAAGGGTCTCCGGGGCCACCTTGGCCAGGTATAGGACGACCCCGCCGGTGATGATCGCCTCTCCCACCCCGATGACGGCATGCCAGATCGCCATGGTCGGGATGGCCAGGACCGGGTCGATGCCGTAGGCGCCGTTCGATATCACATAGCTCAGGGCGAGCTGGGCGGCGCAGATCAGGGCAGCGACGAACACCGATGCCCAGGCGGCCACGGGGACGGAGAACTTGTTCCCCTTGGCCACAGAGATGATCAGATATGCCACGAGGGGAGCGATCACCGCCATGTTCAACAGGTTGAGCCCCATGGCGGTGATGCCGCCATCGCCGAACAGCAGGCCCTGGATGACCACGATCGCGGTCATGATGATCATGGCCGGCCATAGGCCCACCAGCGCCACCGCCAGGGCGGCGCCGATCAGATGCCCGCTGGTGCCCCCGCCCACCGGGAAGTTGAGCATCTGTGCGACGAAGATGCCGGCGGCGAGCAGGGCCATGAGGGGGATGGTGCGCTCATCTACGTTCTTGTTGACCTTGACCAAGGCCACGGCCAGCGCCGCCAGGGCCAAGGCCCATCCGGCGATGAACACCCATGGGTCCATCAACCCGTCAGGGATGTGCAAATCATTACCTCCGTAACACCGATGTGATAATCGTGTTACCGCGCATTGTGAATAATATATAAGTTCCTTGCTCCCGAAAGGCCCGGAAATCGAGAGATAGTGTGTGCCGATGGCGCTGAAATCATCGACCGATGCCCAATCGTGTTACAAAAGATTAAAGAAGTAACACGAACATTGCCTTGCAGTGGACGACGGGGGCCCTTGCACCAGGTTCCTTTCTATAGATTACCTCCTTCCCTCGTCGTCATCCCCACACCTCGTGATATGACCTTTCCACTGTTGGCATCTCCCGCTCGTCGCGGCCATGATGGACCCATGATGTCTGAGCGGCAGAGCTCGGTCGAACGACCCATGTCGGGCCGGCGAGCGGAAAGAATGCATATAGCCCGTACGCGTTCTATCGATTATGAAGGTCATAGCGTTCAACGGCAGCCCGAGAGAGGACGGCAACACGCAGAGGGCGCTGCGGATGGCCCTTGACGAGCTGGAGAAGGAAGGCATCGAGACCGAGCTGGTGAACATGGGCCGCGAGCCGGTCGCCCCGTGCGAGGCGTGCGGAGTGTGTCGCAAGACCAAGGACGGGAAGTGCAAGATCATCGATGACCGCGTGAACGAGTTCGTGGCCAAGATCGCCCTGGCCGACGGCATCATCATCGGCTCCCCCGTTTACTACGGAACGATGAGCGCGCAGACCAAGGCATTCATCGACCGCGTCGGCTACGTGTGCGGAGCGAGCGGAATATTGAAGCGCAAGGTGGGGGCGGCCGTGGCCGTGAACCGCCGCGCGGGCGCTCTCGCAACCTTCCAGGAGATCAACAACTTCTTCCTCATCGCCGAGATGATCGTGGTCGGCTCCTCCTACTGGAACGTCCTCGTCGGTCTGGGAAAGGGCGACGTCGATGCGGACGAGGAAGGAAGACGCATCATGAGCGACCTGGGGCGCAACATGGCCTGGCTGCTCAAGAGGATCGTCTAATCCTCCATCTCCTCGCGCGCCATTCGCACCATCGGGAGGACGTTCAGCAGGAGCCTCGCCTCCGCCTTGCGGAGGTGCTCGGACAGCGTCGAGCGCGACAGCCCCAGCGCTTTGGCCAGCTCGTCCGCCGAGACGCGGGCCGGCGAATCGTAGTAGCCGCGCTCCAGCGCGTTGATGAGCGCGTCGGCCTGCCTCTGCGTCAGGCCGTTCAGCACGTTGCTCACGGGAACCATCATGTCCCTCGTGAAGGACGGAAGACCGAGGGGCCTCACCGAGCCGACGCGGACCGTGCCCCCGTTCGCCGAGATCAGACCCACCAGCCTGGATAGGTTTGCCTTGTCCCAGGAGAACACCCGGTAGCGCTCCCATCCCTTCTCCGCCACCGATGGCTGGGCGCACCAGCAGTCGCACCGGGATATTAACGAGGTGACCGAGTCGGGGTCCACGTTCCGGTCCCGGATGACCACCTCCAGCCGGTTGGCCTGACGGGACACCACATCGTACTCCAGCTCGGCCGACAGCTCCCGCTGGAAGTCCATCAGACCCTCATCGCTGTCGCACGTCACCACCGCGATGTGCATGACCGTGTTGTCCCAGGCGGTGATGTGGATGCCAGGATGCCGCTCGGTGATGTTGCAGTAGGGGCAGTCGTGCTTGACCTCCAAGGTGGCCTCGTAGTTCGGCACGCACCGGAATCAGCGAATGGAGAGATAAACATTCCATGGTACCGTGCGCCTCGCTGTCAGGCGCCGTGCTACTCCTTCTCGGCAACGACCGCCCCAGGCCGGGTCAAAGGATATGCCTACCATCCGTCCTCCCCTCTTTTGGAGATGATAACATGAGGTCCTACTCATCGTACACAATGTCCAACATGTCAGCCCAGGAGATCGACCAGTACGTCAAGAACGAGCTCAGGGGGCAGTACGCCCTCTTGGGACGGTCCGCCAGGACCAACAAGGTCCATAGACGGAAGGACCGCCCCATGTGGCGGCGTGGAGTACGCGCCATCCTGGCCGCGATACCTGTCCGCTCCTAAGCTGGACAAACCCCTTCCACCACCCTTTCTTTTGATGCCGTCCGCACATCGTCCATGTTTTGCTGGACCCTGTCGGGAAGCTTCTTATGACATCGTGGCATATGACGGGCGGCATGGAGGTCGCGTCGGCAACCAGGAGCAGCTTCGCACTGCCATTCTTCGCTTCGTTAACCTTTGCCGCCGCCATCCTGGCCGTCATGGTCGGCCATTTCGTCGACCAGGCCGATCTAGTGCGATCCACGGTCATTCCTCTATCATATCTCCTCATGGGCGTCCTGATCAAGTACGGGGACCAGGCTTTCGATTCCGGGCTGTACAGCAAGAGGACCGCCCTGCTCCTGGCCCTTCCCACCGGTCTGTGGCTCGGCACCTTGGTGCTGCTGGACGAGGCCACCGCGGTCATCTTCATCGGCATGCTGCTCGCCCTCCTGGTGGCCGGGAAGTACGACAACATCGCCTTCCGCATCGCCTTCGCGGCGGCCATGCTCCTGTCCTTGGCCGCCCTTCTCATGGTCCATGACAGCATCAGCTTGGCCGGGATCGCGGCGGTGTTCGCCCTGGCGTTCCTGGACGAGAGGGTCGACGCGCTGCCGTCCGACGGCGACCACTCGCTCCTGGCGGGCGTCATGCGCCAGCGGCCGCTGCTGAAGATCGGCGTGCTCGTTCTCTGCCTGACCGGGGCTTTGCCATCATTCATGTATCTGTTCGCTTTCCTCTCCTTTGACTTCGGTTACTCCATGGTCGATGTCGCCAGCACCTCGAGGTATGCAAATGGAAGACTATGATGCAGTCATCGTGGGTGGAGGGTGCGCCGGCACCGCGGCTGCCTTCTTTCTCAAGGAATTCCGTCCGGAGATGAGCGTCCTTCTCATCGACCGCCTGGACGGGAAGAACTTCGATCTCTATCACCGCATGTGCGGGGAAGCGGTCTCCGAGAGCGCCTTCCGCGAGCTGAGGCCGCTCCGGGCCGAGCACGTGGTGCACGACATCAACTACGTGGAAGAGAGGTGGCCCGGCGGGGTGGTCCTGGGCATCCGCCACCGGGGGTACATAGTCGACCGTCCGCGCCTGCTGCGCTCCATCCAGGGGCGTTTCCTCGCCCGGGGCGGCATCATGGAGAACGACGCCTTGATGTCGGCCCGCAGGGAGAACGGACGCTATGAGCTAGTATGCTCCTCCGGCCGTAGGATCGCCGCCAGGGCGCTCATCGGGGCCGACGGCTCCAACTCCCGCGTCCGCCGCGACATATTCGGCAGCCAGCCCCCGGAGGTCGTATGGACCGAGCAGTATCTGGTGGACAAGCAGGTGCCGGACGATAAGATCGTGTTCATCCAGGGGGAGCAGTACGATGGCGGGTACCGGTGGGAGTTCCCGGCCGGCAAGCATGCCCGCATCGGCTTCCCGCGCGGGACCGATGTCGTGAAGGAGGACATCATCGAGAAGCACCGGAGGGCCATCCCGACCGGGGGGCTGGACCGCATCGCCGAGGGACGCTGCTACCTCGTGGGGGACGCCGCCGCCATGCCCAACCCCCTGACCTTCGGGGGCATACGGGTCGCCATGCTGTCCGGCCGCCAGGCCGCCGAGGCCCTGCTGTGGGATGATCCCTGCAGGTACGAGCGCTGGTGGCGGACCTCCATGTTCAGCCATCCCAGCTTCATGCGGGCATACCGCCACTTCGCCAGCCTGGACGATGCCGGGTATGCCGAATCGTCGCGCGTCTTCGGCAACGGCCTGCTCCCCCTTTCATTTCTTAAGGCGATGTTCCGGTACCCTCAGTACCGTGACCTGTACATGGCGTACGTGCGCTCGGCCATCGTGGGGTGGTGAAGATGTTGAAGGAATGTGAGGTATTGGTCGTCGGCGCCGGCCCGGCCGGCAGCTCGGCCG
>LJKK01000056.1 GCA_001421185.1 Methanomassiliicoccales archaeon RumEn M1
CCCGCCCCGCCCTCCCCAGCTCCCGCCGTAGCCGGGGGTCGCGCAGCTCCTCGAGCGCGTTGCGGAAGTTCTCCTCGCTCCACTCGATCACCAGGCCGCAGCCTTCCCGACCGACCAGGTCCCCGCTGGTGGTCCGTCCGGTGGTGAGGACCGGCACGCCCACGGCCATGGCCTCGTAGATCTTGGTGGGCGAGTTGCCCACGTAGTTCTGGTTGGCAGGGTCCAGCAGGCAGATGACCACGTCGCTGGACGCCATCTTCCGGAGCATCTCGCGGTGCTGCAGGAAGCCCAGGAAGCGGACCTGCTGGTCGGTGCGCTTCCGGACGTCCTCCTCCAGGCGGCCCCATCCGGCCAGCTCGTACGTGCAGCCGTCGAGGCCCCGGATGGCGTCGATGGACTCCAGTATGTACCTCATCGGCTCCAGGGTGCCGACGTACAGGAGCCTCAGATCCCTCCCTTCCGGCCGCGGCTCCGGCAGGTCGTCCGGTATGTTGATGCAGTTCTCGACCAGCACCACGCCGTTCCGGGCGTTGGGCCTCATATGGGCGGCGTGCACCTCGCTGACGGTGATGACCAGGTCCGCCCTTCTGGTCAGTACGCCTTCCAGCCACAGCACCAGGCGCGGAACGAAGGGGGGAGCGTCGATCGAGATCATCTGAGCGTAGTTCTCGTGAGCGTCGAACACCAGGGGTATGCGCTTCATCCAGGATATCAGGAAGCCGAGCGGAAGGGTGTCGAAGTCATGGCTGTGGACGATGTCGTCGTCCCGCCGCAGCGCGGCCATCAGGCCGCGGACGAAGAAGAGCGGGTAGTTCAGGAGGAACGACGGCATGGATGCGACCCGGCCGGTCCGGAGGCGGACGATGTGGGCCCCCCGGTGCTCCTCCCTGTCCGGAAAGGAGCGCTCGCGGTCCCATGCCAGCACCGTGACGTCATGGCCGTCCTGGACCAGCGCCTCGGCCTCCTTGGCCACGCGCGGATCGGGACGGAAGCCGTTGGTGACGAGCATCAGGACGCTCGCGCCCATGTCACTGCTCCTGGGGCACCTCTACGCGGCATCCCTCGGCCAGGGAGCGCTTGGCCCCCTCGATCATCTCCATGGTGCGCACGCCGATGGAGCCGGAGTTCCTCGTCTCCGTAAGGGGGTCCCCGATCGACTGCAGGAAGTGCACCAGCTCCGTCTGGATGGTGTTGTTGCGCTCCACCCCCAGCCGGTACGTGTAACCGGACTCGTACACCGTGACCTCCTGCGTGACCGCATCGATGAGCGCGGAGCGGTTCTCCCCCACGATCTCCACCTGGCGCACCTTCCTGGGGGTCAGCCAGGACAGCGTCGCGTGCGCCATGGTGCCGTTGGGCATCTCGGAGCAGATGAACGCCGTCTCCTCCATGGTCTCCCGCCGATAGGCCGCCCCGGTGCACGCTATCTTGCATGGCCAGGCATCGAAGATGAAGTTGGCGATGTCGAAGGTGTGAGGGGCCAGATCGACGATGACGTCGCGGTCCGGGTAGGGAGGCTCCAGGTTCATCCACATCAGGTTCATGAAGAAGGTCCGCCCGAAGAAGTTGGAGCGGGCCAGCCTTCGCACCTCGTTCATGGCGTTGTTGAAGCGATAGATGTGGCCGACCGACAGCGTCAGGTTCATCTCCTCGGCCAGGTCCACCAGCTCCCTCCCCTCGCGAGAGCTGAGGGCGATCGGCTTCTCCACCAGGACATGCTTGCCCGCCTCCAGGGCGTCCTTGGTGGCCTGATAGTGCAGGGAGTTGGGCAGGGCGACGTTCACCGCCGTTATCGATGGGTCCTCGAGTACCTCGCGGTAGTCGTGGAACAGGCCCGTTACCCCGTACCGGTCCCGGCAGAACTCCAGGTTCTTATCCAGCTGGTCCGATACCGCCCTTACGTTCACTCCGGGGATGTTGTTGTACTCGTCCACGATCTTCTTTCCCCAGTAGCCCACGCCGAGAACGGCGACGTTGAAATGCCTCATCCCTTTCCTCCATAATGCTCGATCACTAGCCGGCACACCTCGTCCACCTGCTCATCCTCCATTTCCGGGAACAGAGGAAGCGACAGCACGGTGTCGGCCATTCGCTCGCTGGCGGGATAACTGCCCCGGGCGAAGCCATAGGCGTCGCGGTACGCCGGCTGCAGGTGGATCGGTATCGGATAGTGGACGGCGGTCTCCACGCCATTGTCCGACAGGTGTCTGGCCAAAGAGTCGCGGTCGTCACATCTGATCACGAACAGATGGAACACCGGCACCACATCCCTGGTGCCGAGCGGCGGCAGCTTGACCTCCATGACGTCCTTGAGCCGCTCGGAGTAGCGCCTAGCCAGCGCCCTTCTCCGCTCGTTCCATTCATCGAGATGCCGCAGCTGCACGCGTCCGAAGGCGGCGTTGGCGGTGTTCAATCTCGACGTGAAGCCGAACACATCGTGCTCATAGCGAGACACTCGACCGCAGTCGCGCAGCTTGCGAAGGTCGTCGGCGAGACGCTCGTCGTTGGTCGTGACCATTCCGCCGTCGCCGCCGACGGTCATGTTCTTGGTGGTGTAGAAGGAGAAGCAACCGGCATCGCCGAGCGAACCGCACTTCCTTCCCTTGTACGAAGCGCCGTGCGCCTGGCAGGCGTCCTCGATGATCTTGACGTTCGGCGCCGCCTCGGCGATCTCGTCCATGCGGGCCGGGTTGCCGTACAGATGCACGGGCAGCACGGCGGATGTCTCCCTGCCCGGCCGTATCTCGGACGGGTCGATGTTCCCGTCCGCCAGAACATCGGCGAAGATGGGAGTGGCGCCGGCGTGGACGATCGAGGTGGCGGTGGCCACGAACGAGAACGGCGTGGTGATCACCTCTCGGGCCCTGACGTTCATTGCCAGCATGGTCAATGTCAGCGCGTCGGTGCCCGACGACACCGATACCGCATGCTCGGTGCCGACGTAACGGGCGAACTCCTCCTCGAACTTGAAGACGCTCTCTCCCAGGACCAGACGCTCGTCGCGCACGGCCTGGGCCATGGCCTGGACCATCTCCTCGGTGACGACCGGGCGCGCCAGCGGTATCCTGGCCATCTCATGCCCTCCGGATCGGCCGCGCCGGGTTGCCCACCACGGTCGCCCCGGCCGGTACGTCCTTGGTGACCACTGAACCGGCCCCCACCATGGCGCCCTCGCCGATGGTGACGCCGCACACGATGACCGACCCGGCGCCGATGGACGCCCCGTCCTTCACCACCGTCGGCGTGATGTTCCAGTCCCCCACCGCGCGCGGGTGGAGGTCATTGGTGAAGCACACGTGAGGTCCCACGAACACCTCGTTGCCGATGGTGACGCCCGACGGGATGAAGGCGAACGCCTCGATCTTGCACCGGTCGCCGATGACCACCCCCCTCTGGATCTCCACATAGGCAGCGATCTTGCAGTCCCTCCCGATCCTGCAGCCATACAGGTTGACGTAGTCCCTGACGACGGTGCCTTCGCCGATGTCGCAATCGACGATGGAGTGGTAGGTGGCCAAGAGCTTCATTGCGGGCTATGAATCTGCTCTTTGGGCATAAGTGTTTGCTCGACCAGCCCCATGGGGGCGGCCCCCGGCTGGCTCATCGAGCAGTATCCAGCCATACATGCATAAGTGTTTGCTCGACCAGCCCCATGGGGGCGGAGCCGTCCACCGGGCCTCGAGGCCGGCAGGGCAGCGCCCATCGGACCTCGAACCTTATTTATTGAGCCGCCCCATACCTTGCCAGATGCTCATCAGCGTGGTCCTGAACGTCAAGAACGAGGAGAGGTACATCGCCGACCTGCTGGACTCCGTGGTCATTCAGGAGGGGCCCATAGAGGTCATCGTGGTGGACGCTGGCTCCGAGGACCGCACCCGGGAGATCGTCCAGGGGTACGTCGACCGGTACCCGTTCGTCCGGCTGTACGTCAAACCCGGGCGCAGGGGGGAGAGCACCAACTACGGCATATCGAAGTCCACCGGGGAGATCGTGGCCTTCACCGGCGGCGACGACCTGGCCAACCCCAATTGGCTGAAGGAGATGAGGAAGAGCTTCAGGGCCGGGGCGGACATCGTGGCCGGCCGCTCCATCATGATCGGCCTGAAGGCATGGGAGGACCTGGACCGGGTGGAGCTGCAGCACAAGGGCTTCGATGTCTCGTATCCGTCGGCCAACGAGGCGTTCCGTCGCGAGGTCATCGACAAGGTGGGGGGGTTCGACAACTGGTTCATCACCGCCGAGGACATCGACCTCAACTACCGCGCCGTGGACGCTGGATACCGGATAGTGTACAATCCCGATGCCATCGTGTACCGGAGGACCAAGTCCACCGTGTACGGCTTCTACAAGCAGGCGTTCTGGAACGGGGCGGGGAGGAAGCAGCTGACCATGAAGCATGGGAACCTGTGGGGGAAGTACGACCCCATCAAGATGTTCCGGCAGAAGATGAGCTTCTGGGCCCTCACCCGCCTGGTGGTGGCGCTCCTTGGCTACGTGGGGTTCAAGCTCGCCAAGGACCAGGGCAGGGAGAGGCGGAAGATCTCGGCCAACTAGCCAGGGGCGGGGCAACATCTTAATTAACCTAGGCTGGTTTTAGGAGCGGTCCTTTTGAAGCTGAGCGTTGTCATCCCCACCCTCAACGAGGAGGAGTGCATCGGCCAGGTGATGGACGAGCTGTCGGCCGCCCTCGACGGCAAGGTGGAGTACGAGGTCGTGGTGGTCGACGGGATGTCCCGCGACCGGACGAGGGAGATCGCCAGGGCCAAGGGCGCGGTGGTCGTAGAGGAGCCCCGCCGCGGGTATGGACGCGCCTACAAGACCGGCTTCGCCTCGGCCAGGGGAGAGATCATCGCCACCATGGACGGCGACTGCACCTACCCCACGGAGAGCATAATCCCGTTGATGGAGATGCTGGACGAGGAGGACCTGGAGTTCATCACCACCGACCGCTTCGGCCACATGGAGGAGGGGGCCATGAGCACCATGCACAAGATAGGCAACCTGGCGCTGTCGTTCACCACCCGCCTGCTGTTCGGACGGATCATCAGGGACTCGCAGAGCGGGATGTGGGTCTTCCGCCGCCAGGCGCTGTCCAAGATCAGGGTGGAGGACGACGGCATGCCCTTCTCCGAGGAGATCAAGATCGAAGCGTTCCGCAAGCTCCGCTCCAAGGAGGTCATGATACGCTACCGCCGCCGGGTGGGCGAGGTCAAGCTGTCCTCCTGGAAGGACGGCTGGAAGAACTTCAGGTTCCTGTGGAGGAAGCGCTTCCGCGGTCCTCGAGATAAGTCCTTGCGATCCTGATCGTCTCCCGCAGGGCGTCCTTGACCCGGGTGTTGTAGAACGACGCCGCTGGATGGTACGTCACCACCATGTCGATCTCGTTCCCTCGGATGGTGACCTTGATGACCCTGTTCAGCTCCTCCGACAGCCTCACCTCTCGGCGTAGCAGGTCCCGGGCGGCCGTACGCCCCAAGGCAACGATCAGGCGGCGGCCCTGGAGCTCCTCCTCGAGGTGGGGCAGGCAGGCCGCCATCTCCTCCTTGGTCGGGACCCGGTTCCCGGGCGGCCGGCACTTCACGGTGTTGGTGATGTATATGGACGGGCGGGGGACGCCTTCCTCCTCGAGAAGCTTGTCCAGCACCTTGCCGGAGCGGCCCTGGAACGGCCGGCCGGTCTCGTCCTCCTTCTGGCCCGGGGCCTCTCCCACGAAGGCCACGGGTGAATCGGGATCCCCGTCGGGGCACACCACGTTCTGGCGGCCCTGGCACAGGCCGCAGGCGATGCAGTCGCGGGGGGCGCTCACTTGAGCAGCTCCTCGGCCGTGACCAGGGAGCGGAGGCCCACCCCCAGGTCGGCCAGACGCTGCTCCCCGCCCTCCTGGCGGTTGACCACGCACAGAGTCATGGACACCTCCCCGCCAGCCGCCCGGACGGTGGATATGGCCTCGGCGACCGAGCCGGCGGAGGTGATGACGTCCTCCACCATCAGCACCCTCTCGCCCTCGAGCATCGTTCCCTCGATCAGCTTCCCGGTGCCATGGTCCTTCTTCTCCTTGCGCACCATGATGTACGGCACCTTGGTGCGCAGGGACAGCGCCACGGCCAGCGGTATGGAGCCGAGCACCACGCCGGCGATGCGGTCGAACTTCATCCCCTCCATGTGCACCAGGCGGGCCATCTCGTCGGCCACCGCCTCAAGGACGTAGGGGTCCGTGCTCGCCTTCTTTATGTCGATGTAATAGGGGCTCTTCTTGCCTGACGCCAGGGTGAAATCGCCGTACGCCAGCGCCCCGCAGTCGATCAACGCGTTCTTGATCCTTGCAACCATCTTACCACGGCTCCTTCTTGGTGCCCATCTTGTATCCGATTATATTGACCGAGCGGTGCAGCAGCGGGACGAAGACCAGCAATGTCACCAGTCCGGCTATGGCATTCCCCTCGACGTACGTGGACATCACCCACGAGGGGTACGCCAGAAGGGTCAGCAGGAACGCTCCCGCCACGAAGTCGTACTGGTCCAGCCCGGGGGCCTTCTGACCGCGCGCCATTCCCAGACGGCGCTTGATGAACGCCCCCGTCATGTCGCCCAGTAGGGAGCCGAGGGCCAGACAGACCACCACTCCCACGCTGTCGGGGAACTGTCCGTAGCCGAAGCCGTCCTCCGAGCCGACCAGATAGGCTATGGCCAGCATCAGCAGGCCGACCAGTATTCCGAAGCCGACGCCGCCGAACAGCCCCCGCCAGGTCTTTCCGTCGCCCAGCAGCCTCTTGCCCCGCCAGGCGCGGTTGAAGTCCACCGGCGTACCGCCCCCGAAGAGCGCCGCGGCGGAGTTGGGCACCAGCGCGGGGATGAACAGCACCAGCCCCATGATGGCAGCAGTCAGGATGTCCATGGGAGAGGCCAATCTTCTAACCACTAGATTATTCTTGGCCACGGCACATCGGCATCATTATGTCCTCTCCGGGGGCTTCACGATGCATGAAGATCACCAAGGTGGCGGAGGCACCGACGCGCCCCAACCCCCATGGCGTGGAGTCCAAGACCATCTACGACCATGACCACGGTCAGATCACCCACCTGACCATACAGCCCGGGCAGGCGCTGAAGAAGCACATCACCCCGGTCGACGTGGCGTTCTACGTAGTGGAGGGCGAGTGCGAGGTGGAGATCGGCGAGGAGGTCGAGAGGGTCGGCCCGGACACCCTGGTGGAGAGCCCGGCCGAGGTCCCTCATGCCCTGAGGAACCTTGGCGCCTCGACGCTGCGGGTGCTGGTGATGAAGCTCCCCAAGCCCACCAGGAAGAGCGTCCTCCTGTAACGCAGGCCGCTCCTGGCCTTGAGCATAGAAAGTATTGCGCAAGAGCGGGCGCCGCCACAGGCGCGCCCGCTCCACGCCGGAAAGGGGTGGGCTCACTCCGCCGCGGCGGGAACGCCCTTGCTCTTGGCGGCCACGGGCCACAGGGGCAGCACCGCGCGGCCGTAGGCCTCGTTCAGCACCTCGGCCATGGCAACGTAGATGGCGCTGGCGCCGCACACGATCCCCAGATAGCCGGACGCCACGGTCATCGCCGCGATGCCGGTCGCGTCAGCCACGGCCAGCCCGAAGAACAGCATGGCCAGGGTGAGGAACACGAACTGCAGACCGCGGTTGGTCCGGAGGGTGCCCACGAACATGTAGGCGGTGAAGACGCCCCACAGGGCCAGGTAGAACGCCATGGTCTGCTTGCTCTCCACCTCCCACAGCCCCAGGGCGGGGAGGAGCCATATGGTCACCAGGGAGAGCCAGAAGAAGCCGTAGGAAGTGAAGGCGGTGGTTCCGAAGGTGTTCCCCTTCTTCCATTCCATCAGGCCGGCCAGGACCTGGGCCAGGCCTCCATAGAAGATGCCCATGGCCAAGATGGCGCCGCCCAAGGCGATTATGCCGGCGTTGTGCAGGTTGAGCAGTATGGTGGTCATCCCGAAGCCCATCAGGCCGAGGGGCGCGGGATTGGCAGTACGATCGATCATCACGGTCCGAGAGACTGGGTGGTCGGTCATAGGTGTTCCGAGGGAAAAAACCTCGTTGGTATTTAATGACAGAGGAACGGTGCGAAACGCGTTGACGGTCGTCAACGCCCATGGGCCTTGAAGAAGTTGAGGACGTCGTTCACGGGGTGCTCTGACGGCACCGACGGCAGCTGGCTCGAGAACTGTACCGCTCGTCGGTCCATGATGACGGCCGCTCCGACGTCGCTCTCGTTGCGTATGAGACGGCCCACCGCCTGCAACAACTTGCGGGTGACCGGGGCCTTGACAGTATACTCCCACCCCCGGCCGAACCGCACCTCGTAGTAATGGAGCAGCGCCCTCTGCCGGGCGGTGGGCTTCGGGTACGGTATGCCGGCCAGGATGGCCACCTCCAGTTCGCGGTCCGGGAAATCCACCCCTTCGCTGACCCGTCCGCCCATCACCGCGAACAGCACCGCGCCCTTCTCCGACGATTTGAACTGGCTCACCGTGCTCATCAGCTCGTTCTGCGGCATCCCTCGGCGCTCCAGGTGCACCTTCCGGCGGATGCGCCTGAGGACCCCGTCCTCGATGAAGCGGTCCATGAGCTGGTAGGAAGGAAAGAACACCACGGTGTTACGGTCCATGACGTTGCACAGCGCCACCGCGTGGTCCTCCATCCGGGCGACCATGTCCTCGTCCTTTATCATCTCCTCGTACTTGGTGGTCACGTCCTCCAGGTGGAACACGCCTCGATTCTGGGGAGGGAAGGGGGAGGGGAACAGGCACATGCGGCTGTCGGTCGGTAGACCCAGCGAGTCGCGGTACTCGTTCAGGGGGACCAGCGTGCCGGACATGTGCACGGTGGCATGGCAGTCCATCAGGGGCCGGGCGGCGATGGACGGGTCCAGGCAGTACGCCTCGAAGGCGGGATTGTCCCCTCCCACCACCAGCTTGACGTAGTGCTCCTCGTCCATGTCGATCCAGAACAGCAGGTGGGCTCCCAGGGAGTGCATGTAGGAGCGGGGCAGGCGGCCCTCCTTCCTCTTGGCGTCTCGAACCATCTCTCCCGAGGCCATCAGGTTCCTGGCCATGAGCATCAGGTTGTTGGAGGTGGCGGTGAAGGCCGCCATGAGCGCCTCGTCGAGATACGACGGCGGGATCAGGCCGTCATCCTCGATCAGGTATTCCTCCAGCGCGGCCTCCAGCCTCTCCCTGAGCACGTTGACCAGGTCCATGGCACTTATCCCTTCCAGGACCTCGGGGTCGCCGCGTTCGTCGATCTCCTTGGCCACCAGGTCGAGGAGGCGGCTGGACAGCGACACCGAGCGGACCTCCCGAGCATACTCGGGAAGGTTGTGGGCCTCGTCCACGATGACCACCAGGTCCTCGATGGGGACGTTCATCCAGTCGAGGAGGTTGTTCCTGATGAAGGGCATGAAGAAATAGGCGTAGGGGGCGGTGACCACGTCGGCCCCGGGGAGAAGGTCCTTGGCCAGCTCATGAGGGCATAGGCCCCGTTCGTCGCAGTACTGGGCGAACTCCTCCACCGTGGGCAGATGCTTGCGGCAGTACGCCTCCACCTCCTGGAACGGGGTGGATATGGTGGCGTCGTAGAACCGGCATCCTCCCTCCTTGCCCTGCATGGAGCGAGACTTCCGGTCGGCGCACAGCCTGGACAGCTCCTCCGGCGTCCCGCTCCTCAGCTCGGGGTCCCGCTGTATGAGGGGGCAGGTGGACTGCCGTCCCTGGATGCCGACGCCCAGCAGCGGCCGCCGCTTGCAGATCTCGCGCAGCTCCATCATGACCTGGCGCTGCTGCGAGTTGGTCCGGGTCAGGTACAGCACCTTCTTCCCCCGTTCGATCGCCGGGCCCAGGACGCCGGTGAGGGAGCATACGGTCTTCCCCGTCCCGGTGCCGCTCTCCAGCACCAGGTGCCCCCGGGAGCGGACGCTGGAGGCGATAGTGTCCACCAGTTCCTCCTGGAAGGGGCGGGGGGGAGTAGGGGAAGAGTTCCATCGATGTTTCCAGAGCCATTATCTATAAGGGACTTTCGTTGGGTTCTCCGAACGGCGAACGGCGCTCATTGGGCGGTCAGGTCCACCAGGGGCTCGATGCGGTCAATGGCGCGCTCCATGAACTCGGTGTCGACTATCGTCACCTCCACGGCGCCCGACGGGCATCTCTCGGCGCATCGGCCGCAGCCGCGGCAGGAGCGCTCATCGATCGTGGCATGTCCGTCCCGGACGGAGATGGCATCGACGAAGCACCATCTCTCCTCCACGCATCGGCCGCAACCGGTGCATCGGTCCGTCACGTTCACCTCCACGCCGGGCATCCTGGTGACGCCGTCGGCGATCCCGTGGGACAGCTGGGGGAGCATCTTCCACAGGCAGCAGCAGGGGCAGCAGTTGCATATCGACAGGAGGTCCTCCTTTGGTCCGGTGTTCAGCCACACGCTGTCGATCTTGTTCCTCCCAATGAGGTGGACGAGACCTTTCTCCCGCGCCCTGCGCATGTGCTCGATGGCCTCGTCCGCGGTGACGTGACGCCCCATGTCCGGAGAGATCCTGGTGGTCCCTCGCCCCAGGAAGATGCATCCCAGGTCATGAGGGTAGTCATGGCAGTCGTTGGCGTCGCGGCACATGCAGGTGTTCATTATGAAGATGTAACGGGACCGGCGCAGGAAATGGTCGATCACCTGCGAGGGAAGCATGACGTTCTCGGGCCGCACCTCCACCCCCATCTCGATCTCCCGCGTCCCCGCGACGTTGACGGTATGATCGCGGGGGAGGTAGAACATATCGTCCTGGTCGAATAGGGCCTTTTCCATCCCCTTCCCCAGGACGGGCAGGCGAGTGAGGCGGGCCATGGCAAAACGGAGGCCGAACGCGGCCCTTAGCAGCCTGGTGGTGGCGGAGGTACGGATGCCCATGGCGCCGGCATGGGCATCATGCCGTAAATCTGTTGCGCGACCCCCTGGGTCCCGTGGAACCGCGATAAGTGAATGAAGTGCGAGGGGTCGCTGGCGGCCGAACCCCTCGCTGAGGCCGGCGGGGCCGGGACGGCCTTAGACCGCCCTCTTCCAGAGTTCGGGATCGAGGTTGGCATAGGGGTTCTCCTCGCAATCCATCTCATCCATGTGGGTGGACTCGGCCGATATGAGCTCGTTGATGCGGTCCTTCCTGAAGAGCCAATAGTGTATGCGCCACTCCCTTCCATCGTAGAGGGTGGTCTCCTCCCTCTCGGTGGTGAGTATGCCGTTGTCCTCGAGCTGATAGAACGCATCCCTGTCCTCCGGCTCAAGAACATTGTCGATGATCCTCTCGGAATATCCGAAGAAGTTCAGCACATGACGCGCCATGGCCTCGGCCTCTTCTTCCGGCATATCGCGGCTGTAGCTATTGCGGATCGCGATTGTCAGTTCCTCCAAGTTCAACGTCTCGTCGCGCACTTCCATTTCCTTCTTGCTCATCTTGTTTTCCCCCTCTGACGTTCTAGCCTATCGCCTAAGTCTAGACATTCTTGGGAACAGGGAATATAAATCGATTTACTGATAATTATTAGTTTATAGAATTCCCTCACTATGTACTTAACCTTAGGCCTCAAACGAATAATGTTCCGAGCGACGAATATATGAAGGGACGACAGCTGATTATCACTTGAGGTAATGAATGTGATCGCTGAGTTCACCATCATACCAGTCGGGGTCGGGGAGAGCATCAGCCCGTACGTGGCGGAGTGCCTGAAGATCGTCCGGACCAGTGGCCTGAGGCATGAGCTCACCGCCACCTGCACCATCGTAGAAGGGGAGCTGGACGAGGTCATGAGGACCATCCTGGAATGTCATCGGAAGGTCCGCTCCATGTCCCCTCGGGTGGTGACCAGCATACGCATCGACGACCGCGAGGGGGAGAGCGATGCCATCGAGCGGAAGGTGAGCAGCGTCGAGGAGAAGGCCCGGTGAACGACCCGCGGGCGCTGCTCATGAGCGGCCGGACTTGAGTACGGTGAAGAAGAAGGACGAGCCCTCGCCCGGGCTGGACTCCACCCATATGCGCCCGCCGTGACGCTCCACGATCCGCTTGCATATCGCCAGGCCGATGCCCGTGCCAGGATACTCCCCCACGCCGTGCAGCCTCTGGAAGATCTGGAATATCCTCTCCTGATAAGACGGCTCGATGCCGATGCCGTTGTCCTTCACGCAGAAGACCCATTCGCCCCCGTCCTCGCGGCAGCTGATGTCCACCCTTGGCGGGCTGGGGCCATGGAACTTGATCGCATTGCTGATGAGGTTCTGGAGCAGCGCCACCATCTGGACCTCGTCGACCACGAGGTTGGGCAGAGGACCGCGTTCGATGGCGGCGCCCTCCTCCCTGATCTGCTCCCTGAGGTTTATGCAGGCCAGGTCGCACAGGTGCTCCATGTTCGCTTCGGACATCGGCCTCTGCAGCGAGCCCACGCGGCTGTACTCCAGCAGGTCCTTGACCAGGTCCCTGGCCCTGGCAGCCCCTTCCGCGGCGAAGCGTACGTATTCCTTCGCCTGGTCGTCCAGCTGACCGTCGCATCGCTTCTGCAGCAGGGTCATGTATCCGGTGACCATCCGCAGCGGCTCCTGCAGGTCATGAGAGGCGACGTAGGCGAACTGCTGCAGCTCCTCGTTGGAGCGGGCCAGCTCCCGGGCCCTCTCCTCCAGCTGGGTCTCCAGCTCCTTGCGGTAGGTGATGTCGACCGCCAGGGTGGCGAACCTCATCGGCTCGAAGGGGAAGGCGGATATCAGCAGGACCTTGCCGGGCCTTATCTCGGTGTCCTCGAAGGACACCGACTCGCCGGTCTCCATGACCTTCACGTACCGGTCCAGATGAAGGGGGCGACCGAACATGGCGGACGCGGTGACGCCGATGACGTCCCCTCGGGGCTTGTCGATCATCCGCTCGTAGGCCGGATTGATGTTGATCGTACGATAGTCCACGGGGACGCCGTCAGCGTCATGGATCAGCTCATGCATCGATATGCCTTCGTTGATCGAGGAGAACAGCAGCTCGTACCGTTTCCTGCTCTCCAGGAGCTCCCTCTCGACCTCCTTCCTCGCCCGTAGCTGCTCGGCCTCGTGAAGCGCCCGGCGCGTCACCGGCACCAGCCGCTCGATGTTGTCTTTGAGGACGTAGTCGGTGGCGCCCGCCCTCATGGTCTCGATGGCGATCTCCTCCCCGATGGCGCCCGAGACTATGATAGATGGAACATCAGGGAACCTCTCCCTCAGCAGCCTCATGGCGCTGATGCCGTCAAAGTCCGGAAGCGAGTGGTCCAGCAGGGCGATGCTGGGCTCGGCCCGCTCCAGCGCCTCGATGAACGAGCCCCGGTCCCTGGCCCATTCGATGTCCCGCAGCCCGGCCTTGACGAGCTCCCGCCTGGCCAGCTCAAAGTCGGACCTGCTGTCCTCCAGTACGAGGACGCGGGGATCCATCATCATAGGTCGCCCTCATGCCTTCTTCGCGTCCTGTTCAACCGCAGCCAGTAGGAGCCCATGTCCACGACCGTCTTGGAGAACTCGTCGGACTCGATGGGCTTCAAGATGTAGCTGTTCACCCCCAGCGAATAGGCCTGGGCGATGTCGCTCTCCTCCTGCGACGAGGTCAGGATGACCACGGGGATGTCCCTGGTCAGCACATCGGACTTCAGCTTGCGCAGCACCTCCAGCCCGTTCAGCTTAGGCAGCTTGAGGTCCAGCATGATCACCTTGGGAAGGCTCGCCCTCTCCCGGGCCCGGCGGATGTTTACGTAGTCCATCGCCTCCGCGCCGTCCCTCAGATGGACCAGGCTCATGGTGAGCTTTCCCTTCTTGAACGCCCTCACGATGAGCTCGGCATCGTTGGGATCGTCCTCCACCAGCAGTACCTCGTTCTCGTTGGCGGCCATCATGTCGACCGGCCCCCCAAGGCCGTGAAGAAGAAGGTCGATCCCTCTCCGGGCACGCTCGTCGCCCAGACCCTTCCGCCATGGCGGACCACTATGCGCTCCACCAGGGCCAAGCCTACCCCGCTGCCCTCATAATCCTCTGAAGGATGCAACCGCTCGAATACGCCGAAGAGCTTGTCAGCGTACTTCATGTCGAAGCCCGCTCCATTGTCCCTTACATAATAGGCCCCGCCCTCCACGTCGGCCGCATATCCGACCTCGATCACGGCCCTCTCGCGGCCCCGGGTGAACTTGACGGCGTTGGACAGCAGGTTCACCGCGACCTGGCGGAGCATCACCGCGTCCCCATTGAGAAGGGGCATCGGATTCCGGATAAGCTTCACGTCCCGTTCCGGCTCCTGCGCCATGATCTCCTGGAACACCTCATCGAACATCGCGCCCATGTCCACATCGGAAGTGTTCATCCTCTGGCGGCCCAGGCGGGAGAACGCCAGGAGTCCGTCGATGAGGGCCCCCATGCGGTTCACGTTCTCCTGTATCAGTTCCAGGTACCGCTTCCCCTCATCGTTCAGGGAATCGGCGCAATCCTCGGCTATGGCGCGGGAGAAGCCGCTGATGGCCCGCAGGGGGGCGCGCAGGTCGTGCGACACGGTGTAGGAGAAGGCTTCCAGTTCCCGGTTGACGGCCTCCAGCACCGCCTTCGTCCTCTCCCCCTCTCTCCGCTCCTCCTCGATGTCCTCCAGCATGTTGAGGAGGGCGCTCTGGGCATCGAGCGATCGGCGCTTCTCCTCCTCCAGGTCCTCCAGGATGTTCATGGTGGCCATGTTGACCTGGCGGAGCTCCCCCCTCTCGAGGCGGATGCGTTCCAGCGCCCGCAGGGCTCCCAGGTGCTCTCTTCTCAGCAGGTCCAGGCGCTCCTGCAACTGGATCATCTCGTAGGCGGCGAGAGCTTCCCTAGAGGTCATCTTCCTGCCTCCCGCCCTCGAGCTCCTCGATCCGTTTCTTGAGCTCGGCGATCTCTTTCTTAAGCTCCACCATCTTGAGCTCGCGGCCCACGGTGAGCCGCTGGAACTTCTCCAGCTCCAGCAATCTCTCCAGCTCCTTCTCCCGGCGCTCCTTCAATTCGCTCTCGAAGCGCCTGCGGGCGGTGATGTCACGGGCCGCCGCGAACACTCCGATGATGTTCCCGCTGTGGTCCCTGTACACCGACGCGTTGTACAGCACCGGGGTGATGTGGCCGTCAGTGCTGCGTATCTCTAGCTCATAGTCGCGGACCAGGCCCTCCCGGAAGACCGTCTCGTAGCCGGCCCGGGCCTTCTCCGGTTCGGTGAAGTAGTCGGAGAAGTCGGTGCCGATCAGGTCCTCCAGCCTGACCCCCGTGACCTTCACGGTAGCGCTGTTGGCATCGGTGATCTTTCCGTCCGGACCGATGGTGAGCATGGGGTCCAGGCTAGCCTCGATGAGGCTCCGGTTGTACTCCCCGGCCTTGCGGAGCGCGTCGTCGGCCAGCCTCTTCTCCGTGATGTCAATGCCCGATTCCATCACCATCGCTGTGCCATCCTCGTCGATGAACGGGAAGTCGTATACGTCGTAGACGCGGCCGTTGGGGCCGACCCATTCCCACGCCACCGGCCGGTTCGTCTTCAGCGCATCGAACGACCTGCAGTCCTCGCAGGGCTGCGAAAAGCCGAAGAGGTGCTCGTAGCAACGCTTGTCACCAGGCTCGCCGAACTTCTCCACGAACGCGCGGTTGGCGAACACGATGCGGTGATCGGGAGTCAGCAGGATGATGTAATATGGCAGCTCGTTCACCATGTCCCGGAAGCGGCTGCGCTTGCTGTGCTCGGCCTGCGCCAGCATGGAGCGCTCCGTTTCGGACGTGTCCCCGGCGACCAGCGAGGCGCCCACCACCCGTCCCTGATCGTCCATGACGGGGGACATCCTTATGGAGCTTGAACGGTCCCTCCCTCCCGTGTGCGCACTGCCGCCACGAAGGGGGGCGCGGCGCCCTCCCAACGGATCATTTCCAGGGCGTCCGAGATCTTATCCTCCTCCCCCCGATCGAAGAGCGTGCGGATGGACGTCCCGACGATCTCCTCCTCCGGATACCCGAACGTCAGCCTCGCCCCCTTGTTCCAGAGAGCAATGGTGCCATCCAGGGTCATGGCCGCCATGGCGGCCTCCGAGTAGCGGAGCATCGCATCCGCCAGCCTCATGGCGTCATCGGCAGTACCACAGCTATGGCGACCATCGTCCCCATCTAGTCTGTTCTCCCCCATGGTGACTCCCCCTAAAGCAAGTTAACGGGCATGGGAGATGCAGATTTTGATTGAAGTATATTTCCTCGGCAATCCTTACGATTTCCGATAGTCTATGTACCGTGGTCCACTATCGAATCGTATCTCCGGCGCGTGGGCGCCGATGCGGCTAAAATAAAAAGGGGGGGGCAGATCTCAGATCTGCAGATATTCACGCTCGCCCAGCTTTGACAGCTGGACCGTCCTGATCTCCTGGGACCCCTTGTTGGAGCGCATCTCCCGGATGACCGCCTCGTCGACCGGGTTGTCGACCGATACGAGCAGGAGGGCCTTGCCGCCCTTCTGCTCCCTCCCCAGGCCCATCCGGGCGATGTTGACCCCCCTGCTGCCCAGCAGGGTGCCCACGCGGCCCACGATGCCCGGCACATCGGCATGGATGGACAGCAGGAAGTCCCCGTCCAGGGGCATGTCCAGATCGAAGCTGTCGATGCCCAGCAGCCTTGGCTCGGAACCGGGGAAGGCCGTGCCGCGGACCTCCCTCTTGGCATCGCCGGACTGCAGGGCCACCGATATCATGTTGACGTAGCGCTCCGACTCCTCCGACTTCACCTCCACGATCTGGATGCCCTTCTCCCGGGCGATCGATTCGGCGTTGATGATGTTCGGCTGTTCGCCGGACAGGTTGGAGAGCACCCCCATCAGCGCGGACACCGTCAACATCTTGGTGTCCACGGCCGCCAGGTCGCCGGAGTAGGTCACCTGGATCCGGGCCACGGGCGCATCGGTGAGCTGCACGGCGAAGGCGCCCAGGCGCTCCGCCACCGAGACGAACGGGAGGACCTTGGGGTCCATCCCCCTGACCGGGGCGTTGACGGCGTTGGTGATCTTCTTCTCCAGGAGGAACATCTTGACCGCCTCGGCCATCTCCACCGACACCTTCTCCTGCGCCTCCTTGGTGGACGCGCCGAGGTGGGGGGTGAGCACGGCATTGTCCAGGGTCAGCAGCTTGGAGCCGGTGGGCGGTTCGTGCTCGAACACGTCCAGGGCGGCGCCGGCGATCCTCTTCTCGTGCAGCGCGTCGTACAGCGCATCCTCGTCGATCAGCTCGCCCCGGGCGACGTTGATTATCATCGCGTTGGGCTTCATCTTGGCGATGAGCTCCCGGCTGATGAGGTGATGCGTGGTGGGCGTCAGGGCGGCATGGATGGTGATGATGTCGGCCTCCCCCACCAGCTGCTCGAGGGACATGAGGCGCACGCCCAGCTTGACCGCCGCCTCGGGCGGTATGTAGGGATCGAAGCCGACGAGCTTCATCTGGAAGCTCTTGGCCCTCTTGGCCACCTCGCCGCCCACGCGGCCCAGGCCGACGATGCCCAGGGTCTTGCCGTTCAGCTCGATCCCGGTGAACTTGGACCGCTTCCACTCGCCCTTCTTCAGGGACGCGTCGGCCCATACGATGTTGCGGGCCAGGGAGAGCATCATGGCCATGGTGTGCTCGGCGGCCGAGATGATGTTGGCCGCCGGAGTGTTCATGACCAGTATGCCGCGGCGGGTGGCCGCCTTGACGTCCACGTTGTCCACGCCCACGCCGGCCCGGCCGATCACCTTCAGGTTCTTCCCGGCCTCCACCACGTCGGCGGTGACCTTGGTCCCGGAGCGTATGACCAGCGCATCATAGTCGCCCAGTATGCTCAGCAGTTCCTCGTGTGGGATGTTGGGGCGCACGTCCACCTGGACCTGCCCGCCCTTGCGCAGCATCTCCAGGCCCTCGTCCGATAGGGGGTCCGTTACCAGTAGTTTGAACATCACATTGCCTCCATTACTTCGTCCATGGCCTCCAGGAGGCCCTTGATCTCGTCCACCGTCAGATCGCCCATGTGACCGATCCGGAAGGTGGTCTCCTTGATCGCGCCATAGCCGTTCGAGATCTCGTAGCCCTTCTCCTTCAGCCCCTTGTTGAGCTTGGAGAAGTCAAGGCCCTTGCGGTCGATGACGGTGATAGTGTCAGAGTAGAAGCCGGGCTCGGCAAAGAGCCCCAGGCGCTCGCTGGCCCAGCGGCGGACCAGATCGCCCATCTCGCGGTGCCTCCGGTAGCGGGCTTGAACTCCCTCCTCGAGGATGCGGTCCAGCTGGAAGTCGAGAGCGTACATCAGGGAGACCGGGGGGGTGGTCAGGGAGTAATGCTTGTCCGCCATCTTCTTCATCTGCAGCAGGTCGAAGTAGTAGCCACGGTAGGGCACCTCCTTGGCCTTCTCCAGCAGGCGGTCGGACAGGCACATGATGGCCAGGCCCGGCGGGAGCGCCAACGCCTTCTGGGTCCCGAAGACCAGCGCGTCGATGCCAAGGTCGTCGATCTTCAGGTCGGTGCCGTACACCGCGGTGACGCCGTCGACGAACACTAGGGCATCGTTCTCCTTCCGGGCCGCCTTCGCTATGTCCTTGACGGGGTTCAGTACGCCCGTGCTGGACTCGTTGGCGACCACCGTTATGGCCTCCACCGAGGCGTCCAGATGGGACAGCATGTCGTCCGGCCGGAGGGCCTTGCCCCACTCGCCGTTGACCTTCACGACCTCCTTCCCGTTCTCCTCCCCGATGCTCTGCCAGCGATCGCCGAAGGATCCGTTGGAAAGTCCCATCATCCTGCGCTTGACGCCATTGCGAACGCACGCTTCCAGCAGTCCGGAGGCCGAGGAAGGCGACATGATGATCTGCATGTCCGTATCGAGGGTCTGGTGAAGCTTCTCCACGATACCTTCCTGCAGTTTTTCGTAATCCTTGCTCCGATGCGTGATCATCGGCCGGGTCATGGCATCGAGGACCTCCTTGCGGACCTCGACCGGACCTACGGTGAACAATGTGCGTTTCACAGACATCCCCCAAAATACTCTCTGTGGCCGCTCAGGCCAGAAGAGGAGAGGACGTCTGCCGGCGTCCTCCGCATCCGCTTCCCGATCCACCAGCGACCTGGTCCATGCTCAGCATGTGGCCTGTCCCGGAGCGGTATAAAAAAACCGGTACGACAGACGTTGCAGCTTCCAGCATGGTATTTCACGGTAACATGGAGTAGCGAATATAAACCTTGCTGTGTCCGCGGTTGCGTTGAAAGGCCTCGGGCCAAACGGTCAATGTTACGCCCAGAACCGTCGCTGCACGCTTGGCGTCCGAGGGGGCCGCGTCACGAGGCCGTTGTTCCCGATGGCCTCGATCAGGCCTTCCTCAGGCTCTCGAGGGCCTTCCGGTCCCTCTCCAAGGCGTCGCCTATGCTCTCGATAGGTATCGACTCCATGCCGAACACGGCCGAGATGGGAAGGGCGGCCAATATGTCGTCCAGTTCCTCCCCCGACGAGACCGAGAAGATGAAGGCGGCGGACCTCTGTCCCTCGAAGAAGCCTCCTCGGACCATGTTCTTCTTCTCCATCTTCTCCAGCTCCTCGATGCTGGGTATGATGAGCTTCTCCAGAATGTTCCTGTTCTCCTCCACCGTTTCCCCCACGCCCTCCTCGGAGAGCTTCATCAGCACCAGGAAGTCCATGATATCGCACCCGTATCGCGATTAGAGGATATATTCACCTGTTCGGGATGTTGATGCCCGCCGCCGTCCTGACCCCTTCGACTATGCGGCGGTCCCGTTCCAGCGCCGAGCCGATCGACTGCAGGGGAGCGATCTCGATGTCGTAGACGTTCATGATGGGAAGGGACGCCAAGATCTTGTCCAGCTCCATGTCGTCCTCCACGTCGAAGATGAACATCCCGCCGGTCTGGCCGACGAAGAACCCGCCGGTCACCTTTCCCTCCCTCTCCATGCGCTCCATCATCTCCAGGGACGGGATGACCTGGTCCACCAGCATGAAGGCCGCCTCCTCGGAGGAGCCGCCATACGATTCCTCCCGGAGCTTGATGATGACAAGGAACCTCTCGGACATGTGGCTCAGTTGGAAGCGCCGGCCATTTTATCTTTTCCCTGGACCGGGTTGCGGCTTGGAGAGCGGAGAGAAGTGCCGGAGGGGAATGGAGCCAATCTGGAGGATTGAAGTGCGAGCATGTCACCAGCCCCCTTCCGGTTGAGCAATGACATTTAGTAGCTACTATTTAACATATCGAGCAACAACCATCGGCGCACGTGGGTATAGTACGATGTATGTTCGAAATCCATCGAAATGACCGCGAGGCGGGCGAAAAACGCAGCGGTCTCGCGGTCAGGTCATGGAGGGCGCCGATCATGCCGGGTCTGCTTCCGCCATCTCCGTCGTCCTGCTATCCTTGTCCGCCCACCAGACGGTGGCCAGCACGATGGCCGACAGCGGTAGGGCGACGATCATGGGGTCCACCACCTGCCAGGGCATGTCCAGAAGGGCAGGCCGCCCGAACAGGAACTGGCTTATGCCCAGTACGCTCGACTCCTTGACATGGACGAAGGCCGTCCAGGCGAACCAGGACACCGCCCCCGCGACGACCGAGGCCTTGGCGGCCTTGGCGGACAGCCGCTTGCTGAACAGCGCGTGCACGAAGGCGGGCATGAACGCCGCGCCGCACAGCCCCATGAACATGGCGGTGGCGCGCATGATGATGCTCTCGTCCATGGACAGGGCGAAGCCGAAGCTGAGGACCAGCATGAACAGGGTGCCGACGCGGTTGGCCTTCAGCGAGGGAGGGCTGAGCGTCTTGGTACCTTCCCTCCACTTCCTGACGTACCTCCACAGGTCATACCCGGCGGTGGTGCCCATGGTATGAAGGATGGCGCTGAGGGTGCTCATGGCGGCCGACAGCAGGACCAGCATGAACACCACCACGAACAGCTCGGGCATTGCCTGGTTGATGAAGGTGGGCATGATCAGGTCGGAGTTGGCGTTGGGCATGGCGCCCAGGGCCGTGGTGCCCTCGGTCCTCCAGAAGTAGAGGTTGGTCAGAGGGCCCACCGTGTAGGCGGCGCCCGTGGTGATGAGGATGAACAGTCCGCCCAGCGGTATGGCCCGGTTGAGCGCCTTGGCGTCGTCGGCGGTCATGAACCTGACGACCAGCTGGGGCTGCGCCAGGACCCCCAGGCCGACGCCCATGATGATGGTGGTGACCAGCACCATCCAGAATTCGGAGCCCACCTCCGGCATGGACGTCCAGCCGACGAAGCCCCGGCTGGCCATGCCCTCCAGCATCTCGGCCGGCATCTGGGAGGGCAGCGCGGTGAGGTCGCTGAACGCCTGGACCGGCCCGCCCAGCAGCGAGAACGTCAGGAGCATCAGGGTCGCCATCCCCAGGATCATGATGATGCCCTGCATGGCGTCGGTGTACATCACCGCCTTGAGCCCGCCGAAGATGACGTAGGCCGAGGTGAAGATGGCGAACACGGTCAGGGCGATTGAGTAATCTATGCCCAGGGCCGCCTCCATGAAGCGCGAGCCGCCGATCATCACCGCCGCTGCGTACAGCGGCATGACGACCAGGATCAGGAAGGCCGTGGCATATTGCATGAAGGGCGAGCCGAACCGCTTGCCCAGCAGGTCAGGGAAGGTGGCCGCCCGGAGCTTCTGTCCCAGGGCCCGGGTGGGCTTTCCGAACACGATGAAGGCGAGCAGCACTCCGACCGCGATGTTGAGGAAGGCCAGCCAGATGAGCCCGGTCCCGTAGACGGCGGCCGTCCCGCCGAAGCCCACGATGGCGGAGGTGCTGATGAAGGTCGCCCGTACGATATGCCGATGACCCAGGGGTGGATCTTGCGGCCGGCCAGCATGAAGTCCTCGGACGCCTTGGTGCGCTTGTACCCCAGGTAGCCGAGGTAGAACACCAATACCATGTATATCGCGGTGAACGCCCAGAACATCGGGCTTCCCATGAGTCCGGCCATCTCAATCAGCCTCGTTCCTCTTTACCCATCCGTACACGATGCAGGCTACCGCTGAACCGATGAGCATCACATATGCCAGTACGATCTGGGGGTCTTCGATCCCTAACATGCTAAAGCTACCTTCCTTGAGAGCCGGCCAAGGCGGCCAGTCATCTGCTCAGGTGGCAAATGGACTACGCATATTTGAATTGTGCCATGCTAGCAAGACTCAAGGTAACACGTGTCACGGTCCCCATCAGGTGAACTGGGAGATCTCCAGCAGCCTTGCGCCCTTTTCCAGCAGCCTCTCGGCGGCCGCGTCGGGGTCCTCGACCCTCAGGATCAGGACGGCGCATCTCTTGCCCGAGTAGGCGTAGGAGTACTCTATGTTGATGCCCGCCTCGGCCAGCGCGCCCACCGCCCCGTACAGGCCGCCCGGGCGGTCCTCCATCTCCACCGCCAGGACGTCGGTGTATCGGACCGTCACTCCCATGGACGACAGCCTCTTGAACGCCTTTTCAGGATGGTCCACCAGGGCCCTGATGACCCCATAGCCAGCGCCCTCCGCGATAGAGAACGCGTAGATGTTCACATCCTCTTCCATCATGGCCTTGGCCAAGGCGGCCAGCCGGCCCGGCCGGTTCTCCGAGAATATCGATAGCTGCTTGATCCGGTACTTCTCGTACATCAGATTTCCCTCCTGTCCACCACCCTCTTGGCCTTGCCCTCGAAGCGCTGAAGAGTGTCGGGCTCCACCAGCTCCACGGCCGCCCCGATGTTGAGGGCCCCCCGGAGGCGATAGGCGATCCTCTCCCTCAGCTCCATCAGCTGAATGATGTTGTCAGTGAACGCCTCCTTCTTCAGCTCCACCCGCACCAGCATGGTGTCCAGCGCGCCCTTGCGGTCCACCACGATCTCGAAGTGGTCGCCCACCTCGGGAATGCTCATGAGGGTGTGCTCCACCTGGGACGGGAAGACGTTGATGCCGCGGATGATGAGCATGTCGTCCACCCGGCCGAAGATGCGCCTGATCCTCGGATGGGTCCGGCCGCAGGGGCACGGCTCGGTGTTGATCTCGGTTATGTCGCCGACGCGGTAGCGTATCATCGGCAGCGCCTCCTTCTGCAGCATGGTGAGCACCAGCTCCCCCCGCTCGCCGGGCGCGACCCTCTCCCCGGTCTCCTGGTCCAGGACCTCGGCGTAGGCGATGTCCCCCCAGACGTGGATGCCGTCCTGTTCGGAGCACTCGGTGAACATGGGGCCATACATCTCCGAGCTGCCGTAGCAGTTGATCCCCTTCACACCGAGCCAGTCCCTTATGCGGTCCCTCATCTTGGTGGACCATGGCTCTCCGCCCAGCAGCCCCACCCTCAACTTGGTGTCGTTCTTGATGCTGACCCCCATCTTCTCGGCCACCTCGCGAGATGGAGGAGGTAGGAGGGGGTGGCCGCCATGGCCGTGACCCCCAGGTCCTGGATGAGCTCGATCTGGCGCTCGGTGTTGCCGGTCGACGCCGGCACCACGGCCGCCCCGATGCGCTCGCCCGCGTAGTGGAATCCCAGACCGCCGGAGAACAGCCCGTAGGTGTTGGACACCTGGATCACGTCATCGGGCCCCAGCCCGATGGATGTGAGGCCCCGCGCCAGCGACTCGGTCCATGTGTCGATGTCCTTCCTCGTGTAGCAGACCACGGTGGGCTTGCCGGTCGTTCCGGACGAGGCGTGGAAACGTACTATGTCCCTCCGGGGCACCGAAAGCATTCCCTCTGGATAGTTGTCCCGCAGGTCCTGCTTGTGCACGAACGGCAGCTTTACTATGTCCTGCAGAGAACGAATGTCGTCCGGGAGGACCTTGGCCTCGCGCATGCGGGCATGGTAGAACGGCGAGGAGGAGTAGAGCCTGGTGACCTGGGACTTGAGAAGCCTGTACTGAAGCTTGTCCAACTCTTCCTGGGATATCGTTTCCATATGTTCGTCCAGATATGCCATCTCATTTCTCCTTTGACGGCCGAAGGGCGGCCGCGTTCCTCGCCTCGGGACCACTGGACGCCCCGGGTGGTATGACAGGTGATAGCACGGAACGATAAGAGCTTTGGCACATGGCAACGGCGGGCCGACGGCTACTTTTAATCCCAGGCGGGATATATGCGTTATCATGGTGAGCAAGATAGACCACCTCTACGCCATGCTAGACGATTTGGATGACGACCTCTCAGCCATGCAGGAAGACCTCGAGGTGGCGATCGAGCTCCTTGCCGAGGGCGATACCAAGAAGGTCAAGATCATCCTGGAGGAGATGAGCGCCTTCCTGCTCGACTTCCTGGAGCCCGAGGAATGCGACGACGAGGAGTGCGAGTGCTTCGTCATCGAGGAGGGCGAGGCCGAGGAGGCTGAAGAAGAGGAGCCTGCCCCCAAGAAGGCTGCCCCCAAGGCACCGGCCAAGAAGGCCAAGGCGCCCGCCAAGAAGCCGGCCGCGAAGGCCACGGCCAAGAAGGCCGCCCCCAAGGCCAAGAAGTAGGCCCAAACCCCTTAGCTCATTTTTCCTGGCTCAGATGGAGCATACGCCCGAGCGGCAGGCCGGGAGGACCGACTCCACGATCATGGCCGCCCGGTCCACGTCCTCGGCGGTGATGCCGCGATGGGTGACGAAGCGGACCGTGGTCTCTCCGAACTTGGTGACCAGCAGGCCCTCCTTCCTGGTCCTGGCCACGAACTCGTCGGGCGTCAGGCCGGTGGCCGAGATGTCGGCCACCACGATGTTGGTCTGGACCGACTCGCGGTCGATGACGACCTCTTCCAGCACCTCGAGGTTGTCGACCAGCCGGCGGGCGTTGGCATGGTCCTCGGCCAGGCGCGAGACCATGGTGTTGAGGGCCACGATGCCAGGAGCGGCGATGATGCCGGCCTGCCTCATGCCCCCTCCCACCATCTTGCGGTTCTTGCGAGCGGCCTCGATGAACTCATGGGAGCCGACCAGCAGCGAGCCGACGGGGCAGCTCAGCCCCTTGGACAGGCAGAACTGTATGGAATCGACATGTCGCATGTAGTCGGACACCGGGACGTCCAGGGCCACCGCGGCGTTGAATATCCGGGCGCCGTCGACGTGGACCTTCATGCCCAGCTCATGGGCGGCCTCGGACACGTCGGCCACCTGCGCCGGGGTCCAGCAGGTCCCGCCGGCGCGGTTGTGGGTGTTCTCCAGGGCCAGCAGGCGGGACGGGGGGAAGTGAAGGTCCCGCCCTCTGGCGGCGTGTCGGACCTGATCACCGGTGAACCTGCCGTGGTCGCCCTTGATGAGCCTGGGCACCAGTCCGGCCACCGAGGCCATGTTGCCGACCTCGTAGTAATAGATGTGCGCCTCTGACTCCACCAGGACCTCGTCGCCGCGGCGGCAGTGCGTCATCATGGCGACCAGGTTACCCTGGGTGCCGCTGGTCACCAGCAGAGCGTCCTCCGCCCCAAAGGTCCGGGCGGCGAGCTCCTGGAGCTCGTTGACGGTGGGGTCCTCTCCCGAAACGTCGTCTCCAAGCTTTGCCTGCATTATGGCTTCCAGCATCTCTTGGGTGGGCAGCGTTACGGTGTCGCTCCTTAGGTCGATAACGTTCATGGGGACCCCTCGGTCGTGTGGGGTGGGACCTCCTGGGGCGATAATAAGCATTTCTACGCCCCTCTCGTCCGAAGATGGTCGGGGGTGAAAGTGAAATATATCACGAGAGGGGTTCACCGGCCGTGAAGAGACGGCTCCTCGACATCCTGGCCTGCCCGGTCTGCCGGCACCATCCACTGGAACTGAAGGAAACGAAGGTGGAGGGAGAGGAGATCGAGGCGGGCTCGCTCACCTGCCCCAACTGCCATGCCATCTATCCGATCACGGATGGCATCCCGGACATGCTGCCGCCGCAGGACCGCTAGGCGCTCTAGACCCTTTTCTGGTACGGAACCTATAGCTTGGCCAGGGCATCCTTTATGCGGCTCATGCCCTCCACGATGTCCTGGCGGGAGCACGCGTACGAGATGCGTATGCGCCCCTCTCCCGACGGCCCGAACACCGAGCCGGGCGTGACGGCCACGTGCGCCTTCTCCAGCAGGTAGGCGGCCATGTCCACGGAGGACATGTTGTGGTCATAGGTGGGGAACAGGTAGAACGCTCCCTGAGGAGCGTTGCAGTTGAGCGTGGGTATCTCGCCCAGGCACTTCATGACCAGCTCGCGCCGGGCGCGGAACTCCTTGACCATGTCGACCACGGAGCCCTGGGGGCCGTTCAGCGCCTCCACCACCGCTTCCTGCACGAAGGATACGCAGCATGTCAGGGAGTGCGTCTGCAGGGTGTTGAGGTGCTTTATTATTGGCGCGGGAGCGACGGCCCAGCCGAGCCTCCAGCCGGTCATGGCGTATGATTTGGAGACCCCGTTGACGGTGATGGTGCGATCGAACATGCCGTCCAGGGAGGCGATAGAGATGTGCTCTCCCTCGAATATTATCTCCTCGTACACCTCGTCGCTCAGCACCAGGAGGTCGTGGTCCTTGGCGAGGTCGGCGATGCCTCGGGTCTCATCCTTGGTCATGACCGACCCAGTGGGGTTGCACGGCGTGTTCAGCAGGATCATCTTCGTTCGAGGGCCGATGGCCTCGGCGACCGCCTCGGGGGTCATGCGGAACTCCGTCCCCGACTGGGAGCTCACGTACCTTGGCACGCCGCCGGCCAGCCGCACGCAGGCCTCGTAGGTTCCCCAGGAGGGATCGGGCAGGATGACCTCGTCCCCCTCGTCCACCTGGGAGAGCATGCTCATGAAGATGGCCTGCTTGGCAGGCGTGATGATGACGTTGGCCGGTCCGCAGGGGATCTCGTTCCGGGTCCGGGTGCGGTCGGCCACCGCCTTGCGCAGATCAGGTATCCCCGCCGACGGAGTGTAGTGAGTGAAATTTCGGTCCAGGGAGGCCTTGCAGGCATCGGTGATGTTGCCCGGCGTCGAGAAGTCCGGCTCCCCCATGGAGAATGAGATGATGTCGTTGATGCCGTCCTGCTTCAGCTTGCTCACGATATTGGCGATCCTCACGGTCCCTGACTCGGGCACACTGTCCATACGCTTGGCGGCCATCGGCCTTGGCATGACGAGAGCATGTAATAATCCTTTGTGCTCCCGACCCCCCAGGAACGGCCGGCGTTCCGCCAGGGTCCTGCGATAATCACAGCTCCGTTATCATACCGGTGTTCATCCTCACAAGACGGTCCCCCAGCCTTTCCCTCAGGAGGGCCATCGCGCCCTCCCCGGTGCAGTGGCCGGTGATCACCATGGCCTGCCCCTGGCCGGCCAGCGCGCGCATGAGGGCCTCGACCCCTTCCCTGTCAACGGCCGGTCCGTCGTGCTCCCTGCCCATCAGATGGAATCCGCCCACCACCGCCTTGAGCGTATGGCCGGGAAAAAGCTCCCTAGTCGCGAGGAGCATGTTGCGATGCCGGAATGCCCGCAGCCGGTGATCACCGTCACGCCGTCGCCCTCCTCGACGACGCAGAACAGCTCGTGGGCGAAATCGTCCTGCACGAGATCGTCCCCCCGCATGGCCATCAGCCGGAGGTTGCCGGCGGGCCGGGGCTCGATCCGTGGGATCCGGACGATCAGGTGGATGCCGGGGGCCACCGTCTCGTCGACGTCCAGCCATCTCACTCGTTCCCGGTGCGCCGCCAGAACGCCGCCGTCCAGTCCAATGTGCCTCGTTCCGTTCCCGCCGTGGAACGGTCCATCAGCCCCGCGGCGCAAGTAAACGGGAGCGGTGCGGTTGATCTCCAGGAAGCATCCCAGACCTCCTCCGTGATCGTAATGGCCGTGCGATATCACCGCCAATGCGACGGCCGAAAGGTCCATGCCCAGGCGCCAGGCGTTCTGAGCGAAGCGGGACGTCTGGCCGAGATCGAACAGGAGGCTCGTCCCATTGGTCTCGACATGGAGCGACAGGCCATGCTCATGCCGGAGACCGATGCCGGGGGAGTTGTCGACGAGGACGGTCAGACGCATCATCCCGGACTAGCGCCCTCGCATGACAAATATCGATCGGCGGACCCGGCGTCCATACCGGAGTCACGGTCACTTAGAAAAACCTAAAATATAGCAGGGAGTTAACCAGCGCCGGTGAGTTGAAATGCCCTTCGAACTGGATATGACCAAGCTTCGCTGCGGGACCGACCTTATGAAGAAAGGATTCGCCAAGATGCAGCGGGGAGGCGTGGTCATGGACGTCACTGACGCAGAGCAGGCCCGCATAGCGGAGGAAGCAGGCGCGATAGCCGTCATGGCCCTGGAAAGGGTCCCTGCCGACATCCGCAAGGAAGGAGGGGTGGCCCGCATGTCCGACCCCGCCATGATCGAGAAGATCATCGACGCGGTCAGCATACCGGTGATGGCCAAGTGCCGTATCGGGCACATCGTGGAGGCGCAGGTCCTGCAGTCCCTGGGCATTGACATGATCGATGAATCAGAGGTCCTGACCCCTGCCGATCCGTTCTTCCACGTGAACAAGAAGGACTTCACCGTTCCATTCGTGTGCGGGGCCAGGGACCTAGGCGAGGCCCTCCGCCGCATCGACGAGGGTGCGGCCATGATCCGCACCAAGGGAGAGGCGGGCACCGGCGACATCATCGAGGCGGTGCGCCACCAGAGGACCATCATGGCCAAGGTCCGCGAGCTTAAGGGTAAGGACGAGGCCGAGCTGATGGCCATCGCGAGGGAGATCGAGGCGCCGTTCTACCTGGTCGAGGAGACGGCCCGCATGCAGAGGATCCCGGTCGTCAACTTCGCCGCGGGAGGCGTGGCCACTCCGGCCGACGCTGCCCTGATGATGCAGCTTGGCTCCGACGGCGTGTTCGTCGGCTCGGGCATCTTCAAGTCGGCCGATCCCGCACCTCGGGCCAAGGCCATCGTGGAAGCGGTCGCCAACTTCGACGACCCAGAGGTCATCGCCGAGGTGTCGAAGGGGCTGGGAGCCGCCATGAGAGGCATCGACACGACCTCCATGGCGCCCGTGGAGCGCATGCAGGGACGCGGCTGGTAAACCCTTATGTCGCGGCCGGCCACCGCGACCTCAATACCTTTTCCTCATTCTCGCGCCCCTTGGGCGCGCACTATCCTTTCTCTTTGTTCTCATCCCCTGCAGCTGGTGATCGTGCATCTCCGCCCCTCCAGCACAAGGTCGCCGGGGCGCTCGCCGTCCCCTGGGACAAGGCGCCTTGGCCGTTCAGCATTGATGCCTCAGGATAGCATAGTGTGTTGAGCACCGACCCGTCAGGATCGTCCGTTGACAGGAGCGTCAGCCTGCCTTAGAAGAGTTGGACGACCGCTTGCCGAGATCGTCGACGATCGCCCCCTCTCCGGTCTCGCCTTCACCGGGATGAACACCGTTGTATAGGGTCTAGGATACACGAGTCCCGTTCGATGCTCCGAACGCGGCCCCGCCGACGAGGCGGCCCTCAATGAAGGCCTGCCGCGTCGGCCGACGGCCCTGGCTCGACCGCCTTGGACGCCGCGCACAGCACCTCGGACGTCACCGCCGGCACGGTCAGCAGCTCTCTTCCCAGGGATACCGTGACATCGGCCAGCTCGTACACGGGGCCGCGGTAGTCGCCGCAGGGGAACGCTCCCACCACCACGGCGAGGTCCTCATGCTCGCCCATGACGCTGGCCAGGGGGACGTCCTCGCCGTCCGGGCTCATGGCGACCAACGGGACGCCGATTTGGTCCACCAGGGAGCGGAACGTCATGCTCCTGACCTGGTATCCCTTGACCTCGCGCCCGTCGAGCAGACGGCCTACGACCATTAGGAACTCCACCTGGTTGGGGGGCACCCGGGTCGAGGCCTCGACCTCGATGACCATGTCGTCCCTGGTGTGGACATAGGCGCGGAGCTTGCCCGCCCTGTTGAGGCGCGACCCTTGGCACAGGGACAGCGCCTGGTGCACGATGTCGGGCCTCCCGCGGCGCTGGCCGTCCGGAAGGACGTCCAGCAGACGGCGGTGGAAGTATGCGTCCAGGACCGGGACGTCCGAGCCGGAGTGCGCCGGACCGGGAACGAGCTCCAGCTCCGCCTCCGCTAGGATGAGATGCAGCGTCACGACAGGATCCGGTCCAGCTTGCCCATCCTGGCCGCGTCCTTGATCTCCCGGGCGATGCGCTGCCCCGTGCTCATGCCGGGCTCCACCAGGTCATAGTAGGGAGAGCCGCTGATGAAGGGGTTCGTCCCCGCCACGATGCGGCAGGAGATCTCGAACACCTTGAAGTCCAGCTTGTCGGTGACGATGCTCTCCAGGCAGAACGGTCCGATGAGGCCGCCGAACAGCTCGTAGCTCTTCAGGATGACGTTCTCGCCCATCTCCAGCACCTTGTTGAGCAACGACTCCCGGATGACCACCGGTATGTTCCCGGTGACCACCAGGGAGGGGAACATGCCATGCTTCTTCAGCTCCTCGGTGGCGCCCAGCTTGTACAGCTCGTCGATGTTGGACTCGTCCCTGCGGTCCATGGACATCAGCTCCAACGAGCCTTCCCCCACCCGGTATCCCTGGGTGCGGAGGGGGGAGTAGAAGTAGTGAAGATAGTAGCGGGTCCCCAGGATGTACTCCTGGATGGTGTACGACTCCTGGCTGAGGTCGATGCCCATCTTGAACTCCATGAAGTCCTTGGCGATGAAGAAGCCCCTGCCCCCCCTTGGCGCCGTTGTACTTGACCAGGACCGGTTCCTTGATGTCCTTGGCGTCCGGGATGCGTCGGGGCATTTGTATGCCGGCGGATTCCAGCCAGTCGCGCTGGGTGTCGCGGTCCTCTTCCCACTTCAGCACCGCCCGGTTGCCGAAGGTGGGGACCTCCATCTTCTCGAACCGTTCCGTGCCCATGTACTCCACGAAGGAGCCGTGGGGCACGATGATGACGTTGCGCTCCCGCAGCTCCTCGGCGCGGTCCACGAAATCATCGTAAGAATCGAAGTGCAGGAACTCGTCTGGCTTGGCCAGGGGGAAGGCGTCATAGAACTTCACCTTCTGGTTGACATGGATGCCGAGGGTCTTGAACCCCTCCTTCTTGGCACCGTTGAATATCTGCAGTGATGAATGAGAACAGAGGGTCGCAATGGTGAGATCGTCGGGATCGTAATCCTTGAGGATCTCCTCGATCCTTCTCTTTGGAACCATAGCATATGATTTTGAAACCCTCTCATAAAACTTTCTGCCTTACGGCCCTACCAACCATGCCGGTTCGTCGTATGCCGAGCGATAGCGTGGCACGCCTGGCGATCGGCCTCGACGACCGAACGGCCGCGATACCGGCGGTCATTGCCGTGCGGTCCGCAAGGCCTTCACGTTGGGCAATGGCGACCCTGGCGCGATGTCCCCTCCAGCCCCCAATATGAAGCCCTTACTCCGGGAATCGGACAGGATGTGGTCGACCTCCCTGCGCACGTCCTCCTCGCTACCGGAGTATATCAACCGTATGGGGTCCACATTCCCCAGCAGCGCGCCGCGAACGGTCCGGCATGCCTCGGCAAGCGTCACGGAGGTGTCCAGGGAGTACACGTCCGCGCCGATGGAATCGGTGTCCTCCAGACGCTCATCGCCATAGATTCGCACCATACTCCTGGCCCCCCAAGACCGCACCTCGTCCGAGCAGCGTCTGACGTAGGGGAGGGAGAACTTTCTGAAATGATCGAGCGATATCAGGGCACCGGAGGCGGTGGGATCGGTGAAGGACACCATGTCGGGGCCCAGGTCGAGATATTCGCGGCAATAGCCCAGGACGCACTCCAGAGCTCCCTCCAGCATCTCGATGACCAGTCCCTCGTCGATCAGGGAGTCCATCAACAGGTTCTCCAGCCCCCTAAGCTCGCCCACGAGGGAGAGGGGCGCGCACATGGTCACGTACAGCATGCTCTCGCCATCCATCTCCATGATCTCCCTGGCCGAACCCAACGAGCTCTGCAGACGAGCGTCATTTCGCAGGTCAGGAACGCATATCCTGTCCGCATCCCCCGGGGAATCGATGATGGTCCCCACCGTGGACACCGTTCCAGAGTCCAGGAACTTGACCTCACATCCAAGGGCCTGCACCGCGGCGAACAGGTCCCAGGCCATCTCATAGCCGTCGAAGCCACATTCCCGTGCTGCCGCCACCTGCGCCGCGGCCGCCCTATCCGGATGCTCGATGGATTCGGCGATCCCCATACCTGCCAATTTAAGGGCCCAATATCCCTGATACGGCGGGCAGACCGGCACTCGGTCAAGGTCCCCCCCCCAGGTCATGGCCTCCAGTATCCTCTCATTTCCCTTCGTACGCTCACCGCCCTATCGAGTTGACGAGGGCATGGTCCATATTCGGCCTACGAGCTATATACAAACTATCATGCCCATTGGCCAGGTCGTCGTATGGTGGAGAGATGTGCCTGGCAAGGTCTTTCCGACGTGCGTTGGTCTGATGCACCAATGCCGGGCGACGGCGTCCTGGACCTACTGGCGCATTCCTCACGGCGTCGGTATGGGCTCGGTGAGCTCTATCCCGAACTGGAATGCCACCCAGTAGACGATCGCCGCGCGGGTGATGCCAGCGAGGAAGTTGGTGAGGACGAAGTACCGCATGCTCATGATGCCCTCCTTGTTGAACACCGCGAAGATGTAGATGGGCACGGTGTCCACCATCAGGGGCACGCTCAATATGAGGTACAGTCCGAGATAGCGCGTCTTGGACACGAAGCGTTGCATCAGGTCGGTGAACGCCCGGACCAGCCACCACTTGGAAGTGATACGGTCCAGGGGGCTTTCCAGCTTGTCTCCCAGCTTGAACACCAACGATGCGCCCGCCGCCTTGCCCAGTCCCAGCACCAGCGCCTTGAGGGCCAGCGGAGTGGTGTTGCTAAGGAACAGGCCAGCCTCCACGGGGATGGGCAGGACGATGGTGGCGGCGACCGTGTAGATGAAGAAGACGATGCTGTAGAGGATGGGATCATGGGATATCTCGATAAGGAACTCCATCAAACCAGACAGCACCATGGCGACCCCTGATTTGGCCAAGGGTTGATAAAGCACACGGTCCGATTCAGCAGGTCATTGCCACGGCCGTATCTTATCCAGAATTTTTGTGACTAGGAATATTTTTAAGTGGGATAGCTGATTAACCCCTCCAGGGATTCAAATGGCGCCGAAGGGAAACGTAGAGAGAGGCGATTGGTTCGCTGACCTGGACGCCGAGCTGGAGGAAAAGACCCAGAACATCATCAAGGATGTGGAGGAGCTCAACGCCCAGCGCGGAAAGGTCAACCGGACGCTTATAGAGGACCTTGCCAGGATACAGGCCAGGTTCGGAAAGATCGATGTTCACCTAACCATGGAGCCGGCCAAGAACGTGTTCTCCGAGCCGACCTCCATTCCCGAGAAGTACGCTATGAGGGAGGACTTCGACTACGCCGGGGTCAAGAACATCCAGCTGGTCGACCGCACCCAGGAGCAGGGCCGCATGGGCGATTCCCTGAAGGTGTGGTACTATAACGACGAGCTTACCATGCGCCTCCGCATGGTCTTCGAGTACTGCGAGGGCGAGCACTACTACAAGTACGCCGGCTGGAAAAGGATGTTCGGCCAGTTCGTCATCTACGATTCGCCGCTGGGCGAGGTGGACATGGACGAGCTGCACGAGGCGCTCGGAGAGGTCGTGAAGGCATGGTATGAGAGCCACCTCCGCCGGAACCGCGAGCAGCTGATCTCCGCCCTCAAGGAGAGGTTCGAGAAGGGCGAGACCTTCACCGAGTGAAGGAGCGAAAGACCTTCGGTCAGGCGCCATCGCCGAGGCGAAGTTGGAGGCCACTCCTGGCCTTGAGCCTTGCTCGGTGAGCGCATTCTCGGCGTTTGCGGGCGGTGGCATCGAATGGCCTGGCCCGTGACCATACGATACCGACAGCATCGGTCATCGGACGATAGCAGCGCATGGGACGTCAGATGATCGTGCTGATCGACAGGGAAGTATGGAAAAAGAGCGCCGGATTACTCCGGCAGATCGTTCAATCGAGTGCGGACCTCTTCCAGCTCGGCCTCCAGGGACCTTGCTAACATTTCCAGTCGGGACCTTTCCGCTTCGGACGATGCTCCCGCCGACCGTTCAGTCCTCGGACCGTACAGCCAGTTGGTCCTTCCTCTTAGGCGGCGAGGGCGTCCGCATCCTCGGCCGGTCCCTCTGTGCCTCGAACCCCGATAAGGGCCTCTGTTCACATCGGCTCCCTCGCAGCATCCCAATCCACGGCCCGTTCTGGGACCATCTCCCCTGGGCCCAGTCCTATCATATCTTGGCATTCTCTTTACCTCCTTGGTTTCCATTTCCTCGCGAGATTCCAGAGCAGTGTCCTCCCACCATCCTAATGGCATGACCGTTCACCAGTGCATGAGCGATCTTCCAGCGGGCAGAGGCCAGATCGGTCCAGAAACTTCTCCGGGATATACCCATCCGGGTCGCCGCCTGCTCCTGGGTGAGCTTCTCGAGGTCGATCAGCCTGATCGCCTCCAGCTCGACGTAGGATAGTTCGACGACCTCCGTGGAGGGCGGAGAGCCCCCTGTTGGCTCGTAAAAAGTGACGGCGGGGATGTTCTCTATTCGTCTGGCGCACCGATATCGGCCTCGTCTGCATCTCACAATGTTGCGAACGTGAGTAATAATATATGTAATTTTTGCTCAATTGAGCAATTAAAGCGGACCATCTCCTCCGCCCTCTAGAAGAGGTCCGGCATCTCGGCCGCATATCGTCGTGATCGGGCCTTGCGGGCGGGAAAGGAAGATATCTTCACTTTCGGACCACCGGGTAATATCCTTTTAATAACAAAGGCGATAGGAGACATAGGAACTCATCAAGCGAGGTTAGGACATGATGAACAAGGAAGAGCTCGCACCCCATGTGAAAGAGATCGCCAGGGTGCTGGAAGGAAGAGCGAAGGAACAGGACATCGAGCGCGACCTGGACAATTATCTCAACGTCTACCGCATGTCGCTGGAAGCGTCGAGGCGCCACATCGTGCGCAAGTACGGAGGCGACCCCAACGCCCTGACCAAGGGGGACAGGAAGACCCTGGCCAGCCTTGGCCTGAACGAGGGCAGCGTTGACGTCCTGGGACGTGTGATGTCATCGACCACCAGGGAGATCACCGTATCCGGTCAGCCCAAGACCATCCAGAGCGGCATCCTGGCCGACGAGGCGGGCGCCACGATAAGGTTCACCGTATGGGACCTCACCAAGGCGGACCTTCGGCCGGACACCAACTATCTCATCCGCTACGCCTACACCAGGGAGTGGAACGGCCAGCCCGAGCTCCACCTGGGGAACCGCGTGGTGGTCGAGGAGCGTCCTCAGGAGGAGGTCGTCATACCGGAGGGGGTCAGCATACCGTCCTCCGGCGGGCGTTCCGCTCCCCAGACCGTCAAGGTAAGCGGACTTCGGGACAACATGAACAACGTCACCATCACCGGGCGCATCCTTTCCATGAAGAGCCGCGAGGTCGACACGCCCTCCGGGAAGAAGACCATGTTCAGCGGCATCATGGGGGACGAGACCGGACGGGTGGAGTTCACCGCCTGGGAGGACTTCAAGCTCAATGTGGGAGAGGTCGTGACCATCTCCAACGGCTATGTCAAGGGATGGAAGGGCATCCCCCGGCTGAGCTTCGGCGAGAGGGCGGAGGTCGCCAGGCCCAAGATCGACTTCCCGTCGGCCGAGCAGCTGTCAGGGGAGGTCGTGAGGACCATCGAGGACATCGAGCGGAACGGAGGGGCCTTCGACGTGACCACCCAGGGGACCATAGTGGACATAAAGAAGGGCACCGGCCTCATCTTCCGATGCCCGGAATGCCACCGGGTGGTACTCAAGGGCGTGTGCCAGGTCCATGGCAAGGTCCAGCAGGTGCCTGACCTCAGGATAAGGGTCATCGTGGACGACGGCTTCGCCGCCATGACCGCGGTCATGAAGAAGGAGGTCTCCGAGGAGCTTACCGGCATCACCCTCAAGGAGGCCCTGGACGAGGCCCGGGAGTCCATGGACACCGAGGCCATCGCCCAGCGCTTCGAGGAGCGCCTGCTGGCCAAGCCGCTGGTGCTTCGAGGGACGGTGATGTCGGACGATTACGGACTGTCCATGACCGTCACCGAGGCAAGGTTCGCCACCGTGGACGTGAAGAGCGAGGCCGAGGCCCTTCTCAGCAAGATCGAGGTGATCTGATGATGATCAGGGAACCGGCCTGGCGGGTGTTCGCGTCCGAGTTCAACGCCTCCACCCTGGAGTACAAGGGCGAGGGGGAGAAGGCCCCGTCGTACGTCATCACCCCCCTGGGAGCGATGATCAACCGGCTCTTCATCGTCGGCATCCTGACCGACATGCAGAACCTGGGCACCGACCAGGACCCATACTGGAGGGCCACCGTCTCCGATGGCACCGACCGCTTCTACGTCTACGCGGGCAAGTACGCTCCCGAGGCGAGCGCGGCGCTGGCCAAGATCGAGCCGCCCTCCTTCGTGGCGGTGATAGGCAAGAGCCGCACCTACAGCTCCGACGAGGGCAAGTTCTACGTGTCGGTCCGGGCGGAGAAGGTGCTGACGGTGGACGAGCACATCAAGGACAACTGGCTCCTGGAGACCGTCAGGGCCACGCTGCGCCGCATCGACGCCATGGAGGAGGCCATGCAGATGGAGACGCCCACGGTGGACGGCCTGGTCAATCTGGGCTACCCGGCCTCCCTGGCAGAAGGGGTGGTGCGGGCCTCGGAGCATTACCAGGAGCCGGACGTCAACCGCTTCCGCGGCACGGTGCTGGAGGCGCTGGAACAGCTGCTCCCCGACCGCGGCTTCGACCTGCCCCTGCCGCGGGACATGCCCACCGGTCCGGAGGAGATCGATGACGAGGAGATCGACGACGGAGAGAAGGAGGAGGTCATCCTCAAGCTCATCGACAAGCTGGACGTCAACAAGAAGGGCGCCAACCTCCCCGACCTGATCAAGGAGGCGGCCAAGCTCGGCATCCTGGAGGATGAGCTGGAGGAGATCAACAACTCCCTCCTGGACAAGGGGCTCATCTATGAGCCGACCATCAACCGGATGAAGCGCATCTGAACGGCCTCCGGCCCCCTTCCCCTTTTTATCTCGTTCCCTCGGCGGCCGCCCGGAACCCGTCCTCGAAGGCCCATTGCTCCCTGAAATGGGTATTGGTGTCCTCGATCAGTTTGAGGTACCAGTATATCAAGAACGGGCTGAAGATGATGGTGATGACCAGGTACAGCAGGAAGCTCCGGTCCTGGGGGAACCGGGGGATCGGCGGGGGCACGTTATCGCCGTTGGCCGCCGAGGCGAGATGTACGTTGTAGGCGAAGGCATGCCAGCGGTCGTCATGCTCGAAAGCGAACTTGCTCAGGAAGTACAGCATGTAGAAGTACAGCACGATGCCGACGATGGGTATGAGGATGGCCAGCGACCACAGGGTGGAGCGGGGCACATCGGTGATGCGAGCCCCCTGGTCGATGCTCTCCATGGCCGATACGTAGGGCTGCACCGCGGCGGCCGTTCCCCGCTCCTGGCCCCGGGCCCATACATGCTCGATCAGCGCCCGGCGCAGAGCGGCCTCTCGCGCCATGTGCTTGTTCATCCGGTCGATCAGCTTGTAGTTCAGATAGATGAAGAGGGCCACGGCGGCGATGGAGCCGACGACGGCGACGAAGCCTCCGAACGAGGGGTCGATGAAGACCAGCACGATGCCGACCGTGATGGCCGCCACGATCGCCAGCAGCGGCACCAGTATCCACAGCGGGGACATAATCTCGTCCGACACGTTCCTTCCCATGGACAGCTCCACCGCCCGCCTTCTGGACTCTTCGGCGGTGGGCGCCCGCCGCGGCGCCGCCAGGTCGTATCCGCATCGAGAGCAGAACCGCTCCCCCGGCATGGGGACGGTCCCGCACCGCGGGCACGCATATCCGTCGGGCATGTTCACCTCCTCACCACGATGCCGGCATAACCGACGACCTCGCGCATGGGGGCCACGTCACCGGAGCTGACATACTTGAGCAGCTCGGCGCTGGAGCCCCGCAGGCCATGATCATGGTCATGACCGGCCCGTAGCCGCACATCGACACGCTGAGGCGGGACACCTCATCGTACACGGCCGGGGCGTCCAATGCCAGCACCTTGTCGATGACCGCCATGTCCTTCCTTCTCGCCACCTCGGCCGGTACGTAGTGGCTCATGTCCGATGACGCAAGGATCACGACGTCCTTGCCGGCCACCGCGTCCCTGATCTCGGCCGCGGTCTCGGCCGCGGTCTGGGGGTCCTGCGCGGACATGGATATGGGGACGAAGCGCACCTCCTCGGAAAGGTACTGCAGGAACGGGATCTGGACCTCGATGGAGTGCTCGAAACGATGGGGCGTCGGGTCGTCGACCACGATATGTCCCAGGCGGCCGACCACCTCCTGATCGATGGTGGCCGCCCCCAGGGGAGTGGTGAAGTCCATCGTGGTGGTGGCCACCGGCGCTCCCGCACCATGGTGGTTCGGCCCGATGATGATGAACGTCTCGGGAAACCCGTCCCGCGCCAGGGCGGCGTACACATGCGCGGCCACCGGCCCGGAGTACATCCATCCCGCATGGGGCACCACGGCGCCCACGATGCTCCGCTTGCCGTCCCTCGCGACCCGGGGCACCTCACCCGGACCGAGGGGGGAGCGGAACGCGGCCTCGATCTCGGCGCGCACCTGCATCTCGGTGCTGGGATAGAACTGTCCTGCCACAGCGGGGTGTCGGACGGTCATGCATGAGAAATCGATGCGTTGCTTATTTCAATGTTTGCCGCTGGCCTGGCCAGCATATAGGCCGTGCGATGGGGAGATGAAAACGTCGGAAGGGGTTTGGGATCGTTCGGCGGGGCTGTCTCACAGGCTCGCTTCGAAGTCGTCCATGGTGAGCTTGTAGTCCTCGTCGTTGACCAGGACGCCCTGCTCCTTGAGGATCTCACGAGTGAGCAGCCAGTAGACGCAGGCGAGAGCCCGCCGCCCCTTGTTGTTGGTGGGTATCACGAGATCGATGTTCTTGGTCTCGTTGTTGGCGTCGCACAGCGCCACGATGGGGATGCCCACGTTGACGGCCTCGGCGACCGCCTGCTGGTCGGCCGCAGGGTCGGTGACCAGAAGTACCTCGGGCTCGAGGAACTCGGGAAGGGCCGGGTTGGTGAGAGTGCCGGGAACGAAACGTCCCGCGAACACCTTGGCCCCCAGGGTCTTGCCGAACATCTTGGCCGGCTTCTGCCCGTACTGCCTGGCCGAGGAGACCAGGATGTTCTCCGGCTTGAAGCGGGCCAGGAACTTGGCGGTGGCCCTGATGCGGGCGTCGGTCTGCTTGACATCCATGACGTAGAGGCCGTCCGACCTGACCTTGAAGATGAACTTCTTCATGTCGGCGCTCTTCTGCTGGGTACCGATGTGGACACCGGAGGTCAGATATACATCCTCAGGCACCAGAAGCTCGGTCTTGTTTTCCTCGCTCATAAAATAACCCTCACTCGTCTCTTTTAACCGTGATCGGGAGCACGTCCCTTTCGAATTCTAGCATGGCGATAGCGACTGGGTCGATCGTACCCTCTGGCAAGTCGATCAGAACCGGCGCTCCCAAGGATACCTGCAGCGAACGGGCCCCGATAATGCGCGCCTTCTCAAATCTAGTATATCTCATACTTTCACCATGCGGGAGTGGCCTGATATTAACAGTCCACTTATAAACCTTTGGTAGGGTGCCGGATCGACGGCCAGATGTCTCAGCGTCATGCGGATCTTCTCGTTCTTTGGCATCACCATTATCCTAGTTTGTGGTTGTGACTAGGGTTTTGGATGCTACTTGGATGTTGGAGGTTGCTCTTAACCTTTGCCGGTCCGCCTCCGCCCCGCCATCTCTATATGTATCGGGCATCGACTTCCATATCATGGCCGACGCCTTCCTGCTCTCCCTCCCCCTGGCCGCCGCCATCGCGGTATCCCTGGCGCTGGCAGGGTACGCCTGGTGGAGGAGCGCAAGGAGGGTGCGGAAGCTCTTCGTCCTGATGTGCCTGTCCCTGGCCTTCCTGTCGGCGACCTACTGGATGGAGCTCTTCTCCGACACCTTGCAGGGGAAGTTGTTCTGGAACGGCCTGGAGTACATCGTGAACGTATCGATGCCGCCCATCTTCCTGATGTACACCTACACCTTCCTGGGCCGGAGGGAGGTCACGTGGCGAAGCACCCTGCCGCTCCTGCTCGTCATACCGGCGTTCACCCTCGTGATGGTGTGGACGAACGATCTTCATCATCTCTTCTATCCCCAGGTGGGGCTGTCCGGCGAGCCGTTCTCCGCCTTCGACCACACCTACGGCATAGGGTTCGTCATCCATTCCGCCTACTCCCTGGGGCTGCTGCTCATCAGCGTGAGCGCCCTGATATACGCCTACCTTCGCTCATCGAGGATGCATCGCCGCCAGATCCTGCCGGTGCTGGTGGCGTCCCTCATACCCATCGCGGCCCTGGTGATCGGGCTCCCTGACATCTTCCCCCCTGTCGCTGACATATCATTTCGTGGTCGGCTTCACCGCCGCCGCGGTCCTGCTGTTCATCGGCTCGTTCAAGTTCGAGCTGTTCGACGTCGTCCCCCTGGCCCTGGAGGCCATCATCAACGCGGTGGACGACGGCATCGTCGTCATCGACCCGGGGGGCCGGATCCTGTTCGTGAACGATCGGTTGCTAGGGCGGCTGGGGAGGAGCGAGGAGGACCTGTACGCCAGGCCGCTGTCCGCCCTCTCGCCCGAGCTGGCCGAACGCCTGGAGGAGGTCCGGCAGGGAGAACCGATGGACGTGTCCGTGCCAGGTAGCGTCTCGACCTATCAGGTCAAGACCACCCCCATCCTGGACAGCGAGGGGTCGCTCACCAGCGAGCTGCTCACCCTGCGAGACGTCACCGAGGAGAGAGAGTACAGCGAACGGCTGCGGATGGCCAACGTGAAGCTGTCGCTGCTGGCATCGGTGACCCGGCATGACATCCTCAACCAGTTGACCGTCGTCAGCGGCTACGGCGAACTGCTGGCCCGGGGGCGGACGCAGGCATCGACGTGCCAGGAGTATGGCAGGAGGATCGCCTCGGCGGGGATATCGATCGAGCGCCAGCTCCGCTTCGCCCGGGACTATCAGGACCTGGGCAGGGAGCCTCCGCGGTGGCAGACCGCCTGGGAGGTGGTGTCGAAGGGAAAGGAGCTGGGACTGGGGAGCGAGCTGAGGGTCAACACCGACCTGGACGGGATCGAGCTGCTGGCCGACCCCCTGCTCTACAGGGTGTTCAGCATCCTGCTGGACAACACGGCGCGGCACGGCGTCCATGCCACCGAGGTGAACATTGGATATGAGAAGAGGGACGGGAGGATCAGCATCGTGTACCAGGACAACGGGGCCGGCGTGGCCCTCGAGGACAAGGAGCGCATCTTCGACCTGGGGCATGGCAAGGGGGGTGGCCTGGGCCTCCACCTGGCACGCGAGATCCTGGAGGTGTCAGGCATGCACATCCACGAGAACGGGGGTCCGGGCGGGGGCGCCCGCTTCGAGATCACGGTGCCGCCCGACCGCTGGCGCCAGAGATGACTACCGCCCCAGGCGGTCCTTCATGTAGGGCACCAGTCCGCCCTCCTCGAGTATCTCCAGCAGGAAATCGGGCAGCGGGTCGAAGCGCGCGCATCCGCCGCTGTCGAGGTTGCATATGGTGCCGGCCGAGAGGTCCAGCTCCACCCTGTCGCCCGTATCGAACATGTCCGCCGCATCGCACAAGACGACCGGCAGGCCGACGTTGATGCAATTGCGGTAGAAGATGCGGGCGAACGACCTGGCCACCACCGCGCCGACCCCGGCGGCCTTCAACGCCAGCGGCGCCTGCTCCCTCGACGAGCCGCAGCCGAAGTTCCTGCCGGCCACGATGATGTCGCCCTTCTGCACCGATGAGGCGAAGGAGGGGTCGATGTCCTCCATGGCATGGGCGGCCAGGCTGGCCGCGTTGTAATCGTCCAGATACCTTCCGGGAATGATCAGGTCGGTGTTGACGTGGTCCCCGTACTTCCATACCCTTCCGTTCGCCATATCACAACCTCCGGGGGTCCGATATCTCTCCCTTGATCGCGCTGGCCGCCACCGTGTCGGGCGAGGCCAGGAACACCTCGGCCGAGGGCGACCCCATCCGTCCGCGGAAGTTGCGGTTGGTGGTGGAGATGCATCTCTCTCCCGCCGCCAGAAGGCCCTGGTGCCCTCCCAGGCAGGGGCCGCAGCCCGGGTTGACGATGACCGCCCCGGACGACGCCAGGGAGGCAAGGATGCCGCGCTTGGCCGCCTCGATGTAGATCTCCCGGGACGCGGGCACCACGATGAACCGCACGTCCCGATGCACTGTATGGCCGCGCAGCACCGCCTCGGCCGCCTCCAGGTCCTCCAGCCGTCCGTTGGTGCAGGAGCCCAGGACGGCCTGGTCGATCCTCGTGCCCTCGACCTCGGTCACGTCGCAGACGTTGTCGACCTGGTGCGGGCATGCCACCTGCGGGGCCAGGTCGGAGACGTCGAACTCCGCCTGCTCCTCCGGGACGGCGTTCTGGCCAAGATCGCCGCTGATGCCGCCCCAGCCGGGAACCCGGGCGGCCAGCCAGCTGTCGGTGGCGGCGTCGGGGAAGCACACGCCGGCCTTGGCGCCCATCTCTATGCTCATGTTGCTCATCACCATGCGCGATGCGATGGACATCGCGTCCACCGTGTTGCCGGTGTACTCCACGCACCGGTAGTCGGCTCCGTCGGCGCCCAGCCGCCCGATGATGTGAAGGATGACGTCCTTGGAGCGCACATGCGGCCCCAGCTTTCCCCGGATGCGCAGCCGAAGCGTCTCCGGGACCCTCATCCAGATCTCTCCGGTGGCCCACACCGAGGCCATCTCGGTCGCGCCGATGCCGGTGGAGAACGCTCCCAGCGCCCCGTAGGTGGTGGTGTGCGAGTCCGAGCCGACGATGAGCATGCCCGGGCGCACGTGCCCCTTCTCCGGCAGCACCTGGTGGCATATCCCCTCGCCCATGTCGTAGAAGTTCGGCAGTCCCGCGTCCCGGGCGAAGGAGCGCACCTCACGGTGCGACTCGGCGGTCTTGATGGTGTTGGCCGGGACCCGATGGTCGAAGAGGATGACCACCTTGGCGGGGTCCCAAATCCTCTTCGCCCCGATCTCGCGGAACGAGGCCAGGACCAGCGCGGAGTTCTCGTGGGACATGGCCAGGTCCACCTTGGCCTGCACGATGTCGCCGGTCGCCACCTGCCTTCCGCTGGCGCGGGAAAGGACCCTCTGGGCGAAGGTCATGGAGCTCATGCCCCTGACAACCCCTCGAGGCATAAATCCCTGTCGGGACGCAGAACGTATCGGCTGCGGAGCGCCCTACCGCCGCCTCGCCGCCCGACGTTCAGCACCCTATCGGATGATGAGATATGGGGCGATGTTTCAGTTAATCGCCGTTAATTCAGGCCTTTTCAGGCCCGACATCCGATGTCAATCGTAGTTCTATACAGACAATTCACAATATTCCTGCAATTGTCGTAGTTGGACTTCGATAAACCTTTATATGCCCCCTCAAATCATCCTTTCGATACACTAGGAGCGTATGGAATGGAGGGTTACATACCGCCAACATCAGCCGGAAATCTCCAGGACTACGAGGTCGCCAGCAAGGAGTTCACCTGGGCCTCCGTGGACAAGGAGTTCGACTGGTCCAAGGGTTCGGTCTACAACGTGGCCTACGAGGCCATAGACCGCCACGCCCTGAACTGGAGGAAGAACAAGATCGCCCTGTACTCGATCGGCGCCGAAGGCGAGGTACGGAAGTATACCTTTGGGGAGCTGTCGGCCATCACCAGCCAACTGGCCAGCGGCTTGACCAAGCTGGGTGCCCGCAAGGGCGACCGCATCTTCGTGTACCTGGACCGGACGTCAGAGCTGTACATGGCCATGCTAGCGATCGTCAAGATGGGGGGCATAGCCAGCCCCCTGTTCTCGGCGCTGGGGCCAGAGGCGGTCAAGGACCGCGCCCTCGACTCGGGTACCAACATCATCATCACCTCCCCGTACCTGTACGAGCGGATACTGCCCATAGTGGACGATCTGGCCGATCTCAGGAAGATCGTCATCGTGGGCAAATCGGACGAGCTGGGGGAGAACTGCGTAAGTTTCGATGAGGTCGTGGCTTCCGGGGACCCCAAGTTCCAGGCGGTCAACATGGCTCCTACCGATCCGTACATCATACACTACACGTCCGGATCCACCGGCAAGCCCAAGGGCGTGCTGCTCGGCCACCGCTCCATGGTGCAGCAGTACATCACCTCCAAGTGGGTCCTTGACCTCAGGGATGATGACACCTACTGGTGCACCGCCGACCCCGGCTGGGTCACCGGCACGTCGTACGGCATCTTCGGCCCGTGGTTTCTGGGCACGTCCATCGTGTCCTACGAGGGCCGCTTCGACGCCCGGACCTGGTACGACATCCTGCAGCGCTACGGCGTCACCGTGTGGTACACCGCTCCCACCGCGCTGCGCATGCTGATGCGGGCGGGCGACGACCTGGTCAAGGAGTTTGACCTGGAGAAGGTGCGCCACATCTGCTCGGTCGGCGAGCCCCTCAACGCCGAGGTGGTCCGCTGGGCCATGCGGACGATGAACAAGCGCATCCACGACACCTGGTGGCAGACCGAGACGGGCGCCCACCTCATATGCAACTACCCCTGCATGACCATCCGCCCCGGCTCCATGGGGAAGCATACCGGGGTCGATCGCGAGCGTGGTGGACGAGGAGGGGAACGAGGTCCCGCCCGGCGTCGAGGGCTACCTGGCGCTCCGCCCCGGCTGGCCGTCCATGATGCTGGGCATCTGGCGCAACACTCCGAGGTTCAAGGAGTACTTCCGCATCCCCGGCTGGTACATCGCGGGCGACCAGGCCTACAAGGACGAGGACGGGTACTTCTGGTTCCTGGGCCGTGCCGATGACGTCATCAAGACGTCCGGAGAACGTCTGGGTCCCTTCGAAGTGGAGTCGGCGCTGATCGAGCACTCGGCCGTGGCCGAGGCCGGCGTCATCGGCAAGCCTGACGAGCTAAGAGGCGAGATCGTGAAGGCCTTCATCACCCTGCGGCCGGGCTACAAGCCCTCCGAGGAGCTGAAGGAGGACATCACCAAGTTCGTCAAGACCAGGCTGGCCTACTACGCCTACCCCAGGGAGATCGAGTTCGTCGAGTCGCTGCCCAAGACCCGCTCGGGCAAGATCATGCGCCGGGTGCTGAAGGCCAAGGAGCTCGGCCAGCCGCTGGGCGACCTGTCCACCCTGGACGACTGAAACCCTTTCCCGATCTCAATTTTTAAAAAGGAATGGGGCCTGGCCCCGGTTTTCTCACTCCGTCGTCTTGCCGTCGAAGTGCTCGCTGTCGGCCTCGGCGTCCGCCTTGGTCTTGTGGTTCACGCCGTCCCGGTGCTCGGGAGGCGAGTAGATGGTGTAGAGCTTGAGGGCGACGTCCTTGGAGGTGTTGACAACATTGTGCCTGGCCCCCCCTCGGGACCACCACGGCGCTGCCGTCCTTCACCTTGTAGGTGGTATCGTCGATGATGACCTCGCCCTCGCCCTCCTCGAAGCGGAAGAACTGGTCGACGTCGTCGTGGACCTCGGCCCCGATCTCCTCCCCCGGCCTCAGGCTCATCAGCACCAGCTGGCTGAACTGGCTGGTATAGAGCACCTTGCGGAAGTCGTTGTTCTCGATGGTATCCTTCTCAATATCGGTCATGAAACCTTTCTTGGCCATGTTATCAACTCCCTGCGGCCCGTGGGACGCAATTGTTATGATATATGTCGAAGAACGTAAAAAATGATTGCCGAAACCGGCAAGCCAGTTGATAGAAGGAAAGGGGGGCCTTGGCCCCTTGGGCTCACTCGATGGGCAGGTTCTTGAACATCTCCATCCAGGAGACGAAACCGATCATGTGGTTGTTCTCGTCCACCACCGGAAGGCGCCTGATGTTCTTCCGGTTCATGATGGCCAGGGCCTCGGCCACCGGCGTATCGGTCGATACGGTCGTCACCGGCGAGCTCATCACCTCCGATACCTTCAGATGCAGGAACTTGTCCTGGCTGGTGAGATAGCGTCGCAGCACGTCGCGCTCGGTGAAGATGCCCACCACCTTGTCATCGGGGTCCACCACGATGACGCTGCCCTGGTCGTTCTCGACCATCAGTTCGATCGCGCTCTGCACCGAGTCGTCCGGAGATACCACTTCTAGCTTCCGGACCATATAGTCCTTAACAAGTGCGACCATGTTGCTCGAGTGAATATTGGCCTGGGGATTGATAAAGCTAATTGGCCGAATAACTTGTCATCGATAAATCCACGTTACGCTGACGAAATTCGGTACGCTCCTCGACCATGTTATATAGGATGAGGCCACGTGGCGCCGCGTGTCGTCCATACCTTCATTCATCTCCTCCGACGATGTCCCGGGCGGGCGTATCGCGTTCGAGTACATGCGGCCGATCGGGCCGCGGACGCTGTGCGTGGTCACGCCGTCGGAGAGGCGAGCGTGGGACACCTCCTCGGAGTTCCCGGTGCGGGCCGGGCGGGCGTACACGGGAGTGTTCTCGCGCAAGTGCCAGGCGTACGCCGAACGGTTC